>JBEBGH010000230.1:0-8788 GCA_040081565.1 Pirellulaceae bacterium
GCAAAACCTCTGGCGTTCTCCTGGTTGATGGTCGCGTTGTCGACGATCCCTGCATCGTCCACGTCCTGGGCCCAACCTCTCGAAAAACGACAGATTGTCGGCGCCGTCATCGAGCAAAAAAAATACAGTATTCGAGTCACTACCACTGATGGAGTTTTCGACGTCCATCTGCCCTCGACGACACCTGTTGAACAACAACTTGAACGACCGCAGTTCGACTGGGAAAACCGGGTATTGAAGATGGAGCTGTTGGCATCGGCGAGAGATGGCGACCCGCATGGCAACCTGTATGTCGATGTGCCCTTACCTGAGGACTTATACCTTGAGGGTTCGTTTGCTCATCGCGCGGAATTCACTCGACTATGGAACGACAAACGAAAGATGCTGGTTCGCTATCGAGTGACGAGATCGCCGCGAGACTCGCAATCGCCCGCGGCGGATTCATTAACGGTCCAGGGAAAAATTCTCGAAGCCAAAGAAGGCGATCAGGTGGCGATTGAGTTAGGCGGTGAGAAAACCTGGATTCGTTTGGGGGATCGCGCGGCGACGTTCGATGGTTTTTCGATTCAAGATCTTAAATCGCATGAAACCGATGTGGATCTCGAAGCACACCTGATCGACAACCGCTGGGTCGCGCAGACCGTGAAGTTTCGCCGAACACTCGATTCGCGGCGGTTCGATCGTCCTGGCTTGCCGCGACTACTCAGTCTCGGCGACGAAGTCTCGGTTGGATGGCATCGGTCGTTATGCAGTAATCTGTCGGAATCCTTCAACTGTCACCACCCGCCGGAGATAGCCGACGGATCGGATGCCTGGAAGCGGATCGGCTGCTGGCTCGGCGACTATCGGTCGCCAGGCCGCAGTTGGGATGTGATTGTGTTCAACGTCGTGCCGGCCGAAGATGATTCGTCGCGCGAAAAATATCAGGCAAATCTTGAGCGCTGGGTTCAGGGCTTTCAACAGACCAAGGCGCGAGTGATTTGGGTTCCCGCCGTAACCTCCAACAAAACCGAGTCCAGCCGGTACGAGGAAGCGAATCGGTGGGCGAGGGAATTCCTTGGCTCAGTGCCTGGAGTCGAGATCCTGGCCGTTGCACCGGTCGAGGGCGATGAAAAGTTGCACTTGCAAATTGCGGCGAGTTTGAAGACCGCACTTGCTCAACCGGCCCAGAAATCGAACGCGGCCAAATGATTTTGGCACTCAACGTGCGCAAAACTAATTGGCCTCGGCTGGATCCCTCTCACGGGCACGAGACTTAAGCTTGCCCTTGGTCTTGGCGTCGCTGGTGTAGTAGGCATTGTTGCGGCCATATCGGTTGCGACCATATCCGTAGCCCTCGCCGTACTGATAGGTTTTGGCATCTTTCGGCTGGATTCCGTTCACGATGATGCCACAAACCGGTGCGCCAACCGTTTCAAGTGCTTCGATCGAATGTTGAGCATTCACTTGCACCCCATTGCGGATTCGAATCGTGACATACACCCCATCGACGAAATTCGCGATGATACACGGATCGGTGACCGGCAAGACTGGAGGCGAGTCGATAATGACAAACTCAAATCGGTCCCGAAGATATTGAATGAGTGTTTGGAAGCCATCGGACGAAAGCAACTCGGAGGGATTAGTAAACAGAGGTCCACTGGGCAACAGCGTCAGGTTGTCGACCGATGTCGAATACATGGCCTCATCGGGGCTCATTTCGCCAGCGATTACGGACGTGATCCCTTTATCGTTGTCCAAATAAAAACGTTTATGTTGTGTTGGCCTGCGCAAATCGCAGTCCACGAGGACGACCGACCGGCCGGCTTGCGCGATCACCACCGCAACGTTAGCGGCCGTCGTAGATTTTCCGTCGCTCGGCAAAGGACTGGTGATTTGCAGAACTTTGGCTTTGGATTTTTGCGCTCGGAAAAACATCGCGGTTCGCAGGGTTCGGTAGGACTCCGCCCACGGCGATTCTGGGCGATGTATTGAAATTACATCGGTGGCGATGTCCTTGTGCGAGTTTTCACGGTTGAATCGAGTCGAGAATTTTTGAACGTGAGCAAGGACGGGTGTGCCCAGCACTTGAGCGATTTGTTCACTGCTGTGGAATGTCTTTTCGGCAAATTCTTTGATCGAGGCATACATCACTCCCAGCATCCCACCGAGGATCAGTCCAACGGCGAGGCTGATGAGCAGATTGGGAGTGTACTGTTCGCCCGCGCTGGGGGGATCCAGCATTTTGAGTTCGCGCCAGTTGAATTCGCGGAGGGCATCATAACCCTTGAGGCGATCGAGCGCGATACCCAAATTATTGCTGAGGCGTGTCCGATCTTGTTGGAGAGACTCAAGCGCCAAGACATCCTGGTTGATGGCTGAGGCCTTTTTTTGTTCCTCGAGGATTTCCTGTTGCAGACTGGTCTCTTCCGCTTTATTAATGTCGATTCGATTTTGCATGTGGGCGATCACCACGTCGACCAAGGCCACGTTTTCGTCTCGATTTCCCCGGATGGCGGCCAGCTCCTGGCGACGAAGTCGGTCGACCCGTTCGATTTGAGCGCGAATATTAACGAGTTCCGGGTGCTCAGCCCCAAATTGAGCGATCAGTTTTTGCTCTTCGATGACAAGCTTCACAAACTCCTGGTGGGTAATGACGTAAGCGCCGAGCGAACCGTCGTTGATTTCGAGCAGAGCGTCCAATGCCATTTCATCGTTGACGATTCCAGCCGTTTTGGCCTCAAGCATCTTGTTCATCCGTGCTTCGATGCGCGTGCGTTGGCGGCGAATTTCATCCAATTCTGTTTGCAATTTGAGCTGTTGTTCCTGATGTTGATTGACCACATGTCCATCGCGGAATTGCAGGTTGGGCAAATTGCTGATTTTTGCAATCCGTTCGTCGATCGCTTTGAGCTGAATCTCGATTTCGTCTCGATGCTTCAACGAAGTCTTCATGATGTTATCGCCGAGGCTGGAGGCAGATGATTCGATGAACGAGTCAAACTCGGCGACAATCTGTTGCAAGATTTTTTGACTTTCTTCCTGGACCGGGCTGTCGTAACTGAGGTTGATCACGCCTGGTGATTTTGTTTTGGTATCTTTTGCCTTGGCCTGCAAATTTTCCCGGACGATCTCAAGAATTTCTTCTTCGGTATTTTGAAAGGAAAGTAATTCGAAGAACTTGCCATTGTTGATGGCCGGCAACAGGACCGCTTCGCTGGTTAGGATCTCAACATATTTTTCAACCGGAGTTTGCGCAACGAGAGCCTTGCCTTCGGCCGCGTCGAGCGAGGGAGCCTGTTGACGTTCCTCAATCACGATTTTGGATTCCGAGCGAAAGGTCTTGGGCATCTTGAAGTAATACAGGGTCGCCAAGCCCAATCCCAGCAGCACGAAAAAAAAGATCGCCCAAAATTTTCGGCGAAGCATACCGAACAGATCCAGCTGGTAGCTCTCGAGTGCGTGCGATGTTTTGGCAGCGTCAATTGACATTAACAATAATCTCCGTTGATCGAAAATAGCCGGGGTGGCTATTATTACTTTTTATCTGTGGCTGTAGTTGGGGTCGAGGTATCGGCAGGTAACCCTTGGATCATCTCACGACTTTCGAGTCGCCGGATTTGATTCAATAATCGTATGACAAGTTCCTGGTTTGCATCCTGCAAGAGTTTACAGCGTTTGAGTTGCTCACGCGCTTCGCTCCACCGTTTCTGATCACGCAAGGCGTAAACCAGGGAGAGTCGCCAACGAAATCGTTGAGGCTCCGCTGCAACTGCTTTGGTGAGGTTTTCGACGGCAGCTTCCAGATTTCCTCGAAAGCGATGTAACTCTCCAATCCAATAGTAGTTAGTCGCGTCGGTTTTCGCTAATTTTTTTATGATTTGTTCGGTGTGTCCCATAATCATTCGACGCGGCAAAACGTCCTCATCGCGCGAAAAATACTTCTGTGTCATCCAGAACAGATAATCCGGGTCCTCCGGAAGGACATCCTTGAGAAACACCCCCGCTGGCATTTCGTTGCGGCAAATATTGATGATTGACTCATCATACTTTCGGGTGTAGCGGAGAACTCTATTCCATAAAGCACTGGCGTTTTGGTCGTCCCCGGAGTTGTGGAAGAGCAAGCCGATGTTAAATAGCGCCTCGGGATCAGTTGGACAAAGCCGCAAGGTCTCATCGGCCAACTTCCGTTCAACCTCTGGACTATCACCCATCAAAACGGCCAATTCCGCTGGCGGAAAGTAGAACCGACCCAGCTTCGGCCAATGCGCGATCGCCTGCTGAAAGTCGGCGTAGGCATGAAGCAGGGGCGAACCCTGAATCTCTGCGGCCAGCTTCTGGAATTCGTCTGGCTTGGATTGTTTGAACAAGAATCGACCCAGGCGGTGCAGGTTGGTAATCGTCGCGACCTGCCAAACCTCGCGCACCGGCGCGGTTAGTGGAGCATCCACCCCGAATAGTCGATTCATTCGCCGACGCTGAGCTTCCTCCGGCGTCGACGGGTCACGGTTAGCGTCGTTCTCCAAATAGATTTTCCACAGTCGATCAAATTCGGAAACCCGATATTTCAGAACATTCAATTTCCCAAGCTCGAAATGAACGAATGGGTCTTGAGGACGTCTGGTCTTGGCGTAATTCAGAAGCTGCTCTGATTGCTCGAGGTCCTTGACGGGCATTTTGGCTGCAGGTTCAAAACCCAAGTGGTATCGTGCCGCCATCTCGCGGCAGTCGACTGGCAGGTAGTTATACGCTGCGCCGATTCCGATCGCGCCCAAGAGTACCGTCGCCAATGTGGTGAAAACCGAGCATATGGCTGTCCTGGTTCCAGACGTCCCGTGTTTCAAATCGCTAAGGTGATCAACGTATTTTTTTTGCCCGTAGATAGCTGCCAGAACCGAAGCGAACAGAATTTGGTTGGCTGGCTGGAAAAGTCCGAAGTCAAAAAACGAAGTCAGCATTTGTCCGGAAAGCACGACGCAACCCGCAACCCCGCTCGCCACGCTCGTGCTGCTCTTTTGCCGTAGCAAACCCAGACACCACAGGAAACCAACGACAAAGATCGCGACATAACTAGTCAAACCGGCGATGCCGCATTCTGCCAAAGCCTCAAGATACTGGTTTTCCGCATGCTGAAACCAACGCGTAAACATAGTCTCGGTCTGGTATTCAGGATACGCCAAACGATAAGTTCCCAATCCGCTGCCCCATACCCAGTTGTCGCAGACATAAGGCCAAACCGTGCGCCAATGCGCAAACCGTGGTTCCGCTGCCTCTTGAATATCAACCAATGAATCGACTCGACCCTGGATTGCGTCCAGCTGTTCCGACCAGATTGCAACGACCATGGCCAAAAGAAAAACGACGCTCGCAAAAATTAATCCCGTCGGGCGCACTCGAACGATCAATAACATTCCCAATGCGGCTGAAATGAACAGCCCAACGATTGCTCCACGGCTGAGCGATGCGACAACTCCTAACACGATAATGATGCTGGCGATCAGCACGTACATCGACGTCGTTTCGACACTGGCGAAACCACGAAGAAATCGCTCCTTAAAATTCAACAGCCAGCTCTTCCGACGATTCGGAATGAAGTCCGCAAAGGCCCGTTCGCGCTGGCTGACGATTGCCGCACGCGCCAAAAAATAAAAGACAGCGCCCAAACAGATCAACAAGAATCCACCAGCGTTGTTCCGATTCACAAAGGGGCCAAAGGGCAATCCGCCTTGAAGCAACTCATAAAACCAATACACCCGGCCGTTCCAAGCCAGCCTTTGGGCAATCCCGAAAAAACTCACCGCCATCCCCAATCCCAACACGACCACAAAAAAACGGTCGACCCGATGCGGGTGATTGAACAGCGCTAATCCTAAAACAAAAGTTAAAAAGGGAATCAGAAGTTCAATGATTCTGGCCTCAGACTCCGACCAGCAAACTGTATGGGGACCACTTCCCAAATTCTCAAACCCAAAATTCCCCGACCCGGCCAGTTGTAGTCCGGCAAAAGAAAAAACTACAATTCCTAACAGCGTGAGGCAGTTCAAAAGGCGTGGCCGGAGCCCAAAAAGTCCTCCAGCAACCAGCAAAAGCCCCCAAATTCCCAAGATTGCGGAGCGTACAAACGGATAATTTCCGCCAATTACCCATGGAACCACGAATAGAATCACCAAAAAGCCGAAAAAAATCGCGTTTTTCGCGATATTTCCTTTGGTCTCCGTAGATGGTGCTTTTCGAGTGCGGGAGGGGTTCATAGATGAAATTGGCAAAATGAGTTGACTGGGGTGTTTTTAATGACTATGATCGGGGGCGACTTAATGTTAAGTTCCCAAAGCGAAAAAAATTAACCGAATCGAAAGATTCCCTACCTTTGTAATGAGGATTCCGATGTTACGAATTTTTGCATTTGCAGCCGTCGTCTGTTTGGCAATGGGTCAAGCTGTTGCTCAAGAACCAAGCCCCATCAAATTGAATGGTGACGGAGACTTCTACGGAAAGACCGTCACGAAAAATGGCGAAGAAATTCAAGGAATCAAGGCTCAAGTCACGTTAACCTTAGACGGCAAGACGATTCACTCGGTTGTTTCTGACGAAGCGGGACTGTTCTCGTTTTCTGACGTAGCTCCTGGCGTCTACACAATTACAGCAACAGCAGACACCTACGTTTCGACAGAAACGATCAACGTCGAAGCTCCTGCTGAAGCTGCTGCGACTGCCGAGCCATCGACTGAACCGGCAATCACTTTGCCTTTGGAGCCTGTTGCAGACGACATGTCTTCAATGTATTCCATGCCAATGAGCTCAATGGCTGCTGCACCTTCATACTCCTCTGGATCAGGATGTTCATCTTGTGGCGGTGGAGTAGGTGGCGGAAATTGTGGTCGTGGTGGTTTTGGACGACTGCTTCCTTTGGTTGGCTTGGTTGGATTGGCTGGTTTGGGAAACAACGCAAGTCCTGGTAACTAAGCTTTAACTCAAAAATACAAAACATTTGCAAAAGCCTTGGTGGGAGACCACCAAGGCTTTTTTCTTTATCTTTCCCAGATTGCCTAACAGGAACTGTAAGGACTTTCTAATCCTCAAATTGGTATTTCGCCGAAAAGAAGGACATGCCGTTACGTCTCCTACGCTAGGCGTAATGAATGCAATCGTTTTTTCTCGGAGAATTGCAATGAGTTGCAAAAATGGTTTCTTGATGGTTTTCCTAATGGGACTTGCGTGCCTCTCGATTGCAAGTGGATGCCGACGGTGTCGCGTAGAAACTATTTCCCCGAATTGCGTTGAGAACGCTTCACAAAATTGCTGCCTTGATGATTCTGCCAAGATCAATTTCTTGTCCTTGCGTCGAACACCCCCGGATGCGTACATCCTGGATTCGGGCGACACCTTGGGAATCTATATTCAAGGGATTACAGGAGATGCCACCGTTCCACCACCCGTACACTTCTCGGAAGTAGCGGGCGAACCCCCAGCGCTCGGTTATCCGGTGCCGATTCGCGACGACGGCTACATCGCCTTGCCCTTGATTCAACCAATTCAATTGGCTGGATTGACTCTTGGTCAAGCGGAGGCACGGATTCGCGACGCCTACACCAAAGACCGCCAAATCTTGAAGAAAGAGAACGCGGCAATCATCGTCACGCTGATGCAACGACGCACCTACAATGTGCTGGTCGTTCGAGAAGACTTGGATGACACTCGCACCTTCGCCTTAAGAAAAAACGATTTGTTTGTGGACCAATCCCGTCAGGGTCAGACGTTTTCGATCGAGTTGGCGGCATACGAAAACGATGTGCTCCATGCGTTGAGCGAAACGGGCGGCATGCCTGGTGAAAATGCCAAGAATGAAATCGTCATCATGCGAGGAGCCCTGAATAATTCCACGCAGAGTCCTGAAGCGATCATTGAGGCGATTAACATCGGGGATCAATCCCAAGTTCCTGTAAACCAAGTGACACGGATTCCGATCCGCCCAGAAGGTGGCTTGATGCCGACTCTGAGCGAAGCCGAAATCACTTTGGAAGACGGTGACATCATTTACATTGAAGGCCGTCAGCGGGACGTATTCTACACGGGTGGTTTAATGGACGGCGGCCGCTTCCCCTTACCACGCGACTACAAAATTGACGTGCTGGAAGCGATCTCAATGGCTGGTGGCAGCGTTTCCTCTGCAGCCGGTTCAAGTGCTGGTGGTGGGTTCCGAGGGATTGGAACGATTATGCCAGCGACCAAGGTCACCGTTGTTCGAAACGAAAATTGTCAACAGAAGGCGATCGAGGTCGATTTGCGATGCAGCATAGCCGACCCAACACAACGAGTGATTATCAAGCCAGGCGATTTGATTCTGCTTGAGTATCGACCTCGCGAGTTGTTCATCAACTCAATGATTTCGGTCCTTCAATTCGGCGGCGTCTTCCGCCTCTTTAGTAACAACAATTAAAACGTCCCGACGACGTTCAAAAACGGGTTACAAAAGGCCGACTGAAAAGTCGGCCTTTTTTTCTCTTTGGTGGGGTAAAAATGGACCCCTTAGGACACCTGCTCGGACACGAATCAGCCCTTCCTGTTGCAACCGTTAAAAACCTATCGACGGCGCCCCGCTCTGTGGAAAAACGGCTCTTTTGACGCTTCGATGCCAGAAGAAAGAACTCGCACTTTGGGTGGCTCTAACTAGACTGGAACTAGCTTGTCTGTTCCGTCACTCATTCGGAAACTCCAATCCGAATTCTGGCTCAGTCTACACCATGAGTTCTGAAATTTCGCCTGAACTACCTTCGTCCGCCAGCGGACCGACTTCGTCCCGCAGTCTTCG
>JBEBGH010000231.1:0-8785 GCA_040081565.1 Pirellulaceae bacterium
TTGTCTGACGGGCCTTGGCAAGGTCGATTGTGGTGGCAACGTCGACATTCATGCGCCACTCAGGCAACACTCGGCGATCAAACACAACCGCGCCCCGAGTCAATTCGCCCTCGATCTCCACATCGCCAGCCATGCGCGTAAACTCAAACAAATCCGCTTTGATGACAGCCAGCGCTCCCACAGCATCATTTAAGGTGATCATTTCCTTGCCAAGTCGTTGTCGATAAGCTCGAAACGCAAAGGGCAAGATCTGGCGGCAGAAATAGCCGACCCGCGAACCTTCTTCCGGCAAATATTCGAACAGGTCCAAACCAAACTGAAGTTGCTGCGTGATATCGAGTGGCAACAACAGTTTTGTGGTCCGTGAGTGGAGGACGAGCCGAGCGCTCTCCGGATCAAAATAAAAGTTGAATTCGGCGGCTGGCGTGATGTTTCCCATGCCCGTAACGGAACCGCCGATTTGGATAACTTGACCAATCATCTCTTCAATGGCAGGATCGCGACGCAGCGCTTTAGCCAAATTGGTGGCCGGTCCCAAGCCGACGAATGTGACCTCTCCAGGGTTCATTCGGATGCATTCAATAATTACCTTTTCCGCCGGCAGGAGATGCTGTTTTCCCGAAATTTCAAAATTGGAATTACCCAGGCCATCATCGCCATAAAGGTAGGAAGAATTAATCGGCGGTGCATTGGCGGTCTCGGAGGCCATGCCAAGTCGCGGATATCGGTCCGGGTCAAGTTCCGCCAGAATGGCCTGCAAATTGCTGTTTGCTTGAACTGCCGAAACGCAGCCCTCGCAGGCCGTCAACGCGAGTACTTCCAGATCCGGATGGAACAGCAACATGCAAATTGCGATTGCATCGTCAGTTCCCATGTCACTGTCTACAATGATTTTTCGAGCCATCGCGCATCCAACCGCAAAAGTTATTTTTGAAACTGGTTCAGATTCTAAGCGGTTGCGGACCGATTCTCAAGGAAAAAATACGATGGCCATCGACGAGGTCCATCTTTTGCAACTCCGGACGACTCTCAATGTCAAACCTTGACGATGATTTAGATTCTGCCTCCGTTCTCCGCGAAGCTGCGAGTCTGACACAAGCCAAGCAGGATCTGGAGCCTGTAACGATGCGGGCGATTGTGCGCCTGATGATGAACGGCCAGGTGGACGAACGTGTCGCGGCGGAATTGCTGACCAACCTTTACCAAAAAGGCGAGGCCGTAAGCGAACTGGTCGGCGCTGCGCAGGCAATGCGCGAGTACATGACGCCCATCGTCACTTACCGAAAGAACGTGATTGATACTTGCGGAACAGGTGGAGGCGGAGCGAACACGTTCAACATCAGTACCGCTGTCGCGATTGTTGCGGCAGCAGCTGGTGCCAACGTCGCCAAACATGGCAACAAAAAGTCAACCAGTCGGAGCGGATCTTCAGATGTCCTGGAAGTTCTAGGCGTAAACATTCATGCACCCGTCGAGCTTGTTTCTGAGTGCTTGAATGAACTGGGCATCTGTTTCTGTTTCGCGCCACTCTTTCACCCTTCCGTAAAACGGATCATGGAGGTTCGTCGCAAACTTCCTTTCCCAACGGTGTTTAATCTCTTGGGACCATTGTGTAATCCCGCGTCGGTCCCTTTCCAATTGCTGGGCGCAGGCCGAGGAGAAACTCAAAGTCTTTTAGCGGGAGCTTTGTTTCAGTTGGGTACTCAACACTCGTGGGTGGTGCATGGCAACAATGGGCTTGGCGAACTCTCGATCGCCGGAGAGTCCATTGTTGAAGCCGTCAGCTCCGACGGAATTCGCCGTTTCACGTTGACTCCCGAAGAAGTCGGACTTGCCCGCCAATCGCTCGATTCGATCATCGTCGATTCACCTGAACAAAGTGCGTCACTGATCCAGGGGGTTTTAAATAATGAGGCGGGACCGCCGCGCGATATCGTCTTGTTGAATGCGGGGGCGGCTTTGCTGCTGGTAGGCGTGGCCGATAATCTGCGTTCTGGAATACAGTTGGCGGCTGAGTCGCTGGCTGCAGGCAAGCCCCGTGAATTGCTCGAACGGTTGGTCGCTTTTACTCGCTGAAAAGAAATGATCGTAGAGCGTTGCAACGTGCGACGAAAAGGTCTCGGGATTGCCCGAAATTGAGTTCGAAGTTAAACTATGGAGCGTTCAAAACAACAATTCCTGAAGCAAAAAATTACTGACGCGGAGCTGAATTATGGCCAAGCCACATCGTAAATTGAAAAAAGCCAATCATGGCGCTCGTCCTGCAAATGCAAAGGCCAAACGCCTCAAGCGTCGCAAAGTCAAGACTTAGTCTCCCGGCATTCAATCGCAATATCGTTTGCCTTGTAAACCGAAAGTTTGCCGGATGGGCCGTAGAATCCTTCCCAAGCTAGATCCGGCAATCGACTTCTCCCGCCACCTTAGCGAATTGGTCGAACTAGGAGCGGATTTTCAACCGCAGGATTGGTTTCCGCGTATTCAGCCGACAGAGGTTGAGGTTGGCAGCGGCAAAGGGTTGTTCATCCTAAACCAATCAGGCTGCCATCCCGAGCGCAATTATCTGGGGATCGAAATTTCGAAAAAGTACGCGCGATATGCGGCCTATCGATTTGCCGAAGCGGAACGCGAAAACGCACGAATGATTCGAGGCGACGCCCAAAAATTCTTCGCGCTGTTCTTAAAGGATAGCTCGGTTACCGACGTGCATATCTACTTTCCGGATCCTTGGTGGAAGGCCCGGCATCGTAAACGCCGCATTGTTTCAGATTCGTTCGTCGAGCAATGCGTACGGGTATTGATTCCCGGTGGCTGGCTCCACTTTTGGACAGATGTCGCCGAGTATTTTCAAAGCGGTTGCGAGACAATTTCCCAACACAAGGAGTTGAAGGGGCCAGTCACGGAAGAACCCATTTTTGTCGATCCGGCTGCACCCTATCACACCCATTTTGAACGGCGGATGTTGGTCAACGACCACGATGTGTTCCGCAGCAAGTTTCAAAAAGTGGCTTCCTAGGACGAACGATCGTCATTTGGCCATTTTGACGAGCACATCGATGCCGCGTTCCAAGGTTCGGTCATCGACCGCATAAGAAATTCGAAAGTGTGAATCGCTCTGGCTAAAAACGGTTCCCGGGATCACCAGCATTTCGTGCTCGATTGCTTTTTGTAAAAACGCTTCGCCCGAAAAACCACGCGGCAGTTTTGGAAACGCGTAAAAGGCTCCTCCAGGCGCTTCAATCTCGTAGTGTCTTTGCAGGCCTTCAATCAAGGCGTTACGTTTCTGACGATATCGATCGACTTCGGCGTGCATGTCTAAATCAAGTGCACCAATGGCGGCCCACTGCACTGGCGAGGGTGCGTTTACGAACGTGAATTGTTGTAACTCGGCCATGGCGTCGATAATCTCCGCTGGTCCATGCACGAATCCAATTCGAAGGCCCGTCATGGCGTAGGACTTGGAGAAGCCGTCGATCACGATCGTGTTCGGATTCCAGCTGGCGGGGCTTTTGTGCGGCGTATCGTAATTGAAGCGACTGTAGATTTCGTCCGAGACCAGACAAATTCCTTTTTCTGCCGCGAGTTCCGCAACCTGTCGCATCTCGTTTTCACCGCAACAAATTCCCGTTGGGTTGGAGGGACTGTTGAGAATGATCATTTTCGTGCGGGGGGTAATTGCCGCCTTCAAGCGATCGAGATCGGGTTGAAAGTGTGGATAGTTTTTTATCGGCACACTTACTCCGCCGGCTAATTCCACAATTGCTGGGTACATCACAAAGTAAGGGTCGAAGTAAATGACTTCGTCGCCAGGATTCACCATCGCCATGAGTGCCAGGGTCAGCGCGCCGCTGGTTCCCGAGGTAACCAAAACACGTCGATGTGGATTTTCCCCAAATTGTCGATCCATCATTCCGGCGAGCTTTTGACGGAGTTGCAAGATTCCTTCCGTCGAAGTGTAAGCATTTCGGTTTTCGTTAACGCTTTTACACAAGTCTTCCTTGATTGACTCTGGTACGGGGAAGTCGGGTTGACCAATCGAAAGGTTGATCGGATCGCGGAACTTGGCACCTAACGCAAACATTTTTCGAATTCCGCTACTGTCGAAGCGAGCGGTGCGTTTTGCCAGCCAGGGGTGAGTAAGTTTCGTGTCCACGTTTCGGTCTTGGAAAATGGAGTTTTTGTTAAATTTTGAACTCGCCATTGTCCGCGGAATACGGCGTCTTGAAAAGTTGCCGAATGAAGTTTCTGAACGGCATTCTCCTTTTTCTGAAATCGAACGTGCCACGATTGGTCGATTTCGACAGAATCGCCGCAGAGAATTGGCGATTGAGCAAACGGCACTGGGCTCCTAGAATTAGATCAGTTTTCAAATACTTTTTTTTGAGCGACCAATGAGTGAACTTTTCCACGAATGTGGTGTAGCCGCAGTTTTTCATCTTCCATCAGCTACAACCAGTTCGCTGTTGCCATCCAACGATCAGAACACAGCCGCCCGATTGATTCCGCGAATGTTGCTTGATATGCAAAATCGCGGGCAATTGTCGGCGGGCTTGTCGCGATATCATCCTACTCCAGCCAATGGCCAGTTGATCGACACACATCGCGATTTGGGGGCAGTTCAAGAGGTCTTTCGATTGTCGCATCCGGCGAAGGCTGAAAACCTGATGACGACCTATACCGGACCGGCAGCGATTGGGCATGTCCGTTATGCGACTTGTGGGAAAAGCGACCGAAGTTATGCCCAGCCATTCGAGAATCATCACTTTCACAAACGACTGTGGTTCAGTTTTGCATTTAATGGTCAACTCGCTAACTATGAAAAACTCGAAAACGAATTGTTGGCCGAGCCCAATCATCATTTGGTGCGAAGGACGGATACCGAGGTTCTCCTGCATCAAATTTCGAAGGTCTTAACAGACACGCCAGAAATCCCGCTGGAAGAAATGATGCGGATTGTTTCTCGACGTCTCGACGGCGCCTATTCGCTGGCATTAATTAATGCGAATGGAGAAATGTTGGTTGCCCGCGACCCGTTGGGAATCAAACCGCTTTGTTATGCCGTCCAAGGCCCGTTGTTTGCGGCAGCGAGCGAAAGCGTGGCTCTTGTAAATTTGGGCTTTAAGCGGAATGAGATTGAGTCGTTGGCGCCGGGGCACGCGATTACGATTCGCGACGGGAAGGTCAAGATCTCGCAGTTTGCTGACACACTTGGCCGAGCGCATTGCTTTTTCGAATGGGTTTATTTCGCCAATGTTGCCAGTTCGCTGGATGGTCGTAGCGTCTATTTGGCGCGAAAGGCCTTGGGGGCTGAGCTTGCAAAACTTGAGGTTGCGGACCCACTATTTGAAATCGATGAAAACACCATCGTCGTTCCCGTACCCGACACGAGCAAAGCGGCTGCGGACTCGATGGCTTTTGAGCTTGGTTTGCCATCCTTGGAGGGTTTAATTCGGAATCGTTACAGCGGTCGAACGTTTATCGAGAACACCCAGGAAACAAGAGCCGAACGGGCTAAAATCAAATACACACCGCTCAACGAAATTCTGGAAGGTAAAAAGGTCATTTTGGTTGAGGACTCGATTGTCCGTTCGACGACAATGACGGCGTTGTTGGAACGAATTCGGACGGAAGGTGGCGCGAAGGAAATCCATGTTCGGATCGCGTGCCCGCCGATAATCGCACCATGCTTTTATGGAATTGACATGTCATCGATTCGGCAACTTTTCGCCCCACGCTTTATGGAAATGGGACAACCAATGACGGCCGACGTGCAGGCGCAAATGGCGCATGAGTTGAAGGCCGATTCGCTGCGATACCTGCCGCTTGAGGCAGTCGCTCGTTCAATTGGCTTCAAGCCCACAGAACTTTGCCAAGCTTGTATCTCCGGTAGATATCCAACAACAGCAGGTCAGGAACTCTTCCAAATAGACCTTGAGAAGAGCCGCAACAAATCCGTTGATGATAAGGATTCCCGGGCCTACGAATCAGATCCGCGAATCCGATTGTAGGCTCGCTCAGAATGTGCCGGGAGTGTCAGGCACAGGCGACGCATGAGGAAGTGAACGGAAGCAATTCCAAACGAGCTTTCTCGATCGGCTTGCCGCATCTCTGGCATTTTCCGTAGGTTCCGGCATCGATCAACTTCAAGGCCTGTTCAATCTGCTGAATTTCCTGCTTTGTCAATTCTCCGATGCCGATCATGACTTCGTCGCCTTCGGACTCCGTCGCGTTTTCTTCCCAATCGGCTTCGCCGGGCTGGCTCAGGTTATCTTCAATATCTTTGGCCCGGGCGACTAACTCGCGTAGCTTGGTTTGAAGTTGTTTGCGAATTTCCGAATAGTCCATGATCGTTCCTTTTACTGCGATTCAATCCGGCAACAGCCCGGGATGTTCAAAATTCGTTCGGGAATCAAGCGGAGTCTTAGCTACATCAAGATTATAGCGGATTTTGCGGGTCAGGAGAATTCGGTTTCGGTGCCACCTAATCACCATAGTTAAATAGAGAGTTCGACAGATTTCCGAAGAAGCCGCGCAGTTGATTAGGGGAAAGGCGAATGGCCGGTTGCTGCGATTTGCTAGAATAGCGTCAAATATGAGATTACGCCAATCAAGTAACACCGCAATCGGTTCCTATGCAAAATCGACAAATCGTGTACCGATTTTTTTTATGCGGATTTTCCTTGTTGCTGATTTGTCCGCCATTGGTGGCGCTGCAAGTCGCCGAACTGAGCGTTCAACGTCAGCAATTTCAAGTTCAGGAGATTATTCCGTCCAAATTCGGCGGTTGGATTTTTACCGTTGGCTCAACACCGCGATTGATTTGGCGTGACGTCGATGAAATGCGTCGACTAGGAGTGGAAGCGACATTCCGTGTACGCTGGTTCGACGGAGATTTAGTGGAGGCTGCCGAACCCAACCATTCCGGCAGATGGATGGCTTACGTCGAAGGTCAAGCTCCGAACGGAACACCATTGCGGCGGTCCTTCACTTTTTTTGCATTGCCAGAAAAGCTGGATGCGGAAGCGGGGCCTGACCTCACGATTAGATTCCCAAACTTTCCCGGCCCCAAAACGCCCGCCGCTTGGACGGAACACCAGTCGGAATTTGATCGCCTTGGTCGCGACTTTCTGATGAGGGGTTTGCTGGAAGGCGAAAAAGGCGCGGTTCTATTTGCAGGGTTGGCCGAATCGAAGCAGCTTGGTCGCCCCAAAAAGTATTCTGAGTCAACTTCGGTCGTGAATGACGAATATCAGTTGGCACTGAAACTCAAAGTGCTGGGGCAAGAAACAGGTCGCGGTCTGCAATTACCCAGAATTCGACAAACACCAGCACTGGTCCTCCAAGCGGCTTCTCATCCAACGGCATCGAGTCGAGCTGTGAAAGCCGCCATCGATGATTATTGTCGTGCATGGGCTGAGGCGACACGCGAGCCCTTCGTAATTATGGTTGCCAGACAAGGAGAGATCATCACCCACGAAGCCTTCGGAAGTTTGCCGTCAGGAGAACCGATCGATGTAGAATACCGCTGTTGGATTGCCTCGCTCACCAAGACGGTCACGGCGATCCTTTTCAGCCAATTTGTTGACCAGGGACTCATCGCCTTGGACGATCAGCTCTCCAGCGTTTTTCCCGATTATCCCTCGAATGACCCGCACGTGCCGACCTTTCGCCAGTGTTTGAATCATACGAGTGGGTTGACCGGTCATGGTGAGTTGGGCGGGATGAAAAATCCCCATTTGGAAAACGTTGTGTTGAATGGTATCGACGTGAACCAACCCCTGAAGGTGCATCAGTATTGCGGATTGGGATTTGAGTTGGCTGCCAAAGCGATGGAGATGAAAGCCAGGAAGTGTGCGATGCGAATTTATGATGAGCACTTGTTTCGACCGCTAGATTTCGGTGACGTCGTGATGGGAAACGCGAGCTCGGACGGAGAGTTTACTGCTTCCGAATTAGCCGTCTTGGGCCAGTGGTTGGCGAACCGCGGCAGCTATGGCGAGCTCGAGTTCATTTCACCTCAAACTTTTGAGGAGTTGTTGCCAAAGCCTTTGAAAGTCGACGGTGCCACTCAAGACCAAGGCTTGGGATTGCATTGGATTCGACACCTCAAGCCCAATGCCCCACCCAATTCTAGTCGGGCGGAAGATTTTCTTTTCAGTCGAAATACAATTGGCCATGGGTCGTTTTCCGGATGTATTCTGGTCGTTGATCTCGACCAGAATTTGGTCATCGCTCAGGCTCGCAAAAGATTTACAGATGCTGATAGCGAATGGTATACCCGGTTTTTCCAGACGGTTGCCGCTGCACTCAAAAGTGAGCCCCTACCTGACCGACCTAAAGCGTCATCTCCGAAGAGTTGATCTTCGAATGGCATTTACTTAAATTCCAACTGCCGCCAAAAAATCTGTCAACTGCGCAAGAATTTGAGTAACCGTGGGATGCTTCGTTTCGAATTGCTCGATTTGTTCTGAGAGAAATGAATGGCGTTCCGTATGCTCAGTGTTGGCGGGAGACTCCTTCTCTTCAACAAGAACCTGAATATCTGTTGTGATTCGCTCGAGTGCTTCGATTACGGTTGAATCAACATCATCGATGTTTTGCAAATCCTTACGCAAACTGTCGATTCGGGTTAACAGAACTTTTTTATCCATGGCATTTGCTT
Source organism: Pirellulaceae bacterium (assembly GCA_040081565.1). Taxonomy (GTDB): domain Bacteria; phylum Planctomycetota; class Planctomycetia; order Pirellulales; family Pirellulaceae; genus BJ22. The sequence goes on from JBEBGH010000231.1 coordinate 8,660, forward strand.
TGAGAAATTTCGGTTGAGTTAGAGTAATGACGACTTAGATGCTCGCTAGGAATACCCAGAGAACGGCCTTTTCGAGAAGAAGTCCCCTTTCGAGACAACCTAGTAGGAGTCTGGCGTTTTTTTGCC
>JBEBGH010000232.1:0-8782 GCA_040081565.1 Pirellulaceae bacterium
AACAATACGCGACCAAGTAAGAAAAGCTAAAGCGCCTCCAGCCTCCCTCGGCATTGGACATAAACCAGGCGATTGCCAAACCAATTCCGCCGATGATCAACCCTAACGGGATCAGTTTCACATAGCTGGTGCTGAGCGAAACAATAGGCGAAGTAATTTTTCCAGGTCGTCGCGCGTGCATGAGATTGATATCAAAAAAAGTAAAGGTGTTTCTGTCCAAACAAAATGCTTATTTCGCCTTCGTGGCATCGTTCGCCGGGATGGTCGTGGCTGCTGGAGCCGTTCCTGCCGGAGGCTTGATTCCAGTTTCCTGCAAGGCTCGAACATAGGCGACGATCGCCCAGCGATCCTTGACGGGAATCTGACTCTTGTACGGTCCCATTGTGGAGCGACCGTTCGTGATCGTGTCGTAAATTCGCCCAATGGCTTGAGGTTTCACCGTTGGATCATGCAGTGATTTGGCAGCAGTCCAAGCGGCTTCACCGGTCGCACTCAAACCCAAAGCCCGCTGGTTGACCAGTCCATCACCGTTACCGCTGTAACCGTGGCAAGCCACGCAATAGATTTCGAACCGCTGCTTGCCGCGGCTCACGAAAGCCGCATCGACAACGATCCCTTCGGGAAACTCGGTAACCCACTCGGGTTCCGGCGGAGTTCCTGGAGCGGCTGCTTGGCCATCTTGAGCATCGGCGTTCGGGCCCGAAGTTTTTGCTGGCGGTAAAGTTCCGGTTTTGTAGCCGCGATGAAACTCGTCGCTCTCCGTCAAATCTCCGCGGGCGATCGTGCCAGGCACTGGCTTCCGCATCGAATGATTGTCACGAAACAACAAAGCGGGAGCGTCGGCAGTACCAATATTGGGACCAGTGCCCTGTGTTTTATATTTTTCCTGCCAGTCCATGTCGGGCACAACATGCAATCTTGGTGCGCGAGAGGTCATGCCGTGAGCCCGGTAAATCAACGCTGGAGGCAGCAACAACGCAAATGCCAGGACGATTCCCGCCAACTTGAAGACTTGGGGAATTTTCTGATCAGTCAGATCCACATGGCACTCTTCGATTGCCCGCGCGCCCCACTCCTCAAGCTGTTGCCGGCTACGGTTCTCGTTGAATTTCTCGTCGGAGGCATCGATCTCCAGGAAGAACTTGTCGTTGGTAACGCGACGGAAACGAGGAAGTCGATGCAGTGGATTGGCGAACCGCGGCAAGCCGTTCAGGATCCACATCCCAAAGAACGACGCGAACGCACTGGAAAGAACAATGATCTCAAACAGCACCGGAATATTGGCCGGCAAACTAAACATGGGCTTCCCCGAAATCGCATATTTGTATCCCGGGAAAATCGGCGAACTGTCAGTCGCATTGGTGTAATACTGCAAGAACAAACCAAAGCCGCAGGCACAGAACGCAATCGCCAACACAAAAAAGGGCAATCGCGTTCGCCGAATGCCGATCGCATCGTCGATCCCGTGCACTGGAAACGGCGAATAAGCATCAAACTTTTTGTAACCAGCCTCACGCGCTCGACCACAGGCGGCGACAAGCGAATGCGGATCATCAAACTGGGCAACGAGCGAAACCATTTTCGACTTGGGGCCAGTATCGACAGGCTTGTCATGTTTGTGTGAATGTGCCATGGATTTGTCGATTCAAAAACAAATTAGTTAAAAGTTAAGGGATTTGATTGACCCACAATCAGTGAGCATGACCTTCCGAACCATGATGTTCGATTTCGTCATGCGGTTGCCGAGAGACGTTTTTGACTTCAGAAATCGCAATGACCGGTAAATACCGGCAGAACAAAGTGAACAGCGTAAAGAACAATCCGAAGCTGCCAGCCAACATCAAGTAGTCCGTCAGGCTCGGGATAAAGTTGCCCCAGCTCGACGGCAGGAAGTCTCTCGTCAACGACATCACGATGACAAAACGCTCGAACCACATTCCAACGTTCACCAAAAGGCAAATAATCACCATGGCGACCAGATTGGTACGGAACCACTTGAACCAGAACAACTGCGGAATAAACACATTGCAGCTCACCATGATCCAATAAGCAAACCAGTAATTACCAAAGGCCCGATTGAAGAAGGCGAATTGTTCGAATTTGACGCCACCGTACCAGGCAATGAAAAACTCGATTCCGTAAGCCGTACCAACCATCAAGCCCGTGGCCATGATGATTTTGTTCATGTTTTCCAAGTGGCGAATCGTAATCAGTCGCTCCAGCTTATACAGCGAGCGACACGGTACGAGCAACGTGACCACCATCGCGAATCCGGAGAAAATCGCACCGGCCACGAAGTACGGAGGGAAGATCGTCGTATGCCAACCCGGCAACTGGGAAACGGCGAAGTCGAAGCTAACGATCGTGTGCACCGACAAAACGAGCGGAGTCGCGAGCGCCGCTAGAATCGTATACGCCATTTCATAGCGATGCCAATTTCTAGCCGAACCCGTCCAGCCTAACGACAAAAGGCTGTAAACAATCTTGCCAACTTTGGTTTTTGCCCGATCGCGGAAGGTCGCAATGTCGGGAACCATCCCCATGTACCAGAAGAGCAAAGAAACCGTCGCGTAGGTACCGACCGCAAACACGTCCCACAGCAGGGGACTGCGAAAGTTGGGCCACATCGCCAGATGCTCGGTTGGAACGGGGAACAACCAATAGAAAACCCAAAGACGACCAATATGCACGCCTGGGAACAAACCGGCACAGATAACCGCAAAAATTGTCATCGCCTCGGCAGCGCGATTGATACTGGTTCGCCAATTCTGACGAAACAAAAACAAGATCGCCGAAATCAGCGTACCCGCGTGGCCGATACCGACCCAGAAGACGAAGTTAACGATCGGAAAGCCCCAGTAAACCGGGTTGTTGTTTCCCCAAACCCCGACCCCCTGCATGATCAAGTGAAACAGGCAGGCACCAAGCGTTGCCAACAGAATTACCGAGATGGTAAATACGATGTACCAAGTTCGCGGCGGACGATCGGCTTCCCAAATCGCGGCCACGTTTTCGGTGATGTCGCCATAGGTCATCCCGCCCAATACCAAATCGGCACGACGACTTGGGTCTTCGTAGGTATTGTCCAGTGAAAGGTCAACCGATGCTGCCATGATCTCGATTTCTCTTTAGTTGTTGTAACAGTTAGGGTTCTTAAGGAGCGTGATTACATTTCGATGTTGGGAGCCAGCAATTCATCACTGGTGTCGCTTTGCGGACCACGATCATCCTGGTCCATCAAGGCCGGATGCGGGTTGCGAACGCGAGCCAGGTATTTGGTGCGCGGAATGTTGTTGAGTTCAGCCAACAAGGCGTAAGCTCGCGGATTCTTTTGCTCGCGACGTACATCGCTTTCCAAATGAGCCAAGTCACCAAACTTAATCGCGCCGGCAGGACACACATCTTGGCACGCCGTAGTGATTTCATTCGCCCCCAAAGGCCGGTTGCCTTCGGTCTTCGCCAGGATTTTTGTGTTCTGGATTCGTTGCACACAGTAGGTGCATTTCTCCATCACTCCACGGCTGCGGATGGTGACTTCTGGATTCATCACGAGGTTTTGCAGTGACCGATCACCAACCGTCAAGCGGTCGGCGTACTTCTCGGGATACTTCACGAACGTTACGGCGTCGGAGTAGTTCAGGTAATTGAACCGGCGAACTTTGTAAGGACAGTTGTTGCCGCAATATCGAGTGCCGATACAGCGGTTGTAAACCATGTCGTTCAGGCCTTCAGTCGAGTGGACCGTCGCGGCGACTGGGCAAACGGTTTCGCAAGGAGCGTTCTCGCAGTGATGGCAGGCCATCGGCTGGTGAATCAGTTGCTTGTCATCCGATTGCGCCGCCTCAGTGTTAAAGAGGTTATTGCCGAAGTACGTGTCCAAACGCATCCAGTGCATTTCACGACCACGGAACACCTGCCATTTACCCACAATCGGGATGTTGTTCTCGGCCTGACAGGCAACCACGCACGCGTTACAGCCAGTGCATTTATTGAGATCGATTGACATACCCCAAGCGTTTTTCATGCCTGGGTTGTCGGCGCGATAGGTCTCACGAACACCCGGAGTCAAATCGAAGAGTTCGTGCTCGTGAAAGGCGGTTGGCCACGAATGACCTTGTCCATGATCCTTGTCTTTCTCGGCCTTCGTCTCGTCTTTCTTTTCGAACGCGACATTGTGCAAGATTGGCAGCGCTGTGGATTTCGCATGACCCGGTTGATGGCTGTCGTGAGAGTTGTGTTCCAGGAAATGCCGGTAGCTCTCAAAGCTACCTTCCCGCAACAGGGCGCTTCGTTCGCCCTTCTCATTCATGAACATGCGGTTCTGAATTTCATTGCGACCGGTCGCGTCGATTTCCCAATTTGGCTGAATCACCGCCAACTTGTAAACCGTTCCGCTGGAAGGGAAAACTTCGACGCCATTGTTGATGAACCAATTCGTGGAGTCTCGTAAGGGAGCGACGTCGAAGCCAACTTCGATTTTACGATTGACGTCGCCGCCGACCGCTCCAGCCGCTTTGCGACCGTAGCCGATCGAGACAGCGATCGATCCTTTGGCTTGGCCCGGTTGAATATGAACCGGCAACCCAATTTCGCGACCGTTGTAGGAAAACCTGTACAACGTGTCCTGCTTCAAGCCGAGTTTCTTGGCGGTCTCAGGATTGACGAGCGCGGCATTGTCCCACGTAATCTTGGTGACGAAGTCCGGCAACTCTTGCAGCCAAGCGTTGTTCGCGAAGCGTCCGTCGTAGACAGCTCGGCTGGTTGTGAAAACCAGTTCCAGCGATTTCGCAGAACCGTCCCATTCCTTGCCCCAAGCTCCATCGTTTTCCGGCATCGCAACGGATTGGGTCGTGACGGTCAACGGTTTCGCGGCTGAATCGGCGACGAAGCCATCATGCACGGCCTGACGCCATTTGCTTTCAAATCCCGACTCGCCCAATTTTTCCTTGGCGGTTGTTTCGACGATCGACAGGCCAGCGACATCGGCGTCGCCCATCGTGCTGGACAGCACTTCGATCAGGCTGCGTCCGCCAAACAGTGGAGCAATCAGCGGCTGAGCCAAACACCACGAGCCGTCGTAGGCCAAGCCATCGCCCCAAGCCTCGAGCGGATGCGCCAGATTGTAAACCCAGTTACAAACGTTGCTGGTTTCGTTTTTGTAATATGACAAGTGAACCGAAGTCGAACACTTGCCGATCAGACTCTTGAAATCGAGATCGCCAGGTGCGTCGTAGACTGGGTTGCCCCCGGCGATTACCAACGTCTTGACTGTGCCGGCCTCGATCTTGGTTTTCAATTCCGTCAGGGAAGCCATCAACAGCGGTCGATCGGCGTCCAGCGGAGCGGTGTAAGAAACAATTTTGCCAACGTTGCCGAGTTGCTCGTTCAGTTTGTGAGCGGCGGCATGAACTGCAGCAGGCTGTCGGTCACCGACGACAATCACGCCCGCACCATTGTGGTCCACCAGGTCTTGCGCCATGGCTGCCAGAAGCTTCTCGCGGTACTTCAGTTTCGAGTCGACTTTGTCGCCCGCCTTTCGTTTTCCAATTTCCGCGGCCAAAGCGCCGAGAAAACTGGCGATTCGAGAACTTGGCAAGGACATGCGATGATCGGCACAAGCTCCGGTCGTCGAGTAGTCGCTCTCCACGCAGTACATACGGCTCATGGTCGCTGAATGGTCAACATCACGACTTGCCGCGAACAAACGGTTGTTGCGAATCGCATCGCCGTCCATCAACAGCGGATCCGCATCGAGACAGACGATTACTCGAGCCTTGTCAAATTCGTAGCTCGTTCGCACGACTTGTCCAAACGCCTGCTTCGATCCTTCACGTGCGTTGTCATCAGTGACGGGCGTGAAGAAATGCAAGTGACCGCCACGGGCCACGAATTCTTTTTGGATCCGTTGCACGGACGGAGAAGCAGAAGGCTCTGCCAAAATCGCAACGCTACTCAAGTCCTTTTGATTCAGGAGCTTGCGAAACTCGGAAACAAAATCCTGTTGCGTCGCTTCCTCAAGCAGCGAACCCTTGCGAACCATCGGCGAACGCAAGCGATCTGGATCGTACAGTTCCAGAATGCGAGCTTGAGTGAAAACAGCCGATGGACCGGGCGAGCGTTCCGACAGATTTTTCGTTTGCGGATGCAAACGGTTTCCATCGAGCTTGATCGGGCGTCCGTCGTAGCTCGTGGCCTCGACGGGATGAGCGTAGCCGGCAAAGTCGATCATCGAGGCGTACTGAACCGGTGTGCCCGGGATACGGTTCTGTGGTCGAAAGGCATAGGGCACGATTTGGTCTGGCTGATATCGACAGCCAGCAGCCCCGAGGGCCAGCGACGCGCCCATCAGTTGCAGCCAGTGTCGACGGGAAAAGCCGTCGTCTCCCTCGGCATCAATCCCCGGTCCGGCGGCACTGAGTGCGGATCCGAACTCTTCGTCGATCGCCCGCTGAATCTCGGGAGATTCATTCAGCCGCTCGAAATCTTGATAGCCCAAGTCGGATCCCGAAGACCCGCCGTTTTTGTTGGATATGAATTGGTTCATCGGTGACAAGTTGAACAGCTGATGTTGGTTTTAATATTAAGCTTCTTGGCCCATTCGCGACCGTATTCTTCTGGATTCTCCACCTCGAAATCGAGTTGCGTCACCAGTTCAGGATCACGAATGTTCTTTTCAGGATTGCGATGACATTCCAAACACCAGGCCATCGACAATGGTTTTACTTGAGTCACGACTTCCATTGTGTCGACGCGTCCGTGGCAGGAGACACAGCTGACACCGCGGGTGATGTGCGCGCTGTGATTGAAGTACACGAAGTCGGGCAAGTCATGAACTTTTTCCCACACGATCGGTTCTTTGGTTTCCAGACTGGTACGCACGAGTTCGAGGTTAGGACTCTCGCCCTTCACGATTCCCAGTGTCGCGCCATCTTTCGTGCGATTGCCACCGTGACAGTTGCCACAGGTTGCCGTGGGAGGCACCGCAGCGTGTCCCGATTTCTCCACGGTGTTATGGCAGTAACGACAATCAAGCTTTAATTGTCCGGCGTGGATTTTGTGACTGAAGGGAACTGGTTGACGCGGCTGATGGCCGACGTTGACGATCTCCGGATGAATGGCGGCGAACACGCAGGTCGCCAGGTAACCGCCAACACCCAAACCACCTAAGATAAGGAGAACCGTAAATCGATTCACCCAATTGGGAAAATGGAATTCTTGCATTTTGGAAGACTTCAGGTTTGGTTAAAAAAGTCGTTCTTTTTCGCTGTCTTGCCCATGGGAAAGGACGGCAAGGAACCGCAACCTGTTGGCTTGCGATGCCCCCCAAACTCGCCCCCGAACAAGCTTGGAAGTCTACAGCAATTCGCGCAAAACCGTCGATACGGTAAAGGGTCACACACTTTTGGGGGGTTGTGTTCGGCGGCTGTTCGGACGACCTAAATTGTCTAAATTATCATGGCGCAGGTTTGTCATTCGACGTCTCAATCAGAAGCAGCTGGTCCCCTGATTCGGCATTTGAAGACCAGTCACATGACCTGTGCTAAACCGACCAATACAAACTGCGAATAACGTGAACATCACCGCGATCATCTTCTGCTGCCAATCAAAATAAAGCCGCCGTTTACTTCAAGAAATACACGCAACTAACCACTGAATAACATCGTTTCATGTGCCCTGAGCATTCGATTCCCGAACCGGTTCTCGCCCGAGATTTCGGGCGACGAAACTTGAGAAAAAGGATGCAGCGGTTTTTTGACGCACTCCAAGCAACCCAATCGCCAGCGTGTGAACAATCCGTCGACAACGTCGAAATTATTCATCGTCTACGAGTTTCCTGTCGTCGCGCTTCGGCCTCGTTAAAAGTATTCAGACCATTGCTGCGCCGCCGCGCCGCCTTTATCCAGAAATGGCTGCGGCGCGTTCGTCGTGCCGCTGGACCCGTTCGAGACATCGACGTCTTTCTTTCCGGCCTTAAGGACCGAGCACTCCCGCCCGATGCCGCCGCTTTTGTTCGCGAGGAATTGCTTAATCGTCGTGCTGAATTTGAATCGAAGTTACGGAGAATTGCCCACCAAGCCACACGCCGCAAGATCCAGCGAAAGTTTCGCCAAGTCTTGCGTAAGGGTTGGCGCGATCACGAACAGACCTTGGAGTCCTTCACCCAACAGAGCCTGGAAAAATCGCGTGAGGCGTTTCATCAACTCCTACCGATCCACAATCCGACCTTCGAAGAACTGCACGACCTGCGAATTGCAGCCAAACGAGTCCGCTACACCATCGAAACCTTGGGACTGGAGAAAGCCGACGCACCGCCGCCCACGGACGTCGAATCGGAAAAGCGTAGCGACAGTCAGCAGCCAACCAAAGCCTTGCACTCTCAATTTAGCCACGCAAAATTAGTGGCCATGCAGGAATTGCTGGGGCGTTTAAATGACCATGTCACGGCCCAAGCGATGCTGCAATCACTTTTAGCAAACCTCCCTGCCGACGAACTGGCGGCGCAGTTGGCAGGGCAAATCGTGGCGGAGCACGCTGCGGCGGTCGACCTGCGGCTGGCTTTCCTGGAACTTCAAGATCGCGACCCAGGCTTTAACATTGCCAGCGAATAACACTCCTCCCGTTGGATATTTCTAGAAGGATTTTTCTTCCGCGGATTCTGTTTGCTCGGGATTTGCACGCTAGAATCGCCTCCAGCTACTTTCGACTCCCACAGAATTCTCAGGACGACGGATGAAGAACGACCAGTCAAAATCGCCTTCTCATACACTGCCTGATCTGTACC
>JBEBGH010000569.1:0-2239 GCA_040081565.1 Pirellulaceae bacterium
TGCAGTTGATTGTTGAGTTGTTACTACAAACAACCCGCAAAACACCGCACGGTTTCGAGCTTTTTTCTAAATTGTCAACAAACGTATGCTTGATTGAGGACTAGCGACAGCGTCAGAAAGCGGTCTGGAAATTCTTGCAACAATTCCTCAAGAGAGGAAACATCGAAAGTATGAACCTGCGATTCGAATCCTGCAAAAAACAGCTTCGCTGAAATGGATGTCGGACGTCTTGATTCCGATTCGTTTCGGTAAATTGGCAACTGCGTCGCCACATTGACTAGCGGAACAAGATTGTCATTCGATCGAAATTGAGGGATATAGGAATCGACCGGTAACTGCATGACCACGTGTCCGCTCTTCAGGTCAATACTTGCACCATTCACCTCCTGTACTTTCCTTACATCCAACGCACTATCTGAGTTAGTTGACAATGGGATATTGCGGTAGCCATCATTGTCCAAAAGGACGGCAGTTGCTGATGCGGCAGTTTCATCGATCGTAAAAAAGGCTCGGTCAATTCCGCCGCCCGCCCATGCCAGCGGTGTCGCCTTCATGCCTGGATCCCTCTGTGATGCTTTGGGAAAAAACAACATGTTTACGAATTCTTGCCAACTCACCAATTCAATCTCGATTTCCTGGTCCCATTCCACACGAGTATCGTCGATTGGCGTTACGATAATATCTGCAATACCACCAAATAGCCCGACTCCAATTATCAGGGTATGTTAATCCTCAAAAAGATAACTCGGAGAAACGTCACGCTTGAGCCATGGATAAAATGTGCGAACAGAATAGTGGCTAGCCCGGCTCGACGGCATCTTAATTCGGGCAATTGCAGTTGTCTCTTGCCCGTCAAAGGTACCGCCATCAGAAACCCGGAAGACTACGGAATCATTTTCGGGCGAGCAATCATTGGGAGTTGGTGGGCAAACTTGACCAGGAGGGTGCGGTGGAACATAAGGAGTATACTCTTGCCCGTACTCATCAATTGCTGTAATCGATACTTTGGTTTGCGTCCAGACTTTCAGAACTTCACGAGCAGACGAATGTTCGATGATAATTTCGCTTTCGCCTTGATCAAGTCCTTCTGCGTAAAGCACGATTGTTCGCTGTGATGCCGATACTCCCAATGCATCGATCAAGTAGTTGCCACTGGGAACATGATTACCTCCTAACGTTATAGGCCTAATATCTCTGGTGGTCCCATTCGAATTCCAAAGCCGGACATTTGGTGTATAGACAAACGAGATTGTTTCCCATGGCGAAAAATCAGGAATCCTGGCCACGATTTTAGTGAATCCGCTATTACCGCTTGACACTGCCAACACGTCGTCAAACTTGCTTCCATCATTTTCGGATCGACCATCGCGATTATAGCCATCATGAAAATCTGCGACCCCATCACCATCAAGATCAACGGAGTTCACGTTGATCGTTGCCTTCTTGGTCGTCGAATAGGAAACACCATTGGAAGTTTGTGATTCAGTTGTAACAAAGCCAGCCGAAAAATCGCCATAGTTCACGCTAGTCGATGCTGAACCGCTTCGGTTGAGGGAATAATGATGCGAATGAACGTCGCGCAACGGCATTGGGTTGGGGGTTCCGATGGTAGCGGGATCAATAATTCCTTGATCGTTGTACTTGTGAATTACATAAACGTCGTTCTCAAAGGCCATATCTACCGATATAGTATCCGAACTCGCATTTTGAGCCTCCGCGAATACAGAAAAACTTGGGCGATAGCCAGCAAAGCCATTATTTTGCAAAAAATCTCCTAGAATTCGGTAGGTGTGTCCGGGTTTAACTTGCCGCATTTCTGAATCTTCTGGATATACGGCATGAATTCGGTCCCCAAGCATTCCTTCGCCAAGCCCCATCCAAAGCTGATCAGGAAGGTCAGCATTGTCATAAAATGCTGCGCCTGGGAACTCTGGGAAGAAATTGTCGTCATTATAGAGCACGCTATATGGGACCCAGAGTTTGGTTTTCAAAGGATCAAAATCAAAAGTCAGTTCGATAATTTGACTTGTCGGAACAACGCGTGGGCCTCCGTTATCCTCTGGATGCGAATACTCAAGCTGATACCGTACTTCAAGTTCTTTTTTGACTCCTTGATTTATCGTGTTCTTGCGATCAAAATGGGTCCATCCGGGATTATCGTGGGTGTAGGCTGAGTCCACCACAATAAAAGTAGATGGCGGTTTTGAAGTTTTCAATGTTTCGGAAGCCACCGACGCGG
>JBEBGH010000570.1:0-2237 GCA_040081565.1 Pirellulaceae bacterium
AACTTGATGAATATAAACGTGGGCTCAATGACGAACTCGTGAAACGAATCAGTTCGGCACTTTCAGTTTCACAAAAAAGCAGGCTGCGTCAAATTCAGCTTCGATTCCTGATTCACCAAAATGGGTTTTATCAAACGTTGAACGACGAACGCGTTCGAGAAGTCCTCGCCACCCCTTCTCTTGACAAAGTGCAATTCGAAAAAAGACAGGGAGAGCTTTTCAAGGAAATTGTTGAAAAGAACCGTACACTAGCTAAAGACGCTTTTGGGAGTTGGCTACACGATTTCGACGATCAGAAACATCAGCTATTCGAAGATCATTGGGGGAGAATTCTCAAGACTTCAAACGGATCCCAACAACTGATATTTCAACTGGACTCAGGTCTGAAGCCAACCACGTTCGTGCCCGAGAATCTTTTTGACATTTGGCAAAACTGGCCACGAATCAGGCACGATGCGGCGGGTTGTTGCGTTATCGAGAAGCCGAGCGATTCGAAGTCCAATTACAAACGGACTTCATTTTCAAAATTGCAATGGCTTCAGTCGTTTGTTTCCTCAGAGCACTTCCGACGGGAAATTGAGTTTTCTGATGAACAAATTGCCCATTTCAAGAGAGTGGGGGCTGAATTTTATAAACGAATAATAGTCTTTAACAACGAGGTGGGTAAACACTTCGGCATCGAACCATTCGCCCGACGCGAACGGTCCGAGGACGGAATTTGGGAAGAATGGGTTGTTTATACACTGACGACGCCGGAACAACTGGAAATGTTTGATCGCGCAATTGCCCGAACCGCTGATGAGTACTACGAAAAATATTTTGATGTATTCTTGCCGCATCAAAAGAAGTTGTTGGAGGTTGTCTTGGAAAACATGAACACACGGCTACAAGGGCCGCTTGCTGAATTGCTATGGGGTAACGTTGGTGTAGTCCTGGAACTTACCGACGACGAAAAAAAATCGCTCGCTAAGAAGGCCGACGACTCACGCGAAGAGTTGATTTCTGAGTCGAAGGAAATCTATGACGATACGATGGAACAGCTAATCGATTTGGTCCCGGCAAATGACAGGCAAAAATTTCGAGCGTGCCTGGGAAAGAGATTCGAGACGCTGTACCCGAACCTTGATGGATTTGCTTGCGCACTAGCAATTGATCCTGGACCCAATGACGAAGATTCAGATGAATGAGTTGTTTTGCGGAAAATTACACTCGAGGCGGGCAAAAGACCGGCGCGGCGGATTGAAACGGTTGAGTCTGAGCGAAGAAACGGTGGAGGCCGATTGTGTTTCGCGCGGCAAAAAGGAGCATGCAAAAAACGAAATAATTGCGTCCACGTCCAACGTCTTATAGAATCAAAATTCCGCGATCGAAATGGCGGACGTACATTCGGGGGCTGTCTGGTTATTCGTCTAAACATCTGGCTTGAGAAAGGCGAGACACTTGCGCAGCGTAGCTGTAGGAAGGGTACTGACCATCGTCGGCGTCGGGATTTTCGCCTTCACTCTGATCGGGTTGTTTTATGGCGATTCGCTTGACCCACAGTCCAAAGTGCCTGGTTCCGTTTCCGCAGAGATCGACGTGCCGGGACGTTATTACGTTTGGGACAATCACCGGACGAAGTTCGACGGGCAGCGCGTTCAATACCCTGCCGATTGGCCCGACGACGCAACGGTCGCCGTTTACGACATCAATGAAGCGGAGCTCGCCTTTGTTCCCGACGCATCGCGGAATTAGAGCATTGGAAACAACGGAAAAACGAGCATTGGCTATGTTGATGTTCCGAAGGCTACCACTATCCATATTGAAATAATTGACTTAGGACACGAAAGAATTGTCACCGTTTCCAATCGCACAATGAAGCAAGAGCTTTGGTCCCGACTCGGAGGCTTCGGCATCGGGCTCGCTGTGGGTGCGGTCGGCGGTGAGTTCTGGTTACTTGGTTTGCGTACGCGTCGGCGAACTTCGAACACAGGTGAGAATTAGGGATAGCCAAGCAGCAAGAAACTTGAACGCCATGGCCTTTAAGCCCGATGGAACTCGTGCTTGCTGTTTTTGTGTTGAAGAAGCAGCACATGGTATTGAACTTGCGGCGGTCCGTAGCGAGAATTTTCAAGGTTAATGGTCTTTCGGTTGGGGGGTGGAACGATGGTGACAGTGGTCACTTTGGCAATCAAAGATGACCGGTTCGAGCCGCCAGATCTTATGCGAATGATTTCCACCCCGAACCCAGGACTTAC
>JBEBGH010000233.1:0-8695 GCA_040081565.1 Pirellulaceae bacterium
TGGTTTTTCCTGTTTTTTTCAGGCAAAAAAATGTCGGTTTTGGCTTCCGAAAGTCTCTTTTTTTTGCCGCTTGGAAATGCGCGCCTAGGGCCTTCCTCCCTTCTGCCAACTCCAACCGCAACGAAATCGAGCACTGTTTCGGGAATGGCCCAAATCAACCTGCCAATCGATCAGTTCGTTGGAGATGCCGCGAATCTGCCGCTCAAAATTTTGCTGGACCTGGATCGATTTCAGCCCCACTTCTGGCCGCTGGTTCTTTACGGCAATACGGGTTCTGGAAAAACGGCATTGGCTGATTCCGCCGTTTTGCGCTTTGCCCAGTGGGCCAATCCTGAAATCGCCAACCCTTCGGCGCGTTTGATTTCGGCAACGGATTTTGCACGGGGACTGGCCGAGTCGATTCAAACGAAATCCGTCGAAGCGTTTGTCGAACGGTTATTGTCATACCAGGCAATCGCATTTGACAATCTGGAGGCCTTGGAACACTACCCAGCGGCGCAATCAGAATTCGTTTCCATTCTGGATCGATTACTGGAGTTGAAAATTCCCGTTATCGTGACCATGCGCACGGCCCCGGAGAATTGCGGTGGTCTGTCGGCGACGATTACGAGCCGCTTGTCCGCCGGGTTGTCGTTGCCCGTTAATCTACCGGGGTTCGAGGCCCGCTGTCACTTGATCGCAAAGCTTGCCGAAAAATACGGGTTAGGCGGCGATGAAGCCTTTGCGGTTAGTTTGGCTAAAAAATACCCATTATCGTTGCCGCAACTCAATCGCTTGGTACTGGAAACAAAAAATCAACGTCTCGTCGAATCGGCACCGACATCTGTTGCCAGAGTCCAATCGACGAAACACGAATTGAGCGAAGTCCCTTTATCGGACCAACAAAAATTCGACCTAACTGTGAAAGTTGTCTCGGAATATTTTCAAATCGCCCCTTCGGTCCTGAATAGTGCCTCGCGAAAGCAGACGACCGTCTTGGCCCGCAGTTTGGCAATTTTTCTCGCTAGAGAGGTTTTCGCGTTTAATTACTCAACCATTGGTGAATTTTTCAGCGGTCGTGATCATTCAACGATTTTGCACGCCCACAAAAAGATATCCAAACAGTTTCTTACAAACAGTGATTTTTCCGGGGTCGTTAACTCCCTGAAGTCGTCGTTGTTGGAAATTACGTCGTCCAAGTCAGTTACGAACAGTTTGTGTGAATAACCTGTCCGTGATTTGTTGGTTTGTGTTGAATTCGGAGATTGTTTCCAACACGAATTGGTTTACCAACAGGTCACCGACATTTTTGTTGACATGGTTTGAAAGGTTTATTGACATTTCATTTACAGGTTATCCACTCGAATGAAAACGACTTTGATGGGCAGCCTGCGGTAATTATTGAAAACGCCTGTTGGTTTTAGACAAAAATTGACCTCCAACTACTGCTAATACTTAAAGAAAATTAACTTAAAGAAGTTTGAATCCGAAAGAAATCAATGAAGCTAAATTTAAACCGGGAAGAATTTCTAAAGGTTTTCCAGATCGCGGCCATGGTTGCCCCGAGCCGTAGCCCCAAAGCGATTCTGCAAAACGTCAAATTAGTTGCGACGAAATCAAAAGTCGAATTAATGGCGACGGACACCGAAGTCGGCGTGAAAATGACGGTGCCGCAAGTTGAAGTCAGCCAGCCAGGAACGGCCGTTATCCCCGTGGCCCGCCTGAGTCTGATTCTTCGCGAGTCCAACGATGAGACGTTGTCGCTCACAACCGATGACAATCAAATCACAATCAAAGGGAAAAACAGCAAGTTTCAATTGTTGGGACAGAATCCAGATGAATTTCCCGATGTAGCTGAATTCGAAGAAAAGGATTACTTCGAAGTCGCAGCGAACGTAATGCGGGAATTGATTCGCCGAACCTTGTTCGCGACGGATACCGAAAGTAGTCGATATCAGCTCGGTGGTGTTCTCCTTGAAATGAGCGATGATTCCATTACTGCAGTAGGAACCGATGGTCGCCGCCTGGCCAAGATGGAAGGTCCAATTAAACGGGTTGGTAAACCAGCGAACAATCAAGGCACCACAATCGTTCCTGCTCGCAGTATGCAACTCATCGAAAGAATGTTGCCCGAGGGCGAACAAGTCATTCGAATCATTCCCCGTGCAAACGATTTGTTGATTGGCGAAGAACACGGAATTTTCTACACGCGACTGGTAGAAGGCCGTTTTCCAAAGTGGCGTGAAGTGATTCCCAAGCGTACGGACAGCACCAAAATCGACTTGCCAGTAGGCCCGCTGTATTCAGCACTTCGCCAAGCTGCGATCGTGGCCAGCGAAGAAAGTCGCGGAATCGATTTCACTTTTGAAAATGGCAGCCTGGTGCTTTCCAATGAGACGGCCGAAGTGGGCCAATCTCGAGTCGAATTGCCGGTGGCCTACGACGGGAAGGGACTGACAATCACTCTCGATAATCGCTACGTCGCCGACTTTCTCAAGGTTTTACCGCTCGACAAAACGTTTACGCTGGA
This sequence comes from Pirellulaceae bacterium, assembly GCA_040081565.1. Taxonomy (GTDB): domain Bacteria; phylum Planctomycetota; class Planctomycetia; order Pirellulales; family Pirellulaceae; genus BJ22. Next base: position 2,510 of record JBEBGH010000233.1, read on the forward strand.
TATCGAAAACAGCGAACAAGCTGCCTATTGTTCGACCGACGATAAGTATGGATATGTGATCATGCCCGTCCAACGTGGTCGCTAAATGATGACAAGCAACGACGAAAGTGAATTGCGACAGACAGCGCGGATGGTTGAATCGCGACAGATATTCATCGGAACTCCGAAGACGGTCGGTCGATTAGCTGCTCGCGTTCTCAGCACTCACGCCGTTGCGGCAGAACAGGCAACCAGCAATTTGCTAGAAGCCTGGATTAAAGTCGCAGGTGCCGAGTACCAAAATTCAACTTTCGTCGGATCCGTGAAACGCCATCGACTCGAAATTACATGTTCCAACAGTTTGATCAACCAACAATTGACTTTTCAAAAGCAACGACTGGTGGAGGGCATGAATCGCGAGGTTCCCAGTTTGAAGATAAAAGACATTAGTTTCCGCATCGGGCCCGTTCAATCGACTCGGTCGAGTTGAATAGACGGTTTCGCAGATTTTTAACAACTTGTTTGACCCAAGATTCCAATGACTGAACCACAGAAGAAAAAAACGGCTAATTCCGAGTACACCGGCGAGGACATTCAGCACTTGTCCGACCTGGAGCACGTGCGAGAACGGCCAAGTATGTATATCGGCGACACTACCATTCGTGGCCTGCACCACCTGGTTTACGAAGTCGTCGATAACTCGATCGACGAGGCTATGGCGAACTTCGCGACGAATGTCAAGGTTGTGATCAATAATGATGGTTCCGTTACGGTCCACGATGACGGACGGGGAATCCCGGTTGACGTCCATAAACAACTCAGCGAAGAAATGGACCGCGAGGTTACGACGCTCGAAGGCGTTATGACCGTGCTGAAATTCGGCGGCAAGTTCGAAAAGGGAGCCTATCAAACTTCGGGCGGTTTGCACGGCGTCGGCGTTACCGTGGTAAATTTCCTTTCGGAATGGTGCAACGTCGAGGTATGCCGTGATGGCCACGTTTACCAACAAGAATACGAACGAGGGGTGCCTACCGGACCCGTGTCTCGTGTGGGCAAAACCGAACATCGTGGTACCAAGACAACGTTCAAGCCCGACGGCCAGATTTTCCCAGTTACCAAATTTGAATACAGCACGTTGCACAAACGTCTGCAGGAATTGGCCTTCCTTAACAGCGGCGTACGGATCATCTTCCGCGACGAACGCAGCAACGAAGGGGCTGAATTTTTCTACGAACGGGGAATTATCGAGTTCGTCGAGCATATTAACCGCAGCAGTGATCCGAGCCACCCCGATGTGATTCACGTGAAGGCGGAACAAGACGGTCATGAATTCGAAATTGCCCTTCAGTACACCAACGAGTTGACCGAGACAGTGCATTCCTACGTCAACAACATCAATACGCACGAGGGAGGAACGCACGTATCGGGCTTTCGAACCGCGCTGACCCGTACGTTGAATAACTACGGCAAGAAAAACAATCTCTTTCCCAAAGATCTGGCGCTGACCGGTGAAGACTTTCGCGAGGGTCTTTCGGCCGTTATCTCAATGCGAGTTCCTGAGCCTCAATTCGAAGGGCAAACGAAAACCAAGTTGGGAAATAACGATGTGGAAGGCATCGTGAACTCGGCCTTTGGCGAGTTCCTGAAAAATTATCTGGAAGAAAACCCGAACACCGGAAAAACGATTTTCCGCAAAGGCATTCAAGCAGCCGAAGCCCGCGAAGCCGCCCGCAAAGCCCGCGAACAAGTCCGCCGCAAATCAGTCCTCGGTGGCGGCGGTCTTCCTGGCAAACTCCGAGACTGTCTTAGCAGCGACATGCAGAAATGCGAATTGTATCTGGTGGAAGGTGATTCGGCCGGCGGCAGTGCCGAAGGGGGTCGACTCAAGGAATTCCAGGCGATTCTCCCGTTGCGTGGAAAAATCATCAACGCCTACAAAGCCCGCGAGGATAAAGTTCTGGCCAACGAAGAAGTGCAAAGCATTATTAGCGCCATCCGCATTGGCGTGGGAGGCGATCAGAACCTGGAGAAACGCCGCTACAACAAGATCATCATCATGACCGACGCCGACGTCGATGGTTCCCACATCCGGACGCTGTTGTTATGTTTCTTCTATCGACAGATGCACCAGCTCATCTTGGGGGGGCATGTATACGTCGCCCAACCCCCGCTCTTTCGCATCAAGACCAAAAAGGAAACGTACTACGTTCAGACGGAAGAGGAATGGAAGAACCAGCTTCTTGCCCGCGGCCAGGAAGACGCCGTTCTCGAACGGAAGGACGGCATGCGAGTCGATGGCGAGAACATGAACAAACTATGCCGAACGCTATCCAGCATGGAGGACGCGATTTTGGCGCTCGAGCGGCGAGGGATCAACCTGAAGACGCATGCCGAACGAATGCATGTCGAATCCGGTCGCCTGCCGATCTACCACGTCTTTGTCGGCCGCAATGAACATTGGTTCACGACGCGCAAGGAACTGGATGATTTTCTCAAGAAGCACGAAGAGTCGACCGGTAAAGAGCTGGATCTCAAGGAAGGTTCGAACGGGACCAAAGGTGAAACGGAAGAGAGTTTCCAGAATCGTTTGCAGATCAACGAGTTCAACGAAGTTCGCACCATCAATTCGGGACTCAAGGAAATCGAAGCCCTTGGTTTTAGCATCGATGCCCTGTGGCCGGAAGAAAAAACAGGCATCCAGGAAAGCCGCTATCAAATTCTGCGCAACGAATCGACAACCGGCATCGACGACCTGCGTGGTTTGCTGGCCGCGATTCGCGCGGCGGGTGAAAAAGGGATGACGATCACCCGCTTTAAAGGTCTCGGTGAAATGAACGCCGAGGAACTTCGCGAAACGACGCTCGATCCCAAGAACCGGACGTTGATCAAGGTCAGCATGACCAACGCCGCCGAGGCCGACGAAATGTTCCGTATCCTGATGGGCGACAAAGTCGAACCCCGCCGCGAATTCATCGAAAAACACGCGCTGGAAGTTCGTAATCTGGATGTCTAGGACGGATTCAGAACCCGATTAGCTTTGATTGCGAGGTACTGCAATTGGAAAATCCTTTTGAGCCTCCAAAAACCGTATCGGTGGTCCCGTCATCGGTTATTGCGCAACCAATGCCCACAACTTGGCGAGGCGCTGCTTGGAAAGGAATTAAGTTCGGCTCGAAGTGGATGGCGTTTCTGGGAGGTCCATTGTTGGCAATCGCTTTTTTAGCTGGCTTGGGATTGTATATTGAGCGAGGAATTCGAGACGGAACCTGGACCCCCGCGCCATCCTTCGCTGAAATTTTCAATGTGGCGAAAATGTTGGGGTTTTTCCTCTATCTTTTCGGGATTTTGTGGTTTGTGGGTGCACTCGCCGGCTGCATTATTTATTCCCTTTCCTACGCTTCAGACCATGTGAAAAACAAGAAGTTGAGACCGAAAAATGGCTGAAGGCTGTTCTATTTCTTTTTGAATGGATTCGGTCTCAACTCGATCTTTTTGATCGATTGCAAATAGTCGAGAACGGCGGCGGAATGGGTGTCGCCGACTTGGGCGTGGAAGTGGAGGCTGAATCCGTGGGGGCCTTTAGCGTCAATCAGTTTTGGCTGCAAAGTCAAAAACGATTTGACGGCTTCGAGCTGGCCCATCATGGCGGCGCAGAAGATATCGATCCGAGCACCGCGTTCCAACAAGTACTCGACGATGTCGCGGCGACCCATGTGTGACGCGCCGCCCAGTGCCGTTTCGAAATCACCACCGCCCCAATCCATCGCACCGTTAATGAGCGACGGCTCGCGCTCCAACAGCTTTTTGACCATGTCCAGATCGGAATGCGCGAGGATGATGAAATCCTGCAAAAGCTGGCGATTGATTTGCTCCTTGGACCACGACGGTTTGAATGCAGGTGGCTCGTAATCCCGTTCAAACTTCGCTTCGACCGGTCCCTTGGGTTCGTCGACCTGCTTGGCCTTCTCTTTTTCTTGAGCAGCGAGCGGCGTAACGAGCCCGGCGGCAATCGATCCCGCTGCCGCGCCGACAACAAATTTTCTGCGAGTGACTTCAGTGGTGTCCATGGATTTTTGCCTTATTCTGGTGTTAAAGTACGAATCCATTGTATAGCACTTCAAAGCTGTCCAAGAGCTTTTTTGCTTACGGGCGAGGACTCCTCCTATCGCGGCGAATCCGGGGAGGAGAACATCCAAACATGTTTGTCGCTGCGGATGATGATCTGGCTGCCGGCGATGGCGGGAGTGGCGGAAACAGGTTCTTTGAGGTCAACGGTTGCCAGAACGCGCGGTTCGGACTCGGCGGCCAGAATGCTGATGGTTCCTCGCGCGGAGGCCAAGAAAATTTTTCCGTCGCCAGCTACCGGTGACGCGTAGTATGGCCCCCCCGCAACGCAACGATCCTGGAACAAAAGTTCGCCAGTGTCGGCCTTCAAGCACGTGACGACACCGCCATTACGAACGGCATAAAGCCGATCCTTGTAAATGATCGGCGTCGGGCATTCAGGCACGCCAACCTCGTGTTGCCAAACCAGACTCGGGGCCGAGCCGTCTTTGGCCGGTCGCAAGGCGATGATCCCGTTGGCATGATTCCAAGGGTCCATCCAAGCCTTGATTCGCGGCCATTCAGCGGCAGTGATTCGACCATCGCGGTCTTCGTCCAGCATCCGGAAAAACATTCTCAACGGATGATCGCCCTGACCATCGGCGTCCGGACGGGAAAGAATACTTTTGTTCGTCTTTGCTTCTTCGCTATCGATCGACCCATCGCCGTTCCCATCGCATTCCTTCAACAAGGCTTCGAATGACGGCAGTCCTGTGGCCTCGCGATTGGTGCGCAAGTTATAGGAACACGTGAAGATCAGATCGCCGTGAATTTGAGGAGTCGTGATGGGTTCGTCGGCAAGTCCAGGCACGGACCACAAATCAGAACCGTCCTCCAAACTGCAAGCCCGCAAATGAAAGGGTTCGTAGACCAAGAGTGCCCGTTGATTGCCGGATTGCCAAGGCACAGGAGTCGACCAACTCGAGGCGGGACCAGGGCGTTGCCGCTCCCACAACAGTTTGCCGGTGGCAGGTTCGAAAGCCTGTAAGAGCGATTCTTCTTCGGATCCAGAAAAGACTACCAATTTGCCATCGACGATCACCGGTGAACTGGCAGAGCCAAACAGATTACGTCGCGGCTTGGAAGCTTGTCGCCAAAGTTCTTCGCCCTGCAAGTCATACGCGACAATGCCAAACGAACCAAACGTCACGAAAAGACTTTGGCCATCACTGGTTGGAGTTGAGGATGCGGGGCCGTGTTGAGGATGAGCCTTTTCAAAGACATCCACCGGGAGATCGCGTTGCCAACGTGTCTTTCCAGTGGCACGATCCAGACAAATTGTTGAAAGCTTGCCCGGTTCATAGGCCGTGACGACAATCGCATCGCCCACAACAATCGGCGATGAATGTCCGGCGGGAACTACAGCCTTCCACCGCAACTCGGTTTGCAAATCCAGTTTGTCGGGCAACGGATGCTCGGGGGTCGCCACTCCACAGCCATCCGGGCCACGAAAACGTAACCAATTTTGCGAGTCCTGATTTATTTGCGCCGGCTCTGCAGGTGCCACCACCGGGAAAAAGCTGGCGGCCATCAACAGGGTCAAGAAAACGACCATCACGCGTTCCTGGTGGAAGTCAAAACAGCTAAAGAGCACGCGTGATTATACGTTCCGAGAAACGCTCAGTGTTATTCGGGGTCGGTCTTCAATTGAATGAGTTGATGGAAGGTGGCATTCTGATAAACGTCGAGTCGCATTGAACTGAAATTCGCGCGAAGGGGAAGGCGGGAGACAATGGCTCCCGCAATTCCACGAATCCAGCAATTAAGCGGTCACTTTGCTTTTTTGGGCAACAATCGTCCCTCGGTTAACTCGTCTACAACCGACAGATCGATGTTGATGTCATGTCCATCGTTTTGTTTCAGTTTGATTCGAGTATTGCCTGTTTGCAGCAGGTCGAGTTCGATCGTGGAGGCGCCGATAAATTTAACTTTAACAATCGCAGGGTCGCTTACAATTGCTTCTGGAACGTTGACGGGTAATTCGACACTGCAACGAGAGCCTTTGACGGCTCGGATCGTCACGGGGTTCTCACCGGTCGTGTTCGTTTTGCCTTTGAGAGCTTCACCATCGGCATTGGCCTTTGGCGCATTTTCACGTTCCCG
>JBEBGH010000571.1:0-2221 GCA_040081565.1 Pirellulaceae bacterium
GGTGGCCCAATAACTGAAATTACGCGGCGTAGTTCGTCGGCTGCGCGCAGATTGTTGCGTTTGACAAAATCGAGCCAAGCGTCGAGCAGCTTGGAATTCATTGCAAAGTGCTTGCCCTGCACGGCTTCGATCGATGCTTGGACATATTCGTCGATGCGGTCGACCGAAGGGTTCTCGACATAGAGCCTGCTGAAGACTTCGACATTCTTAGCCGACAACTCGGACAATTTTTGCGCGGCCGCGTCGACTTTGGGATTGTACTTTCTGTGAGTTTCCCAACGTTCGTTCATGCTTCCCCCCTCACCGATTTCGGCTGATGTTCGCACATCCAGAATATTTCCAGACTCTTTCGTGCTATCGGTTGCTGGGCTGGCATTCACCACATGGGTACCGTTGTCAGGAACCCGAATATCACTCGTGCGAATTCTGCGTTTCATGGTCACATTGATACGCTTTGAATAATACACATAAGAAAACCACAATATAAATGGAACAATCGAAATGATAAATGATGGAACTGAGAAGTAATATTCAGATCTAGTTAATTGACTAATTTTACTCAATAAATTACCTTGAATATATATTGATAAAAATATAATAATAAGTTGCGTAATATAGAACCAATTCTGAAAAAAATGCCGCTTTTGGAATATAAATAAAACACTTATCGAGCAAAGCGCTACAGAAATCCCGAATACAAGCAAAATATCCCGACCAAATCGGTTAATGATCGCTGTTTTCAGAGCAGACGTATTCAGTTCGAGCCATATTTCGGCGATGGTTCTGGCCAATCCAAGCGGTTCTAGAACCAAGACGATGACCAAGACCAACGCCCAGCCCTTCACACCATAGAGCGGGTGCTTGCGCGCATCATCGTTAGAAAGATAGACCCATTGACCATCGGCCAAACGGCCTGTTGATTCAGTCATGATCTTCCCCCTCCACAATTGGGCCGCGTTACTCGGCTCGTTGTAGTGGATAGGCTGCAGACAGGACTGAGATTTCCGAGCGGCGAGCGTCGTGAACGTTCACTCGAATTATACGAGCGTTCGATGTAGTTGAACATGTCGGTCAATTTAGCCCAAGAACTTGTAGCACCGCTGCAACCAGGCGATCTCTTCCATATCCCGTTGATTTTCGCCTCTTTCAAACTGGGTGATCATTTGGTCGATGTTTCGCGATACGGCGCTGGGCAAAGTTGGCTGCCCCATGGCACGCGATTTCTGCTCATTGAAAATAAAATTCATCCGGTCTTGCTCCCGTTCAATGGCTCTGATCCGCTGACCTTGGGAAATCTCCTGCAAGCGTTGCGCAATGGCTACTTTCTGGGCTTTGTCGAATGCGACGGGGTTCCAGATGGATGACATTGTGGCGGCTATTCCGGCCGGTCGGCAATCCTGACCGATCCGAATTTCACCGCCGAGAGCATCATTTGGCCACACGAACTGGAAAATTAACGCAAACGCGAACGAGGTTTGTAACAGTCGTATCATCGACTCCACCTTCCAGTTCAACCGGATCGCCAAAGCGATCAAAGGTCTCGCCAAGACTCCGACCAATGCGGCAACAGGTCTGAAAACCAAATGTACAATTCGCAATTTAAGCACGAGAATCCGTAGTTTGGAGCCCGGCTCATTCCTGGGACATAGTCCAAGATCATTGCTTTTTGACATCCAGGGCAGGCCACGAAGAGCTTGAGCCCCTGAAACTCTTCGAATGAGAGTGTCTCGTCATGGCCACACGCAATGCAATTCGCCGTTACAAACCCGTGCTCTCTGCTTCGGACCAAAATTCGTGGCCGACTATGGCAGCGTGACGGCGTGGTCGCTTCAACCTTGATTGGGAAGGACTGCCATCGATCCTGTTCGGCCTTGACGAAGGCGTACCTTTGCATTCGAGGCGACCTGAAGCTTCATTTGTGGACCGACAAATCAAGAATGGGACTATAGTCCGTGGTTTAATGGTCATCAAGATGCTCGCTTGTCTGGATGCAAGCGCGGGCATTGGTGGCACGAAATCTCAGGCGTCTTCGAGTTCGGCGAGGACTATCCCAAGAGAACCTTGCCGTCGATGCCGGGATTGACCGGACGTATGTAAGCCGGATCGAACGGGGGCTGGAAAATCCTACGGTTGGCCTGCTCGAACAAATTGCTGATGCGTTGGACGCCAAAATCGTCGAGTTCTTTTCGCTGCCAAATCCTGCCGAACCACCACCCAAGCC
>JBEBGH010000234.1:0-8656 GCA_040081565.1 Pirellulaceae bacterium
TGAAGAAATCGCCAAGCTCGCGAATCATGTAATCCGCTTGGTCGACGGCAAAGTAGCGCATTAACTTCGCAATAGTCGACCCTTGTTTTTAAGTAGGCCGACGCTTAGTACATGTTCGAAATGGTTGAATTTCTCAAATCGACTGTTCGCTCGCCTTCTTCAGTGCTGGCCCGAATCGCTCTCGGAACAAGAGGCGGAACGATTCGCCCGACACTAGGGCCAATTCCAAGTGGGTCAAGTCCCAAGCCCCACCAGATAACCAACTGGGCAACGGGCAGCGCCATCACAGCGCCAATAACCACCTTGACCATTTCCAACGTCCCGTTTGGACGACCATCAAATTCGTGATGGTGACGGGAGCTTCGGCGACCCCGATGGCTTCGCGAAATCGAGGGAGCTTCAGTGACGGAATGCTCTGAAACTATGGGCGACTCGACTTCACTGGTCTCGTTGGCGGGAACTTGTTCGCTCGTTCCGTTCTCTGTGCTTTCATCGCCGGAAGATCGCCGACGACGTGAACCGTATCGCAGAATCGACGGAACCTCAAACTTCGTCGAAACTGGAATCGATTCGACTTCGCCTTGGCTGTCCAAACGTGGTTCAACCGTTTCGTTCCCCGTTACAATTTGCAACTCGGGTACGTCGGAGGGCAGGATAGTTTCCAAGGTGTATTGATTTTGGCATTTCGGACAACGCAGCATCGTGCGCGTAGAAACTACCGTCGGTAGATAAACCAGCGAGGCACACTTGGGACACTGGGTGATGATTTGTCCGACAGAGGATTTTGTCATTTTGAGATGTGACGTCGGAATTGCGCGGGCTTGCATGATGAACTCTTTATTGTACCAACATGGCGATCAAAATCGACAGGCTTTGACGCGATTACAAACAACCAAAACTCTGGCTGCGAATTGACTTGATCCGCAAGAGGCTTGACCGAGAACAAGGACATTCCCATCGTCGTCACTCTAAACCTGAACTTCGGCAACTTCTCAGCACGCCGTCTTACCTTTAAAATCGTCGCGATCGCACATCGACTTGATAAATTGGAGAATCAAATGTCTGACGGAAAATCCGCATCGTCAACGAAAAAGATTGACAACGTCATGCAGGAAACACGCCTTTTTCCACCTCCCGCCGCGTTTTCGGCTGCCGCAAAGATCAATTCGCTGGCATTCTACAACGACCTTTACGATCGCGCAAAAAAGGACCGTGACGGGTTTTGGAGGGCCACCGCAGAGGCTGATCTCCACTGGTTCAAACCTTTCGACTCCATTTTCAAACGGGATGGCCACAACGTCAGTTGGTTCGCGGGAGGCCAAACGAACTTGTCCTTTAATTGCCTGGACGCCCAGTTGGCCAAGGGACTTGGCGACCGCAAGGCGATTATCTGGGAGGGCGAACCGGGCGAACAACGCACCTTGACCTACGCCGAGTTGCATCAGGAGGTTTGCAAATTCGCCAATGTCTTGAAGAAGCTGGACGTTCGCCGCGGTGACGTCGTCTCGATCTACATGCCGATGACACCTGAACTGGTGATCGCCATGCTCGCGTGTGTTCGGATCGGCGCGATCCATTCGGTGATCTTCGCGGGATTTAGTGCCGAAGCCATCGCGGATCGAAATCAGGATGCCAAGGCCAAGGTGCAATTGACCAGCGACGGTCTGTGGCGCCGCGGAAAGGTTCTGCCACTCAAGGAAACCGTCAACGACGCTCTAAAAAAGTCACCATCGGTAGAGAAATGCGTCGTGCTGAAGCGGATCGGGAATCCGGTTGAAATGCAGACGGGGCGCGATTTCTGGTGGCATGACCTGATGCAGGAGGCTTCTGCCGATTGCCCAGCGACGCCGCTCGACAGCGAAACAACCAGCTTCATCCTGTACACCAGCGGCTCGACAGGGAAACCGAAGGGCATCCGCCACACGACGGCCGGATACAACTTGTGGGTGAAGAAAACTTTTGAATGGGTCTTCGATTACAAACCAAGCGATTTGTTTTGGTGCACCGCCGACTGCGGCTGGATCACCGGCCACAGTTACATTGTTTACGGACCCCTGTCGAATGGCGCGACCGTGTTGATGTACGAGGGCGCGCCGAACTTTCCGGCTGAAGATCGCTTTTGGGACATCATCGAACGACACCGGGTCACGATCCTGTACACAGCGCCCACCGCGATTCGAGCTTTCATTAAGTGGGGCGACCATCACGTCGACAAACACGATTTATCCAGCCTCCGTTTATTGGGCACGGTCGGAGAGGGGATCAACCCAGAAGCCTGGATGTGGTACCACCGCAAGATCGGTGGCAAACGTTGTCCGATCGTTGATACTTGGTGGCAAACCGAAACCGGCGGAATCATGATGAGCCCGCTGCCCGGCGCGATTGCAACCAAACCTGGCAGTTGCACCAAGCCCATTCCCGGAGTCGTCCCCGTCATCGTCGACGAAGAACTTCAACCGGTTGATTCAGATCAAGGCGGCATGTTGTGCATTGCCGAACCGTGGCCCGGGATGTTGCGCGGCATTTGGGGCGACGACGAGCGCTTTGTCGAACAATATTGGACAAAAGTCCCGGGAAAATACCTGACGGGGGACAACGCTCGGCTGGACACCGACGGCTACTACTGGATCATGGGTCGGATCGACGATGTGATTAACGTGTCGGGACATCGCCTCAGCACGATCGAGGTCGAGAGCGCGCTCGTGTCTCACCCAGCCGTGGCCGAGGCCGCCGCGGTTGGCCGACCGGACGAGATCAAGGGCCAGGCGATCGCCGTTTTTGTAACGGTGAAAGTTGCGAATCCACCGGCGACTTTGAAAGACGAACTCAAGGCCCATGTGCGGAAGGAAATCGGCGCATTAGCCGTGCCCGACGACATCCGCTTCACCAATGCCTTGCCCAAGACTCGCAGCGGCAAGATCATGCGCCGTTTATTACGCGACATCGCGACCGGTAAAGCCGAAATTTCGCAAGACGTCAGCACCCTCGAAGATTACAGCATCCTCGCAAAACTCCGCGGCGACGAGGAATAGTGTCGCGCCGGTCGACGGAACCAAATTAGAAGCGGCGAGTTGATCCCGTGAGTGGCTTGGCCGGTTCGCCTGTCGAAACCTCGATGTTGGCCGGTGTCGCCTTCTGACGAACCGCGATCGCGTCCAGCGCTGGCTTGATCTGCCGCTCTGCCGCCGCAATCCACTCTTGTGCACCGCCACGGGCGTATCCCATTTTGCCGACTACTTGTCCCGCCGGATCGATAAACAAAACGGTGGGATAGCCACCGATGTATTTGGCGTACTTTTCTTTCAACTGCTCATTCTGAATTTCAATGTCTTGAGCCAGCTTCTTGTTGCGGGGGAAGTCAACCATTAACGGCACGAATTGCTGGTTTGCCCAGTCGTTGAATTCTGGTTTTGCGAAAACTTCTTTTTCAAGTTTTGTGCAATACGTGCACCAATCGCTGCCGGTGAAGAGCGCCATAACGACTTTGTTCTCTGACGACGCTTGCTCAAGCGCCTGCCCATAGTCGTTTGTCCAGCGAAACGCCGACGTCTTGGTTTCGGCGGCGACCAAACGTTTCGCGTCCGTTTCGCTCATGGTGGCCTTGGCGATTGAATCAGCCTGCGGCGAAAAAGGATTCCGACAGCCCATGCTGCAAACGGCGCAAACGGCGAGACCGAAACCAATGAGGTTGAACAATCGATTTATCATTTTCCATCTCACGCGATTGGGTGAACCTGCACAATGTTGCGCTGTCAAAGTCTAGAAGGCGCGGGGAGAATACTGAAAAGGCCAGTAGGCAACAAGGCGAAGTTGTCCGCGTTTTTCGGCGAAAGTCGACCGAATCGGACCTTGAAAAAGCTGCACGAATGCGTCACAATACAGCAAGCAAATTTAGGAGAGGTGGCTGAGTGGTCGATAGCACCGGTTTGCTAAATCGGCGTAGGGGTCAAACCCTACCGCAGGTTCGAATCCTGTCCTCTCCGTTTAGACCTTGAGCACCAAATTGTTGCGATTCGCTGGCAATCGCAAAATTAGTGGAATTCGCGGCGATTGTGCTCAAGTCTTGCGAGTCACCGCGATTAGCTGCGCGTCCCGACTGCGCCGCATTTTGCGCCATTTGCGCAACTGGTGCGCCGCATTTTACGCCGCTTTGATTCTTGGCCGCACGCTCGAAGTCCGCGTCCGTCACTTGCAAGTAGTGTTTCAGCGCGATGCGCGGTGTATTCCCCAACCACGCCGTGAAAACGTGAATCGGGTAGTCCTTAGCAAGTTCTGTTTCACGACTGGCCCGCATGGCGTGAAAGAGGCGGGGCCAAGGAGTTAAACCAGCTTTTCTTATGATTCGTTCAAACTGTGTTCGAAGGTTACAGTTTCGCCATCCTCCGGCTGTATTTGCCGACTCCCGATGACGTCCATCTACCACGTATACTGCTCCTTTGGGAGCAAGCTCCGATGCTTCCAGCAGAATTGGTAATAGCTCCTTGAACAATGGAATCGTCCGGCTTGCCTTTCCGACATGGTGTTCCGTTTTCGGCGATCGCACAACAATTCGATTAGCGGCCCAGTCGATGTCGTCCCATCTTAGTGAAAGTACTTCAGATGGGCAGCGAAGGCCTCCATAACGTGACAGTGCCACAATCACCCGCCACGTTGGATTACATGCGTCCATAAGTCGATCAGTTTCCTCCCTCGTGATGAACCGTTGCCGATCCTGCCGCATGACCGCTTTGGCCGAAACTTCGGCGAATGGGTTTTCTGCAATCAACTTTCGTTTCTTCGCCGCACGAAAGAACATGCGGGCGAATTGCAGCCGTTTGGAGACAGTGGTTGGGGCCAGTTTTTGAGACACTAAAAACATCTTGAAATCTTCGGCGTCAGCTTCAGTCACTGCGGTCAACTCCCGATCCGAGCCGAAGTGTTCTATTAGGTTCCGTACTACTTGCGACCAAACTTCCTTTGTCGCAGGTTTCACGTCAATTCGACGCTGGGTGAAGTCGGTGAGGAATGGCCCCAGTTTTCCCACAGGTTTGGCATCGGAATTGGGAATCAATCCTGCGCGAGCAAATTTTTTCGCCAACGTTGGCTCCAAGTCTTTGATCCACTGCACCAGATCGGCTTCCATCGACCGATTAAAATTCAGTGCCTCGAGCAATTGCTCGACGCGGTACTTGATACCTTCGGCCGTGCGCTGAGAGACTTTACCCAGCCGGATCGTTGGCCTCTTGCCGTCAGAGGAGACGAAAAGAATTCGCCGACAGCCGTTTTTGTCTCGTGCAATACTTGCCATAACTCACTTACCTTTCGTGTCGGGCTGTCTGCCCAGGCTAATTGTCAGTTGTAGGAACTCACCCAAGGCGTTCAAGGCCTCCATCGAAAGCCCGCGATGCCCGTTGTAGAACTGAGCCAGGGTGCTTTCGCTGATTCCGGTTTCCTTAGCGATTCTGTAGCGCGTCAAGCCGGAGTCTTTAATTGCTTGCCGTAGTTGATCAGTCAGCAGGTTGGTTCTTCGCGCTTTTGTTTTCTTGTGTGCCATGTTGTGATCTTACCCGATACTGTTCATTCCGTGAAGGATTCACTCCATGCTAGTTGCTCGGCTTCTTGCCGACTCAGGCCGGTTTCAAACTCCATGATTGCCGCGCGTTCCTCGAATCGTTCCCGCCCATTGTTATCAAGTGATTTCAGCAATTCACAATTAGCCGCATCGAAGTGGTCGGTTTCGGGGCCGTCAACGGTGTCAACGTCAACAGTATTAGTGATTCCGCCGGGTAATGCGCGAATACCGTTGACCGTTGACAGTGTTGACAACCGAAAATGCCGTGTCGGTTGTCCGCGTCGGCCGCGTGGCGTTGGTTCCCAGTTTCCCCAGCCGGCCTTTGCCAACTCATCCAAGGCCACCTCCGCCGCACCTGCTTCCCGTAACCACCGACAACCCATCTGGACCTCCCGGGCCGTCGCCAAACCGCCCCTGCGTTCGATCCACTCCAAGAGTCGGCGTCGGTCACGGTCTTCTTCGGTCTCACCCAAGAGGGAGTATACCCGCTTGGCTTCACCTTTGAACCAATTAGCCAGCTGGATACCAGCCGCCATGCTGTCCACGTCGACTAGGTCTGCACTCTCCAATGCCGGATCGTCGGCCGCCCAACGCGCGAGGTGAACCACCAATGCCAATCGGGCCGCGTATTCCTCCAGCTTGCTCCATGCGGCCGACAATTCGCCGACCAGGTCGGCCTGCTCTCTGGCGTGGGAGTTGTAGAACGCCTTCCAGACCGCTTTGGCATCGGTTGTCAGGTCTACCACCACAGGGCGCAGTTCGCCGTCATCGCTTTCGATTTGGCGTAGTTCGAACAGCCGGTCTACCAGCCTGGCGATTTCTGCTTCCGCTGCCGGATCAATGTCGGCTTCAGTCCAACGCTTCGCGACGCGGGGCGGACAGGTCAACAGCAACCGCGCCGCCAGGCCAGATTCTCGATGCTCATCGCCCAAAGCGCGATGCAATATCGACGGCTGGATTCCGCCACACACGCACACCGATGCTTGAGGGACATTGATTATGCGTGGGTTGCCCGTTTTTCGGTCAACGAGAATGCTCTCGCCGTTGTGCATCGACAGCCAGTTTGCTGCGTCTGCGCCCCCCTTTCCGCCAGAATAGCGGTCAAACGATCCAATCCAGCCTGCCAGTTCGTCGCGGGCTAACAGCAAACCGCGCGGGTTCGCTTGCAAGATCGTGGCCAATGCTTCCACCGTGGTATCCGAAACAGCGAATCGTTCGGCCTGCGGTGGTTCTGGTTTTAAGGGTGGATCGCGATACGATTTGCTGTTGCGCTTCCACTCGGCCCAGTGTTTTTCATGGCAAGCCAAGTTGAGTTCGTATTCTTTCATCAGTTCGCCGTGGTGCTCCAAGGCCTTTCGTTGCCGTTCCAGGATCGGCCGCATCACCAGTTTGAACGCGGGTGTTTTGGCCGTGCCGCTCTCGCCGACAATTGCAGCCCACAGGATCGCCGGTGCGGACCACCCGCGTTTCAATTGGACGCGTCGCGAGTTGCCGATAGCAGCCGCCAACACGGTCATCAATGGCAGGGCCAGGTAGGAAGTATCGCACCCAATCGCCCTCGCGCTGGCCGCTACGAATTCGCGAAGTGGTTCGGGCAACGCATTCACTGGAAACGGCTCATGGTGTTCGACAGGGGCCGCTGGCGGCGATCCATTCAACGGCTCGGCTTCGTCGGCCAGAGCTTCCACGATTTGGCGCAAGTTATCTGCCTTGGTTCCAGCGTAGGCTTCCACGAAGTCGGCCGCGTCGCCGTGGTCGGGTAGGTCGGGCAAGTCCACCATTTTGACGACTGGGGCCGGTGTCAGCTTCGCCAGCAGAGTTGCCACGGCGTCGGCGTATTTTCTGCCCGGTGAATCGTTGTCGGGCAGGATGATGATTTCCTTGCCCGCCAACGGTCGCCAATCTGTCTTGCCGGGCGATTCGCAACCGTGGGCCGAAGTGGTTGCGGTCAGCCCGCAGGAGCGCACCGCGTCCGCCGCTTTCTCGCCTTCGCAAACGTAAACCCGTTTTGCGCCGGCTAAGTCCGGTGAGCAATACAACGGGCGTGGCTCCGGCATTCCACTAATTCGCCAGCCATCGCTATGGCGGCTCACCGGTCGAATGTCTTTCTTTCCGTTGGACAGGTTCCAGCGGATGACCAAGCCAACCGGCTGGCCCTGGGAATTATGGTAGACCCATAGAGCCGACCTGGGGCCATGCCGGCGTTCCAGTTCTGCTACGGCATCGCGGGCCATGGCGAATATTTTGCCGGTTGGTTTGCTGTTGTGTGTCAACGGTATTGTTGTTTTCTTCGAGTGGGAATGAATACTGTTGACGTTGACGGACAGTGAATCCGCTGTGGGCATCAAGTCCGCCACTCGCAGCCCAACGGCGTTGCAGATTGCATCGGCCTCGCAGCCGACGTGACACTTGACCAGCGCCCGGCCATCATCGCCTTCAGCAATCGACAGGCTGGCTCGCCGGTCCTCATGCGCGGGGCAGCGAGCCGACCATCCCTTGCCCGCTGGTCTGGCGTCGGGAAGTTTGGTTAACAATCGTTTAACGGGCGTTGTCATTGCGGCCCCCTTTCGCCGGTACCGCATCGCGGGACAGCCATGCCTGCAGGTCTGCCACAGGGTACAACACGGTTTGCCGCTTGCCATGCCCGATTCGAAGACAGGGAATCGGGCCGCGCGGGGCCGTTAGCCCCCACAGGGTGCGGGCGCTTATGCCCAGCGCCTTTGCTGCATCGCGTGGCCGCAGCGCCAGAGATTCAACACGTTGTGTTGCCATCGTAATTTGCTCCACCAATTCGCCGACCGCGAAGTGCAGTCGACATAACCATGGGCGCAAATTCGGTTGAAAGTTACCGAACAGGGTAAGATTCGCAACAAAACGCCATCAATTGCAGCAATTGGCGCGTGTAAGAAATTTTTCGGGTGTTCGGCAAACGATGCCGAGGGATCGAACGCGCAGGCTACTCGTCGTCTTTGCGTCCGCGTTCATAAGGCGGTTTATCCCCAAAGAGATTGTGCGGCGAGAACTCCTGATTCAGCAGCTTTAGAGCCGCTACCAGCAACGTGGCATCGGAGCAAATGGCCCGGTACTTTATGTGCCCATCAAATT
>JBEBGH010000572.1:0-2202 GCA_040081565.1 Pirellulaceae bacterium
ACACCGCCAGCAGCGAACCAGCGGCTGAATCATCTACGACCAATTCAAATACTTTCGAAGTCGCCGAAAAGAAAATTCCAGCGGCCTTGCCCCTCGCGAATAAAAACGATGTTCCCGTGTTGACGGCCAAATCCGGCGGACAACCATTCGCCCCACCGCCAAAAAAATCGGATTCCCCCGCCCCGCTGAAATCAAGTTTTGGCGACAACGGTTTCGCACAAAATAATCCCGCTAAACAAGAGACCGAACAAAAACCTAAGGCCGCCCCGCTTCTGAACATCGAAAAGCCCGTGGGGAATCCTGCAGCTGCTGAATTGAAAAATCCTGTACAGGAAAAGTCGCCCATCGCGGCGGCTCCGCTCAGCAAGAGCTTTGGCGGTGCACCAAACGATATCGCTAACCAATTGGTGACAAAAGGCAACGAGGTCAACGACGCGGCGCAAGACAAAGTCAGCGAATTCGCCGGCGCAGTGCAAAACAAATTGGGCGATCTAGCCGGCGGCTCTGCTCAGGAGAAATTGAAGCTGCCGCCGCCAAAATCGTTTGGTGACTCATCGCCGCTAACCGAAAAACGAGTCGACAATTCTTTGGGCAATACACAACTTGATTCGCTGCGCGCAGAGAATAACCCCAACGGGCTCGTCGGTGATAATCCTTCCAGGCGAAACGGATTTGCATTTAACCCCCAGCCACAGAAAGGCGAAGTTCCCGCCGTTCAGCCGGAGAATCGGCAACCCGCTCCCCAAATGACGCCGCCACAGAACCCTGCGTTCGCCCAGCAACCAAATGATCGGCCGATCAACAATCAACAAACATTGCCTGCCGCCGCCCAGAATTCAGTCGTCACAAATCCAGCAGCTGGTTTGACTCCATTTCCAGCTAAGTCAGATGACAAAGCGGGCGAAAATTCTCGACCTTTGGTACAAAATCCGCCGCCAATGAACCTCAATTCGCCGCGCAACGCCACGCTGCCGACAACTTCGGGGCTAGATAACCGCGCGATGAATGTGTCATCTTCCAGTAGCACGCGAGGCACTCCGGGAGACGCCAAGCTTGATGGACTGCAGACGCCTTCATTGGCCATTGAAAAAATTGCCCCAGAAGAAATTCAAGTCAATCAAGTCGCCAAATTCAAAATCGCCGTTCGCAATGTCGGCCGTGTCACAGCAACGGATGTCGTCGTCTCTGATCAAATACCAGCAGGTACCGAGTTGATTACCTCAACTCCACCCGCCACTCAACGAACGTCGGACGGCAAGATCCAATGGAGTCTTGGGCAGATGGCCCCTGGCGATGAACACATTATCGACCTTGATCTGCGACCCTCGCGACCGGGCGAGATCGGCTCCGTGGCCCAAGTTACTTTTTCGACCCAAGCCTCGATGAGAACTCGTGTGACTCGTCCCGAACTGGCTGTTGAGCATTCAGGTCCACCGAGGACCATGGTAGGGGGCAACGTTCCGCTGAAAATCGTCGTGCACAATCGAGGCGATGGACCGGCAACCGACGTCTTGCTACAAGAACGTGTGCCCGCCCAACTGAAATACGCTGATGAATTCCGCGATCTCGAGTACCCAATCGGTACCATTCCCCCAGGGAAATCGAAGGAAGTCACCCTAAACCTGACTGCGGCTGAAGCCGGTCGTTTCCGTAACGTCGTTATGGTGACCGGTGCGGGCAACTTGCAGGCCCAGCACGAAATCGACATGGAAGTGGTCGCTCCGAAACTTCAAGGAAACATCCAGGGACCGAATCGCCGCTTCCTCAAACGCGAGGCCACACACACATTTACGGCAACCAACTCCGGCTCCGCAGCAGCAACCAATGTCGACATTGCAGCCAAACTGCCGCGCGGAGTGCAATTCGTAAGTGCCAACAACCGTGGCCAATACGATGCGGGATCACACAGCATTTACTGGAGCCTTGCCGAGTTAACTCCTGGACAGACAGCAGAGGTCGCCATCACCACATTGCCGATTGAAACCGGTAATCACGAGGTTGAATTCCGCGCGACAGCCGATCTGCAGCAGTCGGTGAGCACTCGTCAGCAGCTGGCAATCGAACACCTTGTCGACGTTTACTTCGAGATCGATGACGTTGACGATCATATTGAAGTTGGCGGGACCACTCGCTATCGAATCCGCATCGTGAACCAGGGAACCAAGCCGGCGAACAACGTCAAAATGGATGTTGAAATGGCAG
>JBEBGH010000573.1:0-2195 GCA_040081565.1 Pirellulaceae bacterium
TTGTCGGATAGTTTGACAACCCAATGATTGCAGACGAGGCCCTTTCGTGTCTATCTCGTTCCAGCACACCAACTTAAACACTCGCCAAGTGCCATTCAGTCCTGACCCCTTTGATTTGTCCCCGACTTTCGCTTGACCGATGTACACGGCAGGGTGCTGAAAGAATTATTGACGTGACCACCAGCCAATCTGATCAGGATTTCCCCGGGCGCGTCGCCAGTTGCTTTGGCCGCAGCTGTTTTTATTACCGGTCGCTTTGGCATCCCAGAAAGCTTTCATCAACCAAAACCCCTTTGCCTTTGATTTGTTCCCTTTAATTTGTTCAACCGACCCATCGAATCGTAAGTCCAGTCGAATTCGTTCGTTGTCTGTACAGTTCCCGTCGGCCCGCAAAACGTGACTGTGTCCGCGCAGAATGGAGATTATTTCGCGAGACCACGCTCCGAAACCTTCGCTGATTTATTTGACGCTTCGCAATCACGTTTCTGTTCGCACTTGATGTAGCACACGAGGGACGACAAGCCTAGGTAAAATATCAAAAGCGGCAAAGAGAAAAGAAACGCACCTAATGCTGGAAAAAATTCGAGCGTAACGACGAACTCGGCCATCTGCAGAACACAAGGATTCAAAAAAAATAGCACTGCAAACGCAAGATGTCTTAATAGATACGGGAAAAAATGCTCTGAACCAACCAACCATAAGCTCAACAACAGAATTGGCCAAAGCATGAAAGAGATGACAACATGCCAAATAAACCAATGCCCCAGGTATTGACATGACAAAAAACAATCCACAGCCAATATGCACAACGCAACAAACAAACTCCATGGTAAGCGTCTTAGGAATGCACGGTCAAAGCTTTGAATATCCCTATTCGGGATTAGTTCAGCGGCCATCGTTGATATTCTCAAGAACCGTTTTTAGTCCATCACTTCTGTACGTTGCCACACTAACCGCCCTATGTTGCAAGAACTTCTTGACATGAACAGTAACCAGTGTTCCATTGTTGCTTGTTGACTCAACACTGACTTCAGCATTCTCATTGGGTCCTTCTATAAGAATGCGGCACTGCCATTCGATTTCCGGGTGGTTTGGCGACCATGCTGTTCCCTCCCGCAACGCGCGAGAAATTGCGGCGATTGAATTTGGGTTATCAACTTTTACTTCCTTGTCAAAAAGATTCTTCTTGCCTGAAATTGTGCCAGGAAGAACTTTGATGGTAACTACTCTTTCGTTAGCAAGATTACGAACAAACCACACCTTACTATGCATCGAATACAGCGACCAACCACCAAGCAACCCAGTTGTGAAACAATATGCTGTCCCAAAAATGAACGGAATCCAAAGAAGCGAGAATTTATTCCCTTTGGGCGTCCAAGACGCAGCAAACGCTATGATTGCCGCAAGCAAAAACAGGCACCCATACCTGTAAAACGAATACGATTCTGGCATCACCAGTCCTTTTGTTTCGTTGTAATAACTAGATCAACGACGCCAAAATAAATTTCTTATTACGCCTTAGGAAAAATCAAGGTGGTTTCCAAATTGAATCGCAACAACTGATTTTTTGAAAAAGGATCGTTGGAATTCCAATTTGTGTTCTTGCGCACTTTATTGGAAAGACTCCATTTCTGCAAACAGGGCCAGCCGAACACAGATGACTTTGCCCTCCTGGGCCAGGCCGGCGACAGATTGTTGGACCAAGTCTTTCTGTTCCCTGGATACCTTGTTGACGTCTTCGGGAATTTTGCCGAAGGCCTGGCCAAATGCTGTGAGAACTTTTATTGCATGGTCAATATCAAACAAATCTGCAAGCGCGCGGTTTTCTCCTTCAACCAGTCGCACTTCGAGATCCCGCAGAAACCGACTAACGGCGAGCCAGAAATCATCCCGAACCATGACGATGCACTGCAAACGTCCGCCGTCACATTGCCGCAGAGCCGTAAGCGTACACCAGCGGCATTATTGACGGTTGGTTTAGGCTGGTGGATTTCCGTATTGGAGATTTGATCATGCCCCGTGTTACGCAGTTGGAACGAAGTCGAGTTTGGGCAGATCGCTTGAAGCGTTTTGGCGTGAGTGGTCAGACCGTAACAGCGTTTTGTGCTGCCGAGGGCTGCTCGATGCCTTCCTTCTATCAATGGAAGCAGAAATTCAAGAACGCTCGTCAGTCGGCATTCGCAGAGTTGTCGGTT
>JBEBGH010000574.1:0-2192 GCA_040081565.1 Pirellulaceae bacterium
ATCCTCAACATCCCGTCAACGAAAGCCCCAACAATACCGGCTCAAAAATTCTGCCACCCGCACAGCCTGCCATGATCTACTGGCCCTACGGCAAATCCACTCAGTTCCCCGAACTGGGCGAAGGCGGGCGCACAGCCTGTGCGGGCCCGGTGTTTCACTATCGGCCCTCGTTTGCAAAGACGGGTGGCTTTCCAGAACAGTACGATCAGTGCCTGCTCTTTTACGACTGGCAAAGGCCGTTCATCAAATGGGCTCGACTCGACAAGAACTCAAGATTAGTCGGGATAGAGCCTTTTACTTCCTCGATAGTCGTCGCAAACGACAAGAACAAGATCATCGAAGCGCAAAAATCCGGCAGGTTTATTATCAAGCGACCCGAAGACAGCCACTTTGGCCCCGATGGCTGTCTGTACATGATTGATTATGGCGAGACTTGGGGTGCAAATCCTGACTCGAAGCTGTTCAGAATATCCTATCAACGTGGCAACATTGCTCCCGTGGCCGTCGCAAGCGCCTCACCAAACTCCGGGCGCGAACCGCTCACCGTTTCGCTCTCAAGTGCCGGCTCGAAGGATCATGAAGGAGATTCGCTCACTTACGAGTGGCGACTGCATCCAGCCAACAAACTGATTTCGACCGAAGCCAATCCGACCTTCACCGTTGAGCAGCCGGGAAACTATAGCGTCGAACTTCAAGTCAACGATGGACGCGGTGGAGTTTCCAAAGTCTCGCTTCCATTGCTTGTCGGCAACACTCCGCCACAGGTGCGCTTTCTTTCGCCAGAGAACGGCGACTTCTTCACACCCGGAAAGCCTTTGATTTACAAGGTTCTTGTCGAGGACGTGGAGGATGGAAGCTCTGCCAACTATGAGGAACTGATGGACGCACGCACATTCGTAAGCGCCCGATGGAGCAAGGGAGACGGACGCGAGGAAAATATCGAGCCCGGCCTTGCCATGATGAGACAGAACGACTGTTTCAACTGCCATGCGGTGGGTCAAAAAATTGTCGGCCCAGCCCTGATGGACATCGCCAACAAGTATCGCGGCCAGGCCGGCGCGATTGATGCCACCGTGGAACGTGTCATCAAAGGTTCGAGCCGCGTCTGGGGTGACGCACCGATGCTGGCTCACGAACAACTCACGACAGATCAGGTGCAGATGATGGTTCGTTGGATTTACAGTCTCGAACCCGGCAAAGCCGGTATGGATATGACCCGCGGTCTGACCGCAAGAATCAACGTTCCTGAAGAACAACAGAATCGTGTCGGAGTTTTGGAGGTGAGTTATACCGACGCGGGCCGCCCGCCTGCGGCATCGCTCGTAGGCAAAGCGACCGTCACGCTCCGAAACCATCGAATGGAGGCAGAGGAAAGCACTGAACTCAGTGGGGCAAGCATCCAAAACGCTGGCCATGCCAGCGGCAAGAGGTTTCTTCAGGCCAATGCCGACGGCAACAGCGCACGCATTGCAGGTTTGAATCTCTCTGAAGTAACAAGCGTCACTTGCAGGGTGGCTTCAGCCAGCGCGGGCGGCACGATTGAACTGCATCGCGGAACGGCCGGCGGTGAAACGATTGCGACGATTGAAGTGAAACCGACCGGCGATGCGAAAATCTGGGCGGAAGTCGTCACACAGATGAAGCCAATTGAACAGCGAAGCGACGTTGTTGCTGTCTTTAAGAATCCTGGCCAGACCAATTTTCTGAACCTCGACTGGATTCAATTCAACCAGCAATGATGCACCGCTCATCCGTCATTGTGCCACGTCCAGCGCGCGCATTGGGAACAACTCCGATTTCTGATGTTGCTCTTTCATCAGGGCGGAGAGTTGTTTGACGACATCAGGAAAGTTGTCGGCAACATTAGTGGCTTCCGATTCGTCTTTGTCCAAATTGTAAAGCTCCACGGGCGTGGGTTCGACCTTTGCTTTTTGGCCCGGATGTAAATTCCTGCGAATGGCCTTCCACTGCCCCACGCGGATGCTTTGCTGTCCACCGTATCCGGATGACTCGCGATACAGAAACGGTCGCTCGTCCTGTTTCTTGCCAAGCAACGTTGGCGCAAAACTGAAACCATCCAGGCCCGAGGGGGTTTCTGCTTTCGCACCGACCAGCTCCAGCAAGGTTGGCAGCCAGTCCTCGAAGCCCGTAATCTTGTCACTGGTCTTGTTATCGCCGATCTTCCCCTTCCA
>JBEBGH010000575.1:0-2191 GCA_040081565.1 Pirellulaceae bacterium
CGAAATGCAGTGGTAGTAGCGTGTTACTTCCAAATCCACCAACTGACTTCTTGCGACCGTCATCGAAAAACCCCAAGAAAACAACAAAAACACAATCCAAACGGAAAAAAATACCAAACCGCCGCCGAGTCGTCAATGCTATTATGCCTGTCCTTTTCTCCTTTGGACATTCGAACCGTTCATGGAATTGACATATTGCGAAAGCACAATCGCTGGGGAATTTGGGGTATTTTTGAGGCGAAAGGTGGAGGCAGTAGACTTGGAAATACCCAGAACTGGGGCAGACAGATGGGAACGCGATGGATTGAACACTACATCGAAGACACTATTGACCGAAATAGACTTGATCCAGACGCTGCCGATTTGCGACAACAATTTAACGCGAATTCGCCTATGTTATCTGCCGTAACAAGACTCAATATTGAACGGAAGTCGTGGCAACTTAGAATTACAGCGCAGTTCTATACGCGAGTTGGCGGCGTGCAACCATGGCCAGAAGGGACTTGATTCTATGTCTGAAACCCCAAGGCGTCACACAATCATTGGTTTCGAGCCAGAATTTGACACGAAAAAATGCTTGGAGGTATTGCAAAATTGGAGGCTCTCCGATAATTCAGATTCGGTGCGATGCGCGCTTGAAATTGTTTGTATGGTGCATCTTGGTCTGGTTGACGACTTTAATCTCATCAAGATTTTTGAGGATTCGGTATCAAGTACGCGGGAACTGTTTTTTGGAAATCGATGGGACCCTACGTTGTGTCCACAAGACGGCAAATGGTTCAAGCCATTTACATCAGCACTCTTACTGTTGCTGTTGCACAATGATCCTGACGAAATTGTCAAGCTCGCGTCTTGGTGTCGCGTTGACCTTGATCCGGGCTTCAGCGGT
Source organism: Pirellulaceae bacterium (assembly GCA_040081565.1). Taxonomy (GTDB): domain Bacteria; phylum Planctomycetota; class Planctomycetia; order Pirellulales; family Pirellulaceae; genus BJ22. The sequence goes on from JBEBGH010000575.1 coordinate 890, forward strand.
CCAGAAAATCCTCCGGAAATGGCAAGCCTATACTTGATCGTCGCATCGAGTTTATTACCAAATCAGATTCCGGGAATTGACGACAGAATTGCGGAGGTCTCGAAAGCACGTGAACGTGCAACACAAGGACTTTGGAAGATTTGGCAAGCCATCGAGTCTGGCGATCAAGGAGCCTTCGAAAAGACATTAACGGATTCGCTGAAACATTTCGACTCGCGTCCGAAACCGAACAATCGAAGTACATTTATTGGCGAACGCATTGCCCGCCATCAATCGGTCCTTGCTTTGGTGGCGATGCAGCGGGGATTGCGATTACCCGAACTTCCTGAAAAACTGTCGGCCAGGTTGCTTACGCGAAAGTCTATCGGCCTAGAATGAAGGAAATTGATGAGTCACACAACCTTTTTCTACACTGGAAATGTTGATTCCCTGGCATCGAAAATGCTCAATTCTGGTACCGAAATCCTAAATCGTGTCGTTGAGCACGTAACCAACGAGGCGGATTCGGATTTTGATGCACAGGAAATCGACAAGCTCAAAGAATTTGTGGAACGGGTTTGCAGCGGCGAATTGCCGATTGGGGATACAGAGCAGGATTGGCTTGATGCGTTACGCTGGATTTGTGAAGTGGAAATGAATTCCTTCCCGCTGGAACCGTTCACGGATATCCGCCGAATTGGATTGCTTCAAGCGTTTGGAATATGGCCAGTTCTAAAATACAGCCAACCCCCATTCCCTGTCCCCGCCACGATCGAACAAGCGATCGGCGTCGGGTTCTTGAGTCATGCACAAATTGAAGCCGTCGCATTGCCTGCGCTCAACGAACTCGAAAAGTCCCATTCGTTGCCATCGAATCTTGTGGCGTCACAAATTTGGTCTGGAGTTATGACCATTAGAAATTTACTTTCGCCGGAAGAAAAAGAATACCTGCCCTTTGCTCAAAGCGAATTTCGATATTTACTTGAAACAGCCCACGGAGAAGGCACCGACGTGGTTGCAATTGGACTTTAAATGGTAAGGGCTTCCGTTTCGTTCAGCGGTCCAGCGTCAGCCCTGACCAGCAACTTCACGGCTGGCTCGGGCTTTTGTCAATGGACCCGAACCTTTGCGCAGTTATGTGTTACGGGCCGAATTGTGGTCGTATTTTTGGCCGAATTGTGACTGTATGGAATTTGGTGTGTTGTAGGGGGAAAGACAAAAGGTGTCAGCGACGGTCTTAGTTTAGTTCAATAGTAGATTCGAAAAAAGATTTTCGAATTCCGTTTTTTTTGGGGTTTGAGTTTTCTGGCGGGGTTGAGGTTG
>JBEBGH010000576.1:0-2190 GCA_040081565.1 Pirellulaceae bacterium
TTAGAACTGGCTCTCAAAGACCGCGGTTATGCCGTCTTTTACGGCGACGATGGCGATAAAGGGCTGGCGTTGATCAACTCAGTCAAACCTGATTTGCTGGTTCTCGATTTGAGCATGCCCGGACGAAGTGGTTTTCTCGTTTTGGAGCACATGCGGACCAACGGCAGTATTGATTGCCCCGTGATTGTGGTTACTGCAATCGATGGTCGGCGACACCGCGATTACGCCATGACACTAGGTGCCCGCGTCTTTCTAAAAAAGCCGTACGGGATTCACGAAATGCTGGATTCGATCAAACAATTGATTGGCTAACCTGCCTCTCAAGTCGACGTCGCCGATTTAGACCAACCGCAAGAAACCGTTTCTTATCGGCCCAAGTCTTTGGTTTCCGACGGACTGATCTTGCTTGATTTTGCGTTTTCACGCTTGATCGCTTCGTAAACTTCGAGGCGATGGACCGGAATTTCAGATGGTGCATCAATCCCCAAACGGACTTTGTCCCCACGAATGTCGACGATCGTGATCATGACGTCATCGCCGATCATGATGCTCTCATCGCGATGCCTTGAAAGTACAAGCATTTTTGATCCTCAAGTGGTGTTCGACATGTCCTTAATGGTTTTAGTGTCGCCCACGACCAATCGTCGGTTCCGCACATGACAAAAGGGACCGCTAGCGTTGTAAGCTCACGCAGGGAGCTATCGTCTCAAACAACCCGACATCTGCAACGCGGAGCCAAAGTTCCAATTCTGGCGGCTTTCCGGTCTGAAGTGAAGCCCTTGAAGCCCGCACAACCGAAACAAACGAAATGTCTTAACGCCCATGCTGTGACAATCCAACTGCGGCAAAGGAACTACCGCCAGAAGACATTGTGTCTGTTCGTCGCCCGTGAAACGCGCGAGTTGCACTAGAATAGCTTGCAAAGACGAATCTTCGTCGTTACAAGCTGAAGTATGCTGGCACCGGATTTTGGTGCAATTAAGCAGAGCGACGGTGAGCCGTCGGCAACGCCGCCAGATCATACTGCAAGGGCTGATTATCGGTGGTCACCACCTGGGCGCCCAATCGACGATCCAAGTTGATCACGATCGGTGCACGGAGGTTTAACGTCAACGAGTCTTGATCTCGCCCGACGACAACCAAGACATAGGAATGTTCGCTGCCGTCCAGCATTAACGCTTCGAGATCGTCCTTTTCCATCCGCACGCGATAGTCTTTCACAAATCGGCGGGGCGAGACCACAGGCAATGCGGTTTCTGCCTTCTGAATGCTTTGCAACCAGGCCACTGCTTGATTGTCAGCGTCTGCCAGCAGAACCCAGTGGCGACATTGTTCGAAGCCGAAAATCCCGTTGCGAAAGAACAAGATGTCATCGGGTTCGATTTCAATCTCGTCAAATCGTGTCGTTTGAATTTTCATGTGTGTCGCCTGTCGGTTTACAAAAATATCAGGAGCCAGTCCCCAAGTTCTGACCGGTGGCCACCTGTGAATTCCGGCTGTCTTCCTGTTTATCGACTTTAGCCTCTGTAACGATTAGGCAATTTTTATGGTTTTTTGCCCAATCGCAGGTTCTTCGCCAGCATTCGCCTCGACCCATTACCGGCAAAAGCGATAAGATAAAGAAACCAGTTCAGGCCGTTTGCCCTGTGCCGCAATTCGCCCGTCCTGAACCCCGACCGCGAGCCGCGCTAAATGAGTGCCGTTAACTACCGATTTTTCACTGCAGCCCTCGCCGGTTTTCTCGGTTTGGGGTGGCTGCTGTCATCTGTGCTTTATGCCCAGGAAACTACCGACAACACCGCCGACGTGATCAACCGTCTCAACGACCGTCGATTCTCAATCCGAAATGCGGCAACGATGGAATTGACCGGACGCGGAATTTCAGTAGTCCGCCCGCTCTTGGAAAAAGCGTACGAGCTCGGCCCGGAAACTCTGTGGCGCGCGACTCGAATTGTGGAAGCAATCGGCCTTGCTGGCGATGAAGATACGTTTGTGAAATGCGCGGCGATTCTCAAGACGTTTTCCAACCACCGTCAAATCGATCAAAACCTCGCCACGATGGAACTGATTTGGAAGTCGGGGCAAACGAAACGTGCGGCCGAGAAACTGAAAAGACTCGGGGCCGTCGTTTCGCTGACGGAGTTGGACGGCGATCAGGAACAATTTCAGGGGATCATTTTTGCCAACGAC
>JBEBGH010000235.1:0-8538 GCA_040081565.1 Pirellulaceae bacterium
AATTCGAAAATCTTTTTTCGAATCTACTATTGAACTAAACTAAGACCGTCGCTGACTCCTTTTGGCTTCTCCTCCTTTTGGCTTCTCCCTCAGCCCTAGTCGCCAAAAAAATAGCCTATTCAGGTCAATCCACTTTTTTTGACGTTGTCCTCTGGGGTGCACCCGTTTGCGCAGAATGTCCTCAATGTTCTGCGGTTTGATGAAGCAAGCTAGCCATCAGCTCGGCTCTGGAGTGGACTCTGAACTTTCGGTAAATGGAACGGATGTGGTTGTGTATCGTGTGCCGACTGAGCACCAATCGCGAGGCAATCTGTCGTTCGCCAAGCCCTTCGATCAAACTGTTTAAGACCTCCATTTCTGATGGCGAAATATCCTTTGGAATCAAACTTGGGTTCAACGAGTTGACCGCTAACTTGCGGCTCATTGTGTCTTGCTTTGAACTCTCGTCCAGCTCGATCAGGCGGTCCGAAATCAGGTATTCCACGCTTCCGAACTGGATTGTTTGGTCGGGACGTGCAAAACAAGTCGTAATCTTGATGTGGTCAATGAAAGTTCCGTTGTAACTGCCCAAATCTCGAACAAGCAGCCTGTCATCGCTAAAAATTAATTCCGCGTGTTTCCGCGAAATCGTTGGGTGATTGATCGGAAAGTCGTTCTTTGACGATCGGCCAACTGATGTAGTGCCGGCGACTAATTCAGAACATCGCATCGTCACAAACTCGGAACGAGTCACAAGATAAATGCGTAATTTTCCCATCGTCGCCACCAGTTCGTGACAAGGTCGTAGCCAACGATTCAAAATTACCGGATTAGAGCGTTCCCGTCAAATTGTTTATTTCATGGACGCTCAAACAATCGTTTGCAAGGGCCCTATGAACACCGCAGAATTAGCACTTGAATGATTGCTAGAAGAAGCCATGCCTTTAAAATTAGCTGAAAAACATATCATGACTTCTCCGTCGGTTATAAAAAAAGACCCATGATGCTGTGGGTTAAAACCAAAAGATATATGTCTCGGCCTTGACTCCAATAGGTTTGCCTACGCTTCACATCGCCTTGGTAACGCTTGATCTTGCTTTGCTTGGTTGAGCATACAGCGTTTTCCATAGATTTTCTTGTCGAAACAAGTTTGCATCAGTCGCTAGTTCTTGCCCCAGGCTTGAGAATGGGTCTGGCTTTGCCGGGAATCAGCGTTTGAACTGAGAGTTCGTCGCGCGCGAAAGTGTGATTCGACTCGCTGTCGTTTCCGCGTCGGCAACAATCGCCTTGATCCGATATCGCCGAGTTCAAGGAGCCTGTTAACGAGCGAATCGGCAGGAGTCGATATCAGCCGCACTCAGCTTAATCATCGGAAGTTGCGAGTAGCCAAAGCGCTTCACGCGTACTATTCGCGGAATTACAATGCGCGGTTTCTTATTCGAGATCGTTCCGTCCACGTCAATTCAACACTCGATACCGCAGGAAAACACAGCCGTTCTTAAAAAGTTGCTGCTCGATCAATTCCAAATTGATCTGCCGGCTCATTTCCAGAAACAACGGAACGCCGCAGCCCAGCAAGACGGGGTGGACATTCAAACCGATTTCATCAATCAATCCCGCTTCAAATAGCGTTTTGGCGAAATCGCCACCCCCCATCAAGCAGATTTCATTTCCTGGTTGTTTTTTCAGGTCGCGGACAAATTCGGCAGCGTTTTCAGAAACGACCTGAACGCCCTTGTGCCGTTTGAACTTTTTAGTCCGTGAGAAAACGTAGGTCTTGATGTGCGAATCTCCCGAATCCCCGGCTTCATTTTCCTTCTGAGACTTCAGTGCAACTTCAAACGTCTTGCGACCCATCAGGATGGTGTCGACGTTGGGCCAGTAATCTTTCGTGATTTCGGCCGCTTCGTCTCCCCACATCAGCCAATCGACGCCGCCATCCGGGCGGGCGATGAAATTGTCCAAACTGTTTGCTCCGCCGAATGTAATTTTTCGCATGGAAATAGCCCTCGTTTGCCAAGTGAACCGAATCAACACCGCGTATTCTCCAAATCTATGGCAAAACAAATACGTCGTCTTGGCGTTTTTTGATGCGGCCTGTCTTTTTAGGGTCTTGCAGGAATGCGGCTTGCAATCTTCAAGACGGTCGAAAAGTCTTCGGTGTCGGCTGAGGTGGAATTTTTATCGTCCCTGGCAAAAACCGGGCGACGCGTTGGTGTTCTTGCGGAACTGGTTGTAGAAGCGGCTGAGATCGCCGTACCCAACATCCATCGCAACGTTGACGATTTTTTCACCCTGTGCCAGCAGAAATGCGGCATCCGCGACTCGCAACTTGTGAAGGTATTGGCTTGGCGTCATTCCAAATTCGCGTTTGAACTCGCGGGACAGGTGGGCGTGCGAAACTCCAATTTGACCGGCGATCTTGGCAATCGAAGGACCCGACAGATAGTTCCGGTCAATGAGTCGCTTGGCCTCGGAGCAGATTCTGTTCGAAGCCGGATTGGCTTGGACGCATTGCTGATACTGGCACGTCGACAACAGGTCAATGATTTCACGGACCGTTTCCGGTTGATCGCAAGAATCCAATTCCAACACCGCAGCACCTGCTGCGAATTGAGCGGGCAACGCAAACCGACCGGCGAAACCGGTAAGTCGGCCTTGCGTATCGCGAAAACTCAGTCGTGTAATTGAAAACGGCGCATACAGAATTCCAAAGGAACCGGACTGCGGTCGAATTTCCGACTGGAGCTGTGACAGGGCCACCACTCCCGAAGTCAAATGAAAGATTTCCAAGAGCCAGGCGTCCGCCGTCACGACTTCCGCGCTCAGGCAACCAGTGACATCAATACGGTCCTCAAACTTGCAAAGGAATTGGGACGTGACATCAGTTCGTTCACGCTTGATGCCGGTTTTTTTCTGGCGATGATTCTTGTCGAAGGTCATCGGTCGCTTCCCGGTCACTAAAGGATCGTTCGCACAGAACGGACCGGCGAAGCAATTACGCAAAAACCATCCGAAAATTCCACAATCAGAACACGCATGATCTTTAGCCCTGTAAAATGGACTCTTGTCGTCAATGCACTATGCTTAATTGTAGCTGACCCTGGATAATTCCCACAACCAAGACGCTTGGACATCGAATGTTCTCTGAAATTTCCGAGAAATCTTCTCTGTCGTGTTAACCTATTGGATCGCTTATTCGTTGAAAGAACGCCCTGTTGCAAAACGCTTGCAATCGTGGCGTGACTACCGCGCCGAGTGGGGAGAGTTGCGCGCAAGTAAATGTGTCGTCGGATCTGATGATGACATTTACGTGCTGGTGAAGGCCGAACGTGAAGCAGTCTGGAACACGTTCCGCTTCATGCTGCAGGCCGAGAAGCCTCATCGCTTGATCGAAATCGAGATCGCCAGTCCAACACGCGTCGATGAGTGAAATTGGATTCGTTTGCCGGGTCATTGCTGGTCATTTTTTTGGAAACGAGTAAAGGGTCTATCGTTTCGCAACAGCCACCGGCTGACCGTGGTAAAAACAAACGGTGATACGATTTCAGGTTTGAATGACGCGGGCGTTTTGGCCAGGAAGAACTCAATGATTCATGAAGTGACTCTCCGCGAGGTGACGGCCTCCGACCTTCCCATTCTGTTTGAACAACAAATGGATACGGATGCCACTTACATGGCGGCATTTCCATCGAGAGACCGCGAGGCGTTTCAGGCACACTGGACAAAACTCGTGAATGACGCAAGCGTACTTACCAGGGCGATTTGTTACCGTGGAAAAGTTGCGGGATACATCGGAACCTTTGAAATGCATGGCAATCGGGAAATCGGTTATTGGATTGGGAAAGAGTATTGGGGCATGGGAATTGCGACGCAGGCTTTAACTGTTTTCTTGCAGACTGAAAAGCGTCGCCCGTTGTTTGCGGGGGTTGCCAAGCGAAATCGCGCCACAATCCGAGTGCTTCAAAAGTGTGGTTTCATTATAGAATCCGAAGAAGACGAATTCGCAGTTTTCGCCGGCGAAAACGTCGAAGGGTTAATCTTGAAATTGAACCCGACCGGCGAACCGGCCAGAATTGAAGATTGTCGTGACGAACCAGATCAGTGATGACTTATTCTGGTCAACTCCTGCCGTGTCTGGCCAATCGCTGCTTTTGCGTGGAGCGAAAAAACTTTACTGCATTCCTGAGACGGGGAAATAGAGTGGCAAGTCTCAGGTACCACGCTTAGCGATTCCGGAATTTGTCACGCGCCCCCAGCAACTTCGCTTGACTCTGAAACAGGAATCGGCTGGCGATCGGCAACTAATTTTCTCTTGGCGTCCTCGGAAGCGTTCAACCATTCTTGCTGATAGTATTGTTGAAAACGAAGGTTAGCGCGCCGACGGTACTTTTGCAAAGCATGCTGATAGGCATAACTAAGACAGAGCGGAAAAAAGACAAACAGAATGACAACGTAAGTCGCAATGAGCTGCCATTGCCATTTATTTAGAAAATCGACAACTGCTTGGTCGACCCTGGGGGAAAACCATTCTGGATTCGGCGTTTCAAAATCTCGCCATTCGATTTGTGTGAAGGTCAATCCGACAATCAGCATCCCGAATAGAATCGTAATGGCGAACAAGAAAAGCAAAGCGCCCACAATCGAAAGCCCTGCCCGATTGAGCGATTGGAGCTCGATCAATTTCCGGCGTTCAGAATACGTTCCATCCAATCGCCTGCAATTCTTTTCGATGATCCGGCGCACGGATCGTCGCATGCTGTACCACAGCACCGCGGCCACCACCACTGAAGCGAGCGCTTGTATTTGCAGGAAAACCAAGAGCGTGGACATTTAGGCTCGCAAACGGGATTTGAAAAATCGTTGACTTTGCCTGGTTAGATTTTGACAACCACAGAAGAAACCAAGCAGCGAACCAACAGGCGATACCGTTAATTGGCTGCGGTCGATACTTTTTCCTTCGCAGAATATCCTCTATGCTAAACCGATTCGATCACAGTTGCTAACCGTTTTCTTGAAACTTTTCGGGGCAAACGGTCAAAAGTGCGCGTCGCCAATTGATTGTCGAGCGGTACTGTGTGATTTCATATTTTGGACGGCGTGAACGGAGACTTGTGTATGAGTGTTTTCCTAAGACTGTGCTATTTGGGGATCTTGAACATTATGTGTGCTGCTTCCGTAATTTCTGCCGATGAGCCGAAGATTCAAACTGTTCATGGGCAACCGTGCTTTATCGTTTCGACGCCGCAAGTGGAGCTGGCGATTACCGAGTTTGGCGGGCACATGGCGCCGGTGACTTTCTTCCGCGACTCTACCGCGCCTGTGCAGCCGTACTACGTCAGCCCATGGCAGGACGAAAGTCCGTCGGAGATGCCGGTTCCAGTACTGGTCCCGTTGCGAGGTGACTTCTTCTGCCTCCCCTTCGGCGGCAACTCGGACGAAGTCGCGGGCGAAAAACATCCGCCGCACGGTGAAATTGCTGGTTCCAATTGGAATCACGTCAGTACAAAAGCGACTGGCGACGTGACCTCACTCACCCTGTCAATCGACACTCAATTTCGTCAGGGCCGAATCACAAAAGAACTCTCGCTGGTCAACAAGCAGAATGTGATCTACTCGCGACACACCATCGAGGGTTTTGCCGGTCGCGTGCCGCTGGGTCATCATGCGACGCTGGCGATGCCCGATGAAGAAGGAACCGTGCGACTCGCCGCTAGTCCATTTCGATTCGGCATGACCTATCCAGGCACGTTCAGCGATCCGAAGAATGGCGAGTATCAATCGCTTCTGCCGGGCGCTCGGTGGTCGACGCTGAGCAAAGTTCCCGTTGCCTGGAAGGGAGAGCCTGACGCCGATCTCACGCGGCTGCCGGCGCGGAAGGGCTTCGCCGACCTGGTTCAATTGGTGAATGAGCCGTGGGAGAAGTCCAACGGCCCGGCCTGGATGACGGCAACCTTCGGCGAACGCGGATACCTTTGGTTTTCCTTGAAGGATCCGGCGGTGCTTAACAGCACCGTGTTCTGGATCGAGAACCATGGGCGGCACGGATATCCCTGGAACGGCCGCAACAATTGCCTTGGCCTCGAAGACGTGACCGCTCATTTTGCCGATGGTCTGGCGGCCTCTATTGCGGAGAACGGTTTAAGCAAAGAGGGAATCGCCACATCGATCGAACTTTCGCCAACCAAGCCGACGACCATCAACTACATCCAGGGCGTGGTCAAAATTCCTGCGGACTTCGAAATGGTTCAGTCCGTTGAATTCGCCCCGGAACAAGTGACATTTGTATCGACCACCGGCCAACGAGTTACCGCGCCCGTACGACACGAGTTCCTCAAGACCGGAAAACTGTAAATCGAAACCGCAACTCAGGCGACAACAAAGACACCTTTCACAGAGCAGAATTATTATGAAGCCGACTCTTTGGATTTTGATCGCAAGTATCACGTTGTGCGCGATTGGATGCAGTCAGCCGGATAACGTTGTTAAACCGTCCGGCGGCAAGTCGCAAACGGCTGCCCCAGCAACCTCGAAGGGCACAATTGGCGTTTCGCTTTTGACGCTCGATAATCCGTTCTTCAAAGTCATCGGCGACAACATCACTGCCGAAGGGAAAAAGCTCGGCTACGAAACCATCGTCGTCAGTGGCGATAAGGACGTTGCCAAACAGAGCAATCAGATCAAGGACTTCATCGTCAAGAAAGTAAGCGCAATCGTGCTCAGCCCGTGCGATTCGAAGTCGATCGTTCCCGTCATCCAGGAGGCGAACGCGGCGGGCATCCCGGTCTTCACCGTCGACATCCCGTGCAATGAACCGGGCGTGAAAATCGCCACGCAGATCGCGACCGACAACTATGGGGGCGGCAAAGAAGCCGGGCGTGCGATGATCGAGGCACTTGGCGAGGCCGGCGGCAAAGTCGCCATTCTCCACTTCAAACAGGCGGAATCCTGTCAGCTCCGCGTGAAAGGTTTTCGCGAAGTCATCGACGCGCACAATCAAACCGCTGCTTCAAAAATTGACATGGCGGTCGAACTCGAAAGTGGCGGGGCGAAGGATATGGGCTACAAAGCCGCGGAAGACTCCCTGCAAGCCCACTCCGATCTGCGCGGCATCTTTACGATCAACGATCCCGCCGCGCTCGGTGCGCGAGCGGCTTTGGAGAAAGCCGGCAAAGCCGATCAAGTCCTGATCGTCGGCTTCGATGGCCAACCGGAAGGGAAGCAGGCGATCAAAGAAGGAAAGATCTACGCCGACCCAATCCAATTTCCCGACAAGATGGGAATCGAGATCGTCGCGGCGATCGTGAAACACTCGAAAGGCGAGACTCTTCCGCCGCAGCTGCTGATTCCGACCAGCCTGTATCGAAAGGCAGACGCCGAAGCGGACCCGGAACTCAAGTAATCTCCATGCCCATTTTTCAGAACAGACTCGTATGAACAAGGCACGGGAAAAATGAGCACTGTCGCGCCGACGACTACGACGCCGTCCGCGCCCCTGCTGGAAATGCGAGGCATCGCGAAGTCGTTTCCCGGCGTACAAGCTCTGCGCGATGTGAGCCTGACGCTGAAAGCGGGCGAAGTTCTGGCGCTGCTCGGCGAGAATGGAGCAGGCAAAAGCACGCTGATGAAGGTGCTCGGCGGAGCCTTCCGCGCCGAAGCGGGCGCGATCGAAATCGATGGCGCGGCTCAACATTTCACCGGGCCGCAAGACTCCCGCCGCGCCGGAGTGGGCGTCATCTACCAAGAGTTCAATCTCGTTCCCGGTTTAACGGCAAGTGAAAACATTTTTCTGGGCCAGGAGCCGACCCGAATGGGCTTCGTCGCGCGAGCTCAGGAACGGCGACAAGCGGCCGGTTTGTTCGAGCGACTCGGAGTCGAAATCGACCTCGATGCCCCTTGCCGGCGTCTGACCACCGCCCAGCAACAACTCGTTGAGATCGCCAAGGCCTTGGTGCTTCAAGCCCGCATCATCGTCATGGACGAACCGAGCGCCGCGCTCACGTCGCACGAAGTGAGCCGGTTGTTCGCAATCATTGCGGAACTGAAGCGCCAAGGAATCGGCATCGTCTACATCAGTCATCGTCTGGAAGAAATCTTCACCGTGGCCGACCGGGTAACGGTCCTCCGCGACGGCATGAATGTCGGCGAGCGGACGATTGGCCAAGTAACTCGGCAAGAGCTGATCGAGCTGATGGTTGGGCGAGAATTAAGCGAAGAGTTTCCGAAACGTGCGACTGCGATCGGCCCTCCCCGATTGGAAGCACGCGGCTTGCTTAGCGGCGGAAGCGTGCGCGATGTATCGTTCTCGGTGCGGCGCGGTGAAATCCTGGCTCTGACCGGACTGGTCGGAGCGGGGCGAACGGAAACCGTGCGATTGATCTTCGGAGCCGATCCGCGCGAGGCAGGAGAAATTCGGCTTGACGGTCGCTTGCTGGCGATTCGCTCGCCGCGTGAGGCGATTGCCGCCGGCATCGGCTTGCTCACCGAGGATCGCAAACTTCAAGGGCTTGTGCTCGCTCATTCAGCGCGAGAGAACTTTGGACTGCCGAACTTGAACTG
>JBEBGH010000577.1:0-2180 GCA_040081565.1 Pirellulaceae bacterium
TGTTGTGTTGCTGCGTGGCTATGACCTTCATGGCCGATCGCGCCGAAGGCCAGACAACGAAAGCCGATCCAAAGAGCCAGGATAAAAAAGCTGCGGTTATCCTGCCTACCGAAAACCTGGTGGTCGATGGAATCCCGCCAATTCCCGCAGAAGTCGCCGCAGAAGTCGCCCGATACACCGAATCTCGCGCTGCCGGATTCAGCGATTGGCATCCCACGAAGAAAGAAATGTTGATCTCAACTCGTTTCGCGAACACTCCACAATTACACCTTGTGAAGTTTCCTGGCGGTGCCCGAAAACAGATGACGTTCTTCAACGAGCCCATTGGCTTCGCGACTTGGGAACCGCGTGTCGGCGACTACTTTGTTTTTTCACGGGATACCGGCGGGAACGAATTCGCACAGCTTTATCGCAATGACAACGAAACAGGCAAGGTCACGCTCTTGACCGACGGGGGCCGCTCACAAAATGGCGGGCTTACCTGGAACCATGCCAAAGATAAATTCATGTACTCGACGACTCGTCGTAACGGTGCCGACCGCGACTTGTGGATCATGGATCCACAAAATCCCCAGTCAAGCAAACCGATCGCCGAGCTGACTGGCGGTGGTTGGAGCGGTGCCGATTGGTCTCCCGACGACAAGACTGTAATCGCGCGCGAATCCATTTCAGTCACGAAATCTAATCTCTGGCTGATCGATGTCGCAACGGGAAAAAAAGAAGCACTGAATGATGTAACGAAAGAAGTTGCTTACGGGGGCGTTCAATTCAGCAACGATGGACTTGGTCTCTACTACACTTCCGACCAAGCCAGCGAGTTTGAGCAACTCTTCTGGATGGATCTTAAGACGAAAAAGTCGGTGTGCCTGACCGAAGAGATTCGTTGGGATATCGAAGGCTTCGAAGTCACCGAGGATGGCTCGCTGTTGGGCTTCCTCACCAACGAGGCGGGATCATCCAAGGCTTACCTGATGGATACCGCCACCCGAAAAATCCAGCCGGTAAAAGGCCTGCCAAATGGTGTGATCAGCGGCGCCAAGTGGCATAGCAACAACCGCGTTATCGCCTTTACGATCAATTCCGCTCGCTCAACGTCGGATATTTACTCGCTGGACGTGAAAACCGGTGAAGTTTCCCGCTGGACTGAAAGCGAATTGGGGGGCCTCGTCGCTGAGGAATTGGCAGAACCAGAACTCATCAAATGGCCAAGCTTTGACGGTTTGGAAATCACGGGCTTTGTTTATCCAGCAGCCAAGAAATTCACGGGCAAACGCCCGGTCATCATCAACATTCACGGTGGACCCGAAGGTCAATCGCGCCCAGGATTCCAGGGTCGCAACAATTACTTCATGAACGAGTTGGGCGTCACCATGATTTACCCCAACGTGCGAGGATCGACTGGGTACGGAAAGAATTTCGTGAAGCTCGATAACGGAATGAAACGCGAGGATTCCGTGAAGGACATTGGAGCTCTGTTGGATTGGATTGCCGGTCAACCCAATCTCGATGCGGACCGAGTGATGATCACGGGCGGCAGCTACGGCGGCTACATGACGCTGGCATGTGCGACTCATTACAGCGATCGAATTCGTTGCTCGTTGGATGTTGTTGGCATTTCGCACTTCGCAACTTTTTTGAAGAATACCGAAAGCTATCGGCGTGACTTGCGACGGGTCGAATACGGAGACGAACGCGAACCGGCGATGGCCGAGTTTTTCGAAAAGATCGCGCCGCTAAACAATGTCGACAAGATCACGAAGCCGTTGTTCGTTGTCCAAGGCGGAAATGACCCACGCGTTCCGCTGTCCGAAGCCGAACAAATGGTGGCCAAAGTGAAAGCCAATAATCGTCCCGTTTGGTACTTGATGGCCAAAGACGAGGGGCATGGTTTCCGTAAGAAGGGGAACGCCGACTTCCAGTTCTACGCTACCATTATGTTTGTCCGACAACACTTGCTCGGCCAATAAGCCAAACGAATTTGGAATTCATTTTCCAGAATATCCAGGGCAAATTCGTTGCCTCACATGCGGGTTAGTGCATCGGTCTAACTGGCAACCGCCAGCAGACGATGCAGCTCTTGCGGCGTGACGAATATTCCGTACTCGGGAAACTGGATGGCAACTTGATCTGTGATTCCAAGAATGTCAGACAACTGCAGCCAAGAATCGGGCGTCAGATCA
>JBEBGH010000018.1:0-29995 GCA_040081565.1 Pirellulaceae bacterium
CTCGTCCCAAATCTACCGGGCGCCGTCGAAAGATGGCACCCTTTTTTGTTTCTTGCCTTTGAAATTCCCTCCCACTTGTGAACCGGGAGGCTCGTCAAAACGCTACGCAGCGACCATGCTAAAATCCTCAACATTCTCGCAGTGTGCCGACCACACTTGCAACTTAGGCAATTCACCGTGTTAGCGAGTTAACGAATGACCAAAATGCTGTTTCGAGAGGTTTTGGAATGGCTGACAATTATCGTCATGGGTTTGGTCATCCTATCCCTTTCAAAATTCGCGGCACCCGAGCAAAAACCATGGCTGTTGGGTTTGGCTGTCGGGTTTTGTCTAACGAAAACGTTCTACTATGTATTAGAAACGCTCTGGCATTTGCGGCGGGCGACAACCTTGGACCTGCCCTACCATAAGTTCGTCCTGTTGATTGCCTACAACATGGTGGAGGTCACCTTCAGTTTTGCGGTCGATTACTATTGCCTGGTATCGGTCGAACCACAAAGTCTGCTGGGAGTTGATCCCCAATTGCAGGGGAGCTTGCTACTATTTGAGTGCTTTTATTTCAGTGTGCTCAATTTCTCTTATTTTGGTTATGGCGACATCACGCCCGGTAATGTTTTTGCGAAGTTCGTCGTGCTGACGGAAATTGTCACGGCATTTTCAACGGTTATTTTCTTGCTTTCGGACTTTATCAGCATGAAAGAATCGATTCGAAAATCGAATTCCGAAAATGTGAAAATGGCGGCCCCAAATGAATAAAGCAAGCACAACAACTACGGCCAGAGTGCCCAGGATCGCTCTTGTTTCGTTCGGGTATCGGTCGCCCGAATTCGAATTGGATTTTGGAAACAAATCAGTTTGGCAACGACAATCTGATCATTATTCGAATCATTCCAGATCTTCACATGCATTTGCAACAATCGGAACTTCATAGCCTCCAAAATCGGATCGGCGGGCTCCTTTTGGTTTAAATCCAACTCCAACAAATTCCAATGATAGCGCCGCCAAGGCTGGGCAAACATTTGTTTGTAATTAGATTTTGACGACTGAATTCTCCTCGCCTTTCCGAACAAGTCCACGTTTCGAGTATCCGATTGCCCCATATAGACGAAGGAAGGGCTCCATTGCGGCGGCTGGGCAAACATTTTGAATTCCTGAATAAACATCGTCCCACATCCCAGGGACTGTAAACCTCGGTGGCCCCATGAGGCGAAAAACGATGGGCTCGCGTTCATCATGTTGATCAAGACCATGTAGACCAACATGGCGAACGTCAATATTCTTGCCAATAACGAATTTTCGAATTGCTGTTTCGTTCGCTGCCGATTTAATTGAGTATCTTGGTGAGACGGTTCCCATGATTGGGCAGGAATGAAGGCCAGCCAGGCAACCATTCCAGCGATCGAAAAGATCCCTATCGACATCGTCAACCAAATGCCCAGATGCAGCAACATAAATAGTCCGGCAGCCATCCCCCGCACAAACGAAACGTATCGCGGAGGAAACACGAGCAACGGAATGGCCAACTCCAAGATCAACACGAACCAGGTCGGGAGTTTCAACAGAAATGATGGCAGACGTCCCACCAATTCGCCAAAAGGTTTAACGTGCATTTCGAGTTGCAACGCTGCTTGAATCGCGTCTCCGGAAAGCCAGCTTGTATTCAGTTTGGCAATCCCTGCGAAGAAATACATGAAAACAATCTGCAGAATCAAACCGGCACTCGCGAAGTTGACGACCGGTTCCGGAGCCCTGAGATGAAGCCCGTCAATTTTGCTGTCGATACTAAACGCCTTGCCCAACGGCAGAAAGACACTCCATGCCAACATGCATCGCAATAAGACATCTCCCCCCGTAGTAATCAGAGGGTTTCTCATTTGCAGCGACCAAAGCAGTACCAAACAGGTAAAGGTCGAGATTCGGGTAAAGAATCCGAGCAATAGCCACATCGCCATGACCATGTGGATCAGCATCAACCCCGCAACAAAACTCATATTGTCGCTGATCGAATAAAGCGTCCATGCACTTTCAAATCCCAAATGATCCAACGCCTCGCGGTGCAGCTCCGCTGGGAGAACTCCGTTTTCGCCAAAAAAGTCGTTTGCCATAGGAAAGTAAAACGCTAACTGCCCAAGCATGATGAGGGCCATGCCAATGCGCAGCACTGCCAGAGAACGCACATCCAGCGCAAAATATTGGGTAGCGAAGCATTGGAACCGCGAGAGAAACTCGTTCACGTTGAAGTCTTTTTTGTTTCTCGAATGGGGGGAGCTAACGACTTGGCAGGCTTATGATTCCTTCGCAGCCCGCAATGAATTGAAGACAGAAAGTTGCCTCGATTATAAACCAAATCGCTTGCCAATGTTCCAACTGAAAACTTTTGGATCAAAAAGCGGCTAGAGTCTCATGCCGACCCGATACAGGTTCGGATTTTTTCTGGCAGCCAATTTGAAGTTGCAGGCGAGTAGACCATTGACCTTGGGCATTGGCAACCACTTGCCAATGTGGTTGAACCACGACGGATTGATGAACCAATTCGAAACCAGACTCTGACTGACTCACGGCGCGAACCGGGTAAGCCCAGACATCGGTCGGTTCCGCAAATTGCAGACTCACCTGCAAACCCAACCATTCGTCATGCAAGCGCAAAACAGTTTCACCACGCAGGTCCTGCTGAGTACCCAATTGGCCGATTCGGTCTCCATTCGCCAAACTGTAGTAGCGATCGTCTGCGCCGTCGGGCAATCCGGCAAAATTAAATTCGATACCCAAGTGGAATACTTGCTCCTGAGGCAGTCCCTCCAGCAGGTAACCAATTTCGATCGTGTCACTACCGCTATTGAGGGTCAAGCCTTTTGTAATCCGGATCGAATGGCCCTCCACATTTCCTTGGCGAGTCAACATGACCTGAATTCGATTCGGATTCCGACGTACGGTCGCGTGATATTGACCATCGCTGAAATCACCAAGCTGAGGGGCGCGCCCCTGCTCGACTCCAACCAAGGTCTCATCCACTCGATAAAAATGATCGATCATCGTCTTACGGAGACGGTTATCGTATTGCAGAAAGGTCTCCAAGTCATTGCGTTTTAAAACAACTCGATCGTGAATGCTGGCCGCTCCGTCATTCTGTTGTTGGGCATTGGCCTGCAAGATCTTTTGATGGTAAGCCTCCGGACGACGCTGCATCGTCGCCAGCAAATTATGACCGTTTTTCCGCACGTCGAGTTCGTACAGGGAGCCGCCCGTTTGCGGCGAAATCCATAGCGATAGCTGGTCGTTGGCCAACCGCACCTCCTGGTCGCCATCGTAGTTGTAATCATCGACCGTTGCCTCGACCCACGGATCTACTCCGCGCGACCAATTTTCGATGGCCGTTTCGGAAGCGATTAAGTTCTGGTACACGGCATTCCGTAAATGCGGCAAGTAGACGCCGCCAAAAGCTCCGTGCCAGTAACTGCAGTTGCATTGGCCCTGGTACAGCCATTGTCGGGCCTGCCGCAAGACATCGGCTGGACAACCCTCTTGCTCAGCTTGCTGCACCAGTGCGCTGACAAACATCATCCGCGCATACATTTCGTTTGACTCGGGATACTTGACCTTGAAGTTTCGCCAATAGCCGCCTCGTACAAAATTCTTTAATTCTCCCCACAGCGGAGCGTGTTCCAAGTCATGGATCAACTCCTGCTGAACCAGTTGGCGGGGAACGGGCAAGGCCCACTCGGTCATCTCTCGATAGCTGGCGTCCGGAAGGTACACTTTACCCCACGGAGAATTCCGCTCGACTGCTTCGACCAGCGTCGTCGTCACCAGCCAATCGGCATTTTGTTCAAGCGCGTCGAAAAATCGGCGCAGCCACCCACCGTCGTAAACATGTTTTTTGGTTTCGGGCCAAGTGCCAAATTTTTCACCGTCGTCTCCAAACGTTACCACGCAGCCAGGAAACCGCTGGCCCAATTGCCGACAGTAGTCAATCGTTTCTTGCGGATCACGAAACGGAATCAAGTACCGCAGGCGCTCGCTTCCTGGGAAGACCCGCATCACCCGCCCTTGGTCTTCGGTCACGTAGTAGCCATGTAACTCGTCTTCAGTTAGCCCTGCGCAGCGAAAATGAAAATCGTCCAGCACGGTGTACTGAATGTCTGCCGCCGCCAGGTCGCTGGTGAGAGATGATTCCCAAACCCTTTCCGGAATCCACATCCCTTGAACTTTGGTTGCCAATCGCCGTTCCAGCCAACGTGTGAACGAGGTGATCTGGCCGATTCGATCCCGCGACGGAATCATGGTGAGAATGGGTTCGTAAAAGGCACCGCCGATGATTTCCACACGACCGTGCGACGCCAATACAGCCAACCGATCCAAGTATTCGGGATGCCGCTCATCGAGCCATTGCATCAGGCAACCGCTGGTGTGCAGCGAAATCTTCAGCCGCGGATAGGTTTCGAAAACATCCAAAAAGGGCAGGTAGCTGTCTTGGTAGGCTTGTTCAAAAACATTATCGAAGTTGCCAATCGGTTGATGGTTGTGCAGCACCAGACACAGATTCACTTGGCCCGAATTCATTCAATAGTCCCTAGCGCTTTTCCGAATAATGTGTTGCAAAAATACAAGCGGAACAATGCGAGCCGCTAAGATTTTCAAAAACGTGAAACCCACCGGACGGCTTGCGCCGTACCGCCTCAAATAATCGAAGTACTGAGTTTCGAAATACCAACGATTTCATTCACCGCAATACCGGGCTCAACCGAGTCTCAGCTATCTTTTGACAGCACAGGATTTTCGTCAAGCTCAAATCAAATCGAATGCGTTCGCTAAACTCTGCCCAAGCCCCGCAAATCACGGCCTTGGTTATTCGAAGTCATTACGACTTCAACCGGCGGGATGCCGTTTCCGGCGCAACGGGGTTGATCCAAATATCGGTGCCCATTTCATAGCCCGCTGTCTTGGCGACTCGGGGAACGACTTCCACAAACCAATAATCGTCTGCCGTGGACTGGAAGGGCAACTGATGCAGCATCCAGTTGTACGCTGGCTTAGGCAATAGTTCTTCTATTCGCTGAATGTAGCGTTGACTCAATTCGCCAATTTGTCCGAGGATTGCTCGCGACGCCTCCCAAAAAGGTCGGGGACGATGTCGGGGAATAATCCAAACTTGAAATGACAGCCGACTGGCGAAGGGACAGACCATCACGAAGTCGTCCGTTTCGCCCACCACGCGAACCTGTTGCTCAAGTTCAAAGGCAACGACCCGTTCGAGCAGATGGGCGCCCGACCTCAGTGATTCCTGGTACCGTCGGGCCCTGGCCTGCAAACTGGAGGGGATGATGGGCGAACTAATTAACTGAAAATGCACATGGGCCACTGACGCCCCGGCTTCATACCGACAGTTACCGAACAGCATTGAGTGTTGAATAGCACTGGTCTCGCGCTTGCTCGCGATGCGATGCTGCGCAGCAATCAACCCAGCCAGAAACTCCTCCGCGGTCAGTTCCGCCAAGCTGATGACATGCCGTGGAGAAGGAATCACCAGTTCCTGGTCGCCAACCATCGACGACCGCAAAAACGGGCCAACCTCCTCCAGCGCCGGATGATTATTAGCAACGTAAGTCGGATACTTGTTCGGGATCACCCGACTAGACCAGCCGGCGGTCGTTTGCAAATCCAGCGAATGGCCCTGTTGGTCCAGAAGCAGGGTCGCAGGAGGAGTCTCGTCTTCATTGCCCGAGCAAAAGGGACAGATCAACTGCTCGAAGCTCTGGGCATTCGGCAAAAACTCTAGCGGACGATCGCGACGAATTTCCGCAATCGCTGTCCAAAAGTCAAAAACCGGATCATAACGGAGGTCAGACATGTGCCGCGCAACTGCTCGATAAATTTTTCAGAAAAGCTCGGCCCCAAGTTCAACGAACAACGGCATCGCGAAAAAATCCAGCCGGTAGCCTAAACATTTTGGCGTTCTGCCCGAAATAACGTTACCGTTCGTTCGTAAAGCTCGACGTACTTCTGGGCACTGGTTTGCCACGACCAATCGGTTTGCATCCCCCGCTCCACAATCTTGTCCCAAGACGGACGGTTGGATTGAAA
Organism: Pirellulaceae bacterium; assembly: GCA_040081565.1. GTDB lineage: Bacteria > Planctomycetota > Planctomycetia > Pirellulales > Pirellulaceae > BJ22. The sequence continues at coordinate 6,082 of JBEBGH010000018.1, forward strand.
GATGCAGATGGCTCGGGCCAAAGCTTGCTCAAGAGCTTGTGGCAAGAAAGCGCCGAATGAAAATCCAGTTGCTGTACCACGAGCGATCGTGGCGTCGTTCGCATCGACAACGGTATCGGCCAAGCCGCCGGTCCGCCGCACAACCGGAACCGTGCCGTAGGCCATGCTATACATTTGATTCAGTCCGCAGGGTTCATACTGGCTGGGCATCAAAAACAAGTCTGACCCGGCCTCAATCAAATGGGCCAACGACTCGGAAAACTGCAGGGACAGCGCCAATTTATCTTCATTGCCACGGCGGAGATTCATCAGCGCCGATTCGTACTCCGGTTGCCCAGTTCCCAGCACGACCCATTGCGCGTCGATTGATTTCAGCCATTGCTGGATCACGGGCACAATCAGGTTCCAGCCCTTTTGGCTCGCCATTCGCCCAACGATGCCGATGAGCGGGGCTTGCGGATCAACCTTAAGCCCCATTTGCTGTTGCAACGTGGCTTTATTCTTGGCCTTACCGGCCTTCCAGTCTTTCACCGAATAACGAGCCGACAGATATGGATCGCGCGTCGGATTCCAAACCTCGGTATCGATTCCATTGAGAATACCGCTCAACGCTCCCCCGCGATATTGCAAAGCAGCCTCGAGACCGCAGCCCTGCTCGCTCGACTGAATTTCTAACGCGTACGTCGGGCTCACCGTGTTGATGGCGTCAGCAAAAGCGATCCCGCCTTTAAGCAAGTTGAGCTGTCCATAGAACTCCATCTGTCGCCAGTTGAAATATTTCCAGTCCAATCCGGTCAGCAACATATCCCAATGCCAGAAGCGGCCTTGGTATGCCAGATTGTGAATGGTTTGGAGCGAAGCTGTGTTCTCGTAGGGGTAACTCGAGCCCAATTCGCACTTGAGGTAGGCCGGCAACAGAGATGTCTGCCAATCGTTGGCATGAATCAAATCAATTTCTAGATCCAGAACACGAACAGATTCCAACACCGCGCGGCAGAAAAAAACGAACCGCTCACAGTTATCGGCGTAATCGTTCCCGTGCTCGCCATACAATTCCGGACGATCAAAGTAGCCTGCATGCTCAACGAGATAGACCACGACGTTACTGTTGGGTAATCGGCTTTCGAGCAGGCGACCGGTAACCAGTTTTGAACCGACGGGCACCGCAAACTCGATATCGGTTGGCGTGATTGGACAATTGCAACGGCGGACAGCACGATAGGCCGGCAAAAACACAATCACTTCGTGACCCAAACGCTCCAACTCGCGGGGCAAGGCTCCGCAAACATCGGCGAGTCCACCCGTCTTGGCAAACGGTTCGACTTCGCTGGAAGCCATCAAGATTCTCATCACTTGATCCTGGGTAAGAAGACCGGTCGTAAGCTGGAAAGACCATATTCAGACGGTTCAGATTTTACAGGACAATCGAAAGAACGAAAACACCGTTCTGGGATCGCCGCACAAGGGAGAAACCGTGCTAACTCATCGCCGCAGTCGCCGCCAATAACTCTTCCACCATTGCCTCCACATCGCCCTTCAAACAAAGATAGGGTCCCTGGACGAGTCCAATCAACTCACGCGGCGAACATGAATCGCAGATCACCAACCGGGATTGTGGTGTGCAATTCCGCACAGCGTCCGGAGTTGCGGCCAGCACCAGTTCCCAACGGTTTGAAAAACCAGACGGAATCTCGTGCCGCTTACCCGGTTCGCCCTCGGTCACAACCCATTGAGGTTCAGGCAGCGCGCGTAGTCGCTCGATTACTTGCTCCGTCATTCCGCGGTCATGAACCCACCAAACAACAACCCGAGCAGGAGAGTTCAAATGCGCAAGGAGTTCCGCGATGGTGCGGCCAGAAATCGGTTCGCGCATTGTCGGCGCAATTTCATTAGCCGGTTCCAGCACAAATCGCCGCAGAGTCATCCGCGGGTGGGGAACAGTGGCGAGTTGGCTCTCGGAAATCTTTTCGCCGTACAACAAAAGGTCCAAGTCGACTCCTCGCGGACCCCAGCGTTCATTCCGAACACGGCCACAAATTCGCTCAGCAGCGAGTAGCGCATCCACCGCTCCTTCCACCGACAACTGGGTATCGGCGAGGATTGCCGCATTCAGATAGTCCGGTTGATGCAGGGGTCCGCCAACCGCCTTCGTGAGCTTCGGCCGGCTGACTTGCTGAATGTCAAAGCCGACTTGTTTTAAGGCCTGCAGTGCGGTCCTCAGTCGTTCCAGTGGATCGCCTTGATTTCCACCGAACGCGATCAAACAGGTGGTGGATACCGCAGCATTCATAACCGATAGTAACAAAAGCGCAGTCGAAACTTGGAGGCAAACAACGCAAAAAAAACGGCGCCCGACTTCCTGCCGAAACGCCGCATTTTGTCTGGCAGGGCAAAAACTCACCACTGCCAGCATTTAAATATTAGTGTTCCTTTTCGTCTTCTTGAGTCCGATCGGCCAAGCCTGGTCTTCATGACGCGCATCCAAACGCCGGCTTTTTCCACGCAACCAGTCAAAACACTAAAAATAATTGGGGTGAGGAATCCAATCCAATGCATCTGTAAACAAATGCTCGACTGTCGCATTCCCTCGGTCGCCGCCACCCAGTTTCGTCATCGCTCCATCGGTGTTACCGATTGATGATTTCTGTCATGTTATTCAGCACCCTACGCCGCAAGTCTTCAGCCCTGCCGATTCTCGATTTCAACCTTTCGAACTCAATTGCGAACATCTTGTCCGCATTCAACTTCGGCGGTCGAACACCACCTCGTGCGATTAAATCAAAAAACCATTACGGCCGTCAGACAGACCCGATTGACCAATTAATGCGGGACCTTTCGTCGTTAGGCGGGGATCATTTTGCCCGACTTGGATAACGTGTCAAGTATTGCTGGAAACATTTTTTTCATTCCGAAAAAAATTTGACGCCCACTTGAAATTGAAAACAAAACCACTTGCCGCTTGACAGCCCCTCAAGATTCGCAGTTTTTTGAAGATCGGTTGTGAAAAAAAAATCACGCCGACGTAAGTTTCGGTTTAGTGGTTCAAGAAGAAAAAAAAATTCGTTTGCGGTATAGGCTGGTGACAATCAACATTGCCAATTGTGATAAGCTCTTGTTATGAAATTCTGCGCCGGAGAAAATCATCTTGAACATCATCAATTACCCCCATCCAACCCTTAGACATCCTTCGAAACCCTTGAAAAAGGTAGATAAGACCATTCGCAGTTGGGTGGAAGAGATGTTTGAGCTTATGCATGCCGCCAAAGGCATTGGTTTAGCCGCCAACCAAGTCGACTTGCCCTTTCAATTGTTTGTGGTGAATATCGGTGAAAACGACAATAACAATTCTTTGGTCTTCATCAATCCGGTGATCAAATCCCCCAAAGGTCAGGCCAAGGCCGAAGAAGGCTGTCTCAGCTTGCCAGGACTCTATGGCCAAGTCGCCCGTCCCGAAAAAATCCAGGTCACAGGCTTCGACCTTCAAGGGAACCCCATCAATCTGGTCGCCGACGGACTGCTAGCTCGAGTCATTCAACACGAATACGATCATCTCCAAGGGACCTTGTTCATCGATCGAATGGACCCAGCCGATGTTCGCGGATTTTCGGATCAGCTCTTCGAGTTCGAACTGGAACTCCAAAAAAGACAACAGGCGCACATCATTCCGAACACTGATGAACTTCATTCGCGATTGGCAAGCCTTGAGAAGCAATACTGTTAAGGACGAAGTCGATCGGCCATGAAACTTGTCATGTTTGGCACCGGACCGTTTGCGGTCCCAACTTTCGACGCGCTCCTTGAATCGACTCACCAGGTTCTCGCGCTGGTTACGCGTCCAATCGAAGATGCCGGAAAGCGGCGAAAGTCAGCTGCCAACCCCATGCGAGATTTGGCCATTGCCCGCGACGTCGCGATTCATGACCCGCCGAATGCCAATGCTCCTGAATTCGTCGAACTTTTGAAGTCGCTCGCTGCAGACCTATTCGTGGTCTGCGATTTCGGACAAATCCTGTCCAACGATTGCCTGGCTGTTGCCCGACTCGGTGGAATCAATCTGCACGGCTCACTGTTGCCGAAATTCCGTGGCGCTGCACCGATCAACTGGGCGATCTATCGCGGCGAGAAGACAACCGGCATCACGGTCATCCACATGACCAGTAAATTAGACGGCGGCCCCATCCTGGCAGCCGCCGAACTGCCGATTGCTCCGCACGATACGACTGCTGATTTAGAACCTCGATTGTCACAAATGGGTGTGCAACCGGTGCTTGATTCGTTGCGGCAACTTGCGGCCTGGGATGGCTCGTCTCCCTTGGGTCGCACCCAAGACCCTCAACTCGTGTCCACCGCGCGTCGATTGCGAAAGGAAGACGGCCTCGTCCGCTGGACTCGTACAGCAAAACAAATTGAACGGCAAATTCGTGCCTTTCAGCCGTGGCCGGGCGTGTACTCGAATTGGCAACGGAGTAATGATGTTGAGCCCCTGCGGCTGATCATCAATCGCGCCGAAGTCGTCAACACCGATCAAGCGGTTGAACCGGGACGAGTGCATTCGGTCGAGCGAAACCGCTTGCTGGTAGAAACTGGGAACGGACTGCTGTCGTTACTTGAAGTTCAACCGGCTGGCAAAAAACCTATGCCGATCGATGCCTTCCTCCGCGGATACCCAATCACCGTCGGCAGTTACTTCGCCTAACCGACATTGCTAAGTTCCAATGTCGCGCCGTATCGACGTGTCATTAACTGGAGTAGGCGAGCGTGCTCAGGGAGCGCGAGTTCGGGATCTTGCGCAATCATGTTGGCAGCAATCTCCCGCGAACGTTGTAATAACTCGACATCTTGTACGAGGTCGGCAATCCGCAATGGTGGAAACCCTGTTTGCTCCGCACTGAACAAATCGCCGGGGCCGCGCAAACGAAGATCAATCTCGGCGAGTTCGAATCCGTCTTGAACATCCGCAAACGCCTGCAAGCGCTCGTTATCAACTGGGTTGTCCGAAGTTGAAAAGGCACACACAAAACCAGCGTGAACGCCCCGTCCGACACGACCACGCAACTGATGCAATTGCGACAGGCCAAATCGTTCTGCCGATTCGATGGTCATAACCGTAGCGTTCGGGACATCAATTCCCACTTCAACGACACTGGTGGCGATGATGACCTGGGTTTTTCCGAGCGCGAAACCCTGCAGGGCCGCGTCTTTTTCCTCTGCCGTTTGTCGACCATGTAAAACGTCGAGCCGAAAGGCCTCGAGGGGCCCATTCGCCAATGACTCAAACAGCCTTTCAGCACTGCTAATTTCCAAATCGTCTTCGGCATCCACTCGGGGAGCCACGACAAACGCCTGTCGACCCTCCCGCAGTTTTTTAGTGACAAACGCCCACCACTTTTCTCGATTCTCGGCCGTCCCCAAATAAGTGTGCACCGTCGGTTTGAGATGTTCCGGACGAATCAACGTCGACACATCCAAGTCGCCGAACACTGTCATCGAGATCGTACGTGGAATCGGCGTGGCGGTCATGACCAGGTAATGGGGATCGTTGACGGACAGGCTTTTGATCAACGCCCGTTGCCGGACACCAAACTTGTGCTGTTCGTCGACGACGGCAAGTCCCAGGCTCTTGAACTTCAAATCTCCCTGCACAATGGCTTGAGTTCCCACAACAATATCGACGTCGCCTGCCGCAATTTTTTCGGCCAATTGCTGACGATGGCTGGTCGATCCGGTCCACAAGGCGATTCGAACGCGCGAGGCCTTGAGCCAACCGCTAAGCGTTCGTTCGTGTTGCCGCGCCAGAATTTCGGTGGGAGCCATCAATACCGCTTGATGTCCGCTGGCAACCGCGTTGAGCATTGCGGCGACGGCCACCGCCGTTTTTCCACTACCCACGTCACCATGTAACAAACGGTTCATCGGAATGGGACGTGCCATGTCGGCGACGATTTCCGCAAAGGCCTTTTGTTGTGACTCCGTGAGTTCGAACGGGAAGCGGCCGTAAATGCGATCCCGAATCTTGGGAGTCATCTCGATCGGCGGTGCCGTTTGCAGTTGCTGCAAGCGATGTCGTCGCGTTGCCAGAGCAAGTTGCAAGATGAACAACTCTTGAAAGGCCAATCGTCGTCGAGCACTTTCCGCATCCTCCTGAGTCTTGGGAAAATGAATGCTCCGCAGAGCCGTTTCAATATCACAAAGCCCCAACTCCTGCCGGACCAGCGCAGGCAAAGCTTCCTCCACCAGCGGAACGAGAATATCTAATTGCCTTTCGATGATTTGGCGTAACTGTCGTTGCTTCAGGCCTTCGGTCAATCCGTAGACCGGCAACAGACGCCCTGCCGGTCGGGGCTGTTGTGGATCGAGAATCTGGAAACGCGGTTGCGTCATTTGCTTGCGTGCGCCCCGTTCTCGAACGGTTCCGCGGAACATCACCATCTGGCCGACTTTGAATTTTTCCAACAAAAACGCTTGGTTGAAAAACACAATTCGCAGGTATCGACGTTGGTCTTCGACCAGTAAATAAAGCACATGTCGCCCTGACTCGGCCACATGCTGTTCGACTTCCTTCACATAACCGATCACCTGGGCCAACTTGTTATCTTCCAAGTGGGCGATCGGGGTTACCTCGCTGAAATCCTCGTAACGACGGGGAAAGTAAAACAACAGATCTGCCGCGGTTTCCAATCCCAACCGACTCAACAGGCGAGCAGTCGTCGAACCCACACCCGGGACGTTCGTCAGGGGCTGAAGCAACTTTCGTTTTTCGTCTACACTGCTCATGAAGCCAGATCGCGCGCGGCCAACCGAATTTTCTGTTGGATGTATTGTAGGTCGCTTCGCCGTTTAGAATACAACCAAGCGACCACTTTCGCACACTTGATTAAGACTATGAACCCGATCGACCGACTTTTTCATGACTTGCGCAGCCGCCAGAAAAAGGCCCTGATGCCGTTCATTGCCGCTGGTGACCCGGATTTGACAATGACCCGTGAGTTACTCGCCGCGTTCGCCGATGTCGGCTGTCACCTCTGCGAACTAGGGTTTCCCTACAGCGATCCGATTGCCGATGGACCGACGATCCAAGCCGCTTTTGTTCGGGCACTCTCCGCCGGCGTAAAGGTGGAAAAGATTCTGGATTGCGTCGCCCACTCAAAACAGCGGCCACCCACACTGGCCATGCTCAGCTATGCCATTGTCCATCGCATCGGTGCCGACCGATTCGCCCACCAAGCGGCAGTGGCCGGTTTCGCCGGGTTGATCGTCCCCGATCTACCGGTCGAAGAATCAAAACAATTATCTGATCGCTGTGCGGCCGAAAATTTGTCGCTGGTACAACTGATCACTCCTACCACGAAACCCGAACGCGCTCGGCGGATCATCGAGGTCGCCAGTGGATTCATCTATTATGTTTCTGTCGCTGGCGTCACCGGACAACGGAGCAGCTTGCCGGCCGAGATCGTCGAAAACCTGCAAGCCCTGCGAAAGTTGACAACCTTGCCGATTTGCGTCGGCTTTGGGATCAGTCAACCGGAACACGTTCAACAACTGGCTCCGCATTGCGATGGACTCATTGTTGGTTCAGCCATTGTTCGACGGATTGAAAACGGCTTGGCAAATCACCAGTCTCAAGCGGCGATTGTGAATGATGTTAAAAGTTTTTGCCGCAGCTTGTTGACGGCACTTTCGCCATAACAATATTTTTTCAAACGAACACTTAACCTTAACTTTCGAGAATGCGAAATGAAACGAATCGTAAACTGTCGTCGCGTGTTTGCCGCGTTGGCTTTTGCTCTGATCACTTCAATTAATTTGGCAAGTGCCTTTGCTCAGAAGGAAACGACTGACCCGGACTTCGAAACGCAGGGAGAATACACGGGAGAGTTGGGCAGCGGCGGTGAGGCGACTAAGTTCGGTCTGCAGGTGATTGCGCTGGGCAAGGGAAAATTCAAAGCCGTCGGTTACCATGGCGGTCTTCCGGGTGCCGGTTGGAACGGCGAAACACCCGTGCGTCCCGAAGGAATCGGTGAACGAAACGGCGATTCCGTGACCTTCAAAAGCGATCTCGGTATCGGCACCATTCGAAACGGCGAAATGACCGTCACCGATCTCAATGGCAATCCGCTCGGAACGCTAACGAAAACCAAACGCGAAAGTCACACGCTAAACCAGAAACCGCCTGCCAAAGCCGTGGTCTTGTTTGATGGCAAGAACGCCGAGCAATGGGAAAATGGCAAGGTCACCGAGGACGGTTTGCTGCAACAAGGCACGACGAGCAAACAAAAATTCGGCAGCCACCAACTCCACATCGAATTTCAGTTGCCCTTTCAACCGGAAGCCAGCGGACAAGGTCGCGGCAACAGCGGGATCTACCTTCAAGGTCGCTACGAAGTCCAAATGTTGGATTCATTCGGCTTGGAAGGTAAGGACAATGAGTGCGGGGGAATCTATTCGGTGGGAGCGCCCGCGCTGAACATGTGCCTGCCGCCCATGTCATGGCAAACCTACGACATTACGTTTACGGCGGCAAAATACGATGGTGAAAAAATCGTTTCCAATCCGCGCGTTACGGTTTACCACAACGGCGTGAAAATTCACGACAACGTGGAATTGCCCGGTGATCGCAGTACCACGGCGGCACCTACAAAACCCGGCCCCGAACCAGGTCCCATCTATCTCCAGGATCACGGCAACCCCGTGCGCTATCGCAACATCTGGGTGTTAGAAACAGATAAGTAGTTCCGGCGAACCATCTAACTCAATTCGAATTCCACAGCAAGCTCTTGAATGTCTTTAGTGAAGAGGTCATCCAATTGCCGCAAGTAGGATTCGGTTTTATCGAATCTCTGAATGGCCTCGGAGCCATGTTTCACGTTTAGAAAACCTGCTCGTTGAACGGGCGCGGCGACGAATGGTTGGCTAAAGACCCATTCTCCATTCCGTCCTATTGACTCACGGTACTCAGGAATCGTTCCGAAAATCGGTTGATCCGCGGTAGGAAGTTGCTGAATCGCCATAAGCTGGGCTGGAGCAAGGCCTTTCTCTTCATCGGCTCCATTCGCCGACATCATTGAAGGTGGGATGCTCGATGAAATCGGATTGTGAAGCGTCCAAAATTCGTTTCCATTGGCAAGCGTTGTCGCCGCGAAATACAAATTGGTGCCCGAGGCCGTTAGAAAAGTAGGCGAAGAACTGCGCGAACCCGGGTCGATGTCGGCCACCATTGTGGTCGCGCCCCCCGATGCCTTGCGCTTCCATAGCTCGCGGCCATTCACGCCATCAAATGCCCCGAAGAACAAAGTTCCATTTACGTTAGTCAAATCACGCGGGTTGGAACCACTGGAACCCACATTGATATCTCGAACCAGCGTCGTGCCGGTGCTCGACGCGTTGCTCTTCCACAGTTCGTTCCCGGAAATTCCATTACTGGCCGAGAAGAACAGGGTGCCCCCAACATTCGTTAATTCTTTCGGATTGGACCCCGCAGCCCCCGCTGCAATGTTCTTGACCAATGTCGTTCCCGCCGCCGAGCCGTTGCTCTTCCACATCTCATTGCCATTCGGGCCATCATTCGCCACGAACAACAGTGTCCCGTTAAGATTGGCCATAGAAGCGGGGTTCGAACTCGCCGCGCCGGGCCGAATGTCTTTGACTAACGAAGTTGTCGCGATCGTTCCAAGACTCTTCCATAGTTCGTAACCACTGGTCCCGTCATAGGCGCTAAAGTACGCGACTCCCTTTGCATTGGTAAAACCAGTTGGATTGGAGCCGCCCGTTCCCGGATTAATGTCCTTGACCAAAAATGTTCCTGCATCCGTGCCATCGCTGCGCCAGAGTTCGCGGCCGTTGGTCCCGTCGTTTGAGTTGTAGTGATCGACCGCCGAAAACATCAAAGTTCCATTGACGTTGGTCATTTGGGTAGGATAGGACGACACAAAAAAGGAACCGTCTTGTCCGATGTTTTTGACCAAGGCTGTCCCAGCGTTCGTGCCATCGCTTTTCCAAAGTTCGTAGCCATACACGCCATTGTCGGCACTGAAAAACAGAGAGCCATTGACGTTCGTTAAGGACGTTGGGTTAGAACTCCCTGTGGGCCATATGTTTCTTACCAGGCTTGTTCCACCTACTGTTCCGTCGCTAATCCAAAGCTCATTTCCGTTAATACCATCGTTTGCAGTGAAGGCAAGCTGCCCGTTTAGATTGAGCAATTGCGTCGGATTGGAACCGTTCGCTCCAACGTGAATGTCTTTTACCAAAACGGTTCCCGCGCTGGTTCCATTGCTTTTCCAAAGCTCTCGTCCGGTGTCCGCGCGATTAGCGGTAAAGAAAACAATCCCGCCGACATTCGTAAAATTCTGCGGATTGGATGCCGTCGATCCACTAACAATGTCAATCAGCGATAATTGGGACGGAGGTGTCGCCGACTGAACACCAACACCGGCTACTCCAAGGCCCGCGATGCCGGCACCAGGCACTTGTCCGCCGCTGACACCTGGACTTGCGACTCCCGCCGAGAGGACTTCAAGCAACTCCACGGGCGACTCGCTGCCGCCGTCCATCACCCAAAGTTCCGCTCCATTGGTCTCATTTTCGGCATCGAAAAATAGCGCCCCATTGATGTTGGCTAATTGGAATGGACTTGAGCTAACCAAAAATCCTGGGCGAATATCCTTGACCAACACCGTACCGGCGTTTGTTCCATCGCTTTTCCAAAGTTCAACACCGGTGGGGCCATCACTGGCACTAAAAAACAGCGTCCCATTGACGTTGGTAAGTTCCCGAGGATTGGAACCCGACGCGCCCAAGAAAATATCCGTGACCTGTTCGGTGTTACTCAACGTTCCGCCGCTTTTCCAAAGTTCGAAGCCGCTAGTGCCATTGTTGGCCTGGAAAAACAATGTGCCATTGACGTTGGTCAGGCTAGATGGACGCGAGCCAACGTCGCCGGGCATTATTTCCTTAACCATCGCGGTGCCATCGATTGTCCCATCACTTTTCCAAAGTTCATCACCGTGGGGACCATCGTTGGCACTAAAAAATAATGTGCCGTTAACATTGGTCAATGAAAGCGGGTTGGAACCATTAGGCCCCAGCACTAATTCCCTCACTATTTTCGTTCCAATTTCAGTTCCATCACTTTTCCAAAGTTCAGCGCCAAAGGATCCGCTGCCAAGCGATGCGCCTTCAGCGCGGAAAAATAACGTCCCGTTCACGTTGGTTAAATAACGACACGTGGATGATGCAGTCGCATGGATGTTTTTCACCAGCAGAGTCCCGGCTTCAGTTCCATCGCTTTTCCAAAGTTCGTTGCCGTTATTTGCGTCGCTTGCCGTAAAAAAAAGCGTTCCATTGATGTTGGTCAAAAACCATGGAGACGAGGCAAATGTTCCGGCATTAATATCCTTGACCTGCCGCGTTCCTGAGGTAGTCCCATCGCTTTTCCATAGCTCGGAACCGCTTGTTCCATTGGTCGCACTGAAAAACAGTGTGCCATTGACGTTTGCGAAGTTTTGTAAATATGAAGTAATTGCGCCAGGCGAAATATCTTTCACCAACACGGTTCCGGCGGCGGTTCCATTGCTTTTCCAAAGTTCGACGCCGTTGAGGCCATCATTAGCGCGAAAAAATAAGGTCCCGTTCACATTCGTGAGTGACGTCGGCGAGCCGCTGTTGGCCCCCACATAGATGTCCTTGACCAAGGTTGTTCCGGCGGCGCTTCCGTCGGTTTTCCAAAGCTCGTCGCCGTGTACCGGATCGGAAGCAAGAAAAAAGACGGTGTTGTTGACGTTGGTGAAGTTGCGTGCGATCGATGATCCTGCCCCTTCCACGATGTCAATCAGGGTCGGCAGGCCAGCCATCAAGGTGCGTGATTCAAGCAGGTTGAAAATTAATAGCTTGCTTTTGGCGTGACACGAGCAGGCAGTCGCTCTGGAGATTTTGCGTTTGAGCGATCTCTTATTCTCAGACATGATTGAGTTTCTCGATTTTCGTACCCGTGCGTACATTTATGATTCGTTAAAAGCGAAGGAACGGTCACTCTTCGTCCAGTTTCAATTCCTCGGCGATGCCTTGAATATCGCCAGCAAAAAAGTCATCCAGCTTCCGTAAGAATACGTTGGAGGTTTCAGCGGTCCCACTTCGCTCAGACATTCGCAATGAGCGAAATCGCGATGGTTCGGTGAGGACCATCGTGAGGGGTTCAACCACCGACACCTCGGGCTGTGGTCCTGCGAACATCCTGTCTCGTGAACTCCACCTATCATTTGTTTCTGGCTGGCCAAGTAACGCTGGCATTACCAGCGGTAACCATAAAGGACTGTTCTGTTCGTCACCCGATCCACTCGCCGACATCATCAGCGGGGGAAGGTTCGCGGAAATTGGATTGCGAATCGTCCACAGTTCGTTGCCGTTGGCAATTGTCGTCGCCGAAAAATAAAGATTGGTTCCCGAAGCCGCTAAAAACGTGGGCGAGGAACTGCGCAACCCCGGATCGATGTCGGCTGCCATCGTCGTCGCGCCGCCTGTTGCCTTCCGCTTCCACAACTCACGACCATTCACCCCATCGAACGCGCTAAAGAAAAGTGTCCCATTTACGTTGGTCAAATCGCGCGGATTGGAACTGCTGGCGCCGACAAAGATATCGCGGACCAGCGTCGTCCCGATGCTTGAAATGTTGCACTTCCACAGTTCATTCCCGGAAATACCGTTATTGGCCGAGAAGAACAAGGTTCCGCTGACGTTGGTCAGGTTACTCGGCGACGAACCGGCAACTCCCGCCGCTATATCCATGACCAGCGTTGTCCCCACGCTAGAACCGTTACTCTTCCAAAGTTCTTTGCCATTCGTTCCATCGTTGGCGACGAACAACAATGTCCCGTTCAGATTCGACAACGAACCTGGATTCGAACTCCCTGCGCCCGGAAAAATGTCCCTTACCATGGTGGTGTTGGCGAAAAGGCCCGCAACGCCCGCGGTACTTTTCCATAACTCAATGCCGCTTGTTCCGTCGTTGGCAGTGAAATAAGCGATGCCCTTGACGTTGGTCAATCCGACGGGATTGGAACTGGCGGTTCCTGGATTGATGTCTTTGACCAGAAAAGTTCCGTTGGTCGTTCCATCACTGCGCCAGAGTTCTCGCCCGTTGGTACTGTTGTTTGCGATGTAATAATCGGTCGCTGCAAACAGCAAAACTCCGTTGATGTTGGTCAAGTGCGTGGGGGACGACGAGGGGAACACGGTGAGGGAATCCTCCGCAATATCTTTAACCATAATCGTTCCCGCAGTTGATCCGTCGCTTTTCCAAAGTTCCGTTTGCGCTAAAGACCCTATGGAACCAGTCGTCGCCGCGAAAAACAAAGTGCCATTGACGTTCGTCAGACTGCTTGGGAAAGAACTGAAACCACTGGTCCGAATGTTGCGAATCATCGCCGTACCAACCGGCGACCCGTTGCTAATCCAAAGTTCATTTCCATTGACGCCGTCGTTTGCAGTAAAGGCAAGTCGACCGTTGAAATTGGTTAAATTTCCAATGCCCGAATCGAGTGCGCCGGGACGAATGTCTTTTACGAGAACCGTTTCGCCCACCGTTCCATCACTTGACCAAAGTTCCCTGCCCGTGTCCGGACGATTGGCCGTAAAGAAGATCTGTCCACCAACATTGGTGAAGTTTTGCGGATTGGATGCACCCGTGCCGCCAACAATATCAATCAATGAAATTATTGACGGAGCTGTGGAGGATTGAACTCCAACTTCCACGACTCCAAGGCCAGCCACGCCCGGACTAGGAACGAAATTGCGTCGGACACCCGGACCAGCTACCCCCAAATCCGTTACACCGCGCCCGGCCACCGGAGACTCGCCCCCTCCATCCATGACCCAGAGTTCGTCGTCGATACTCGTTTCACCGGCCTGGAAAAATAAAATTCCGTTCACATTGGTTAGAGAGTTTGGGAAGGAACCCGCAGCGCCCGCACCGATTTCTTTTACCAGCACTGTCAAAGTCAGATCCCCACTGCTCTTCCAGAGTTCATGGCCGCTACCACCATTAGCGTTAAAGAACAATGTTCCATTCACGTTGGCCAAATTATATGGATTGGAACTAGAAGCTGACGGGCCAATATTTTTGACCATGGTCGTCCGAGCAGTTACTCCATCGCTTTTCCAAAGTTCAACACCATTAATTCCGTCGTTCGCAGTAAAAAACAGCGTTCCGTTGACATTTGTCAAATTTGCGGGATCGGACCCAGCAGATCCAGCGCGGATTTCGTTCACTAGCACAGTTCCCGCTTCTGTCCCATCGCTTTTCCAGAGTTCTTGGCCGCTACTGCCATCGGCAGCGAAGAACAGTGTTCCATTCACGTTGGTCAAGAAATCGGGGTTGGAGTTAAAAGCTCCTGGACCAATGTTCTTCACCATTGCCGTCCCGGCAATCGTCCCGTCGCTCTTCCAGAGTTCGAAGCCGTTAGTTCCATCGTTCGCACTGAAGAACAGAGTTCCATTGACGTTGGTAAGTGCGCGAGGATCGGAATTCGAAACAGCGTTGCCCGGGCGAATGTCTTTTACCAGCGTCGTGTTGTTGTTGGTTCCATCGCTTTTCCAAAGCTCCCATCCATAGCTTTGGCTGTAGGCGCGGAAAAACAAAACGCCACTGACGTTGGTCAGACTACTCGGATAGGAACGACCGACGCCCTCGTGAATGTCCTTTATTAGCACGGTACCATCGACCGTTCCGTCGCTTTTCCAAAGTTCGGCGCCCCGGCTGTCTTCTGCCTGAAAAAACAACGTGCCGTTGACGTTGATAAGCTCTCTCGGTCGCGATTGAAAGGCTGAGCCCGAGCGAAAATTCCGGACCAAAACAGTACCCGCAGTAGTCCCATCACTTTTCCAAAGCTCGAAGCCATCGTTGGCAATAAAGAACAGCGTGCCATTAACATTGGTGAGAAAAAATGGATTGGAACTTTCGGCACCGGCACGGATATCCTTGACCAGCACGGTACCGTCGACCGTCCCATCGGTCTTCCATAACTCATTCCCGCCAATTTGGACGGCAGTAAAAAAGACCGTATTGTTGACGTTGGTAAAATTGCTTGGATTCGAACCAAATGCCCCTGGGATGATATCGATCACCGTCGGCAGGCCAGCCATGAGCGTGCGCGATTCGAGGCGTTCGAATCCACGCAAGAGGTCCCGATTGGATTCACGCGAGCGAGCTTTAGGCGCGGCGGCTCGTTGGCGATTCTTCGACTTTTTGAGATCCATGGCATTGCCCCTTTAATCGTTGATGATGTTTGCCCGCCGTCGCGATCAAGCTTGAAAGACCGGAAAAACCAGCCCGCCGCATTTCGGGAAAACTCAGCGAAATGTTGGCTAACATCAAATGCGCCGTTTTCAACCGGTTTCTATCAGCGAGTGTCAAATAAAATCGATTTGCACGAAAATCCCTCGTTGTTCCTGATTTGCTCGGGTAAAATCAAGCCTTAAGACGCAGGATCAATTCGTTCAGGGGCAGGTGGGCGGAATGGAAGAAGTAACGCGAGTTTTGTCGGCGCTGGATCAAGGAGATCCGACTGCCGCCGAACAGCTTCTGACGCTGGTTTACGACGAACTGCGTCGACTGGCGGCAAAAAAAATCGCCAACGAAAAACCGGGGCAGACTTTGCAGCCCACGGCCTTGGTTCATGAAGCCTATTTGCGATTGGTCGGCGGTTCGAACGCCGAAACAACTTGGAATAACCGAAATAGCTTTTTTTCCGCAGCCGCCGAAGCCATGCGCCGAATCTTGATCGATCGGGCGCGGCACAAAGGCCGCGTCAAACACGGTGGAGCCGTTCACCGGATTGATCTGGCGACCGACGATCTGGCCGGCCCCCTTTCGAATGAGCGTTTGCTGGACGTCGATGAAGCCCTGACGCGCCTGGAAAAAGAACACCCGGACAAGGCTCAGATCGTCAAGCTTCGGTTCTTTGCGGGGATGACCAACGCGGAAGCGGCTGCCGTGGCCGGAGTCTCACCTGCGACGGCACAGCGGCATTGGACGTTCGCGCGGGTTTGGCTTTTCAGCGAATTGGAAGACAACGAGTAAGCCCGCGCCAGTCATTTCCACAAAAACGGGACGAATTCGCAGCCGCCGAAAATATTTTGGTTAATTTTTGACTGAATTGAGACATAAACAGCGCATAAGTAAGCTGTGCGAAATGCGAATGGCTGTCGCGTTGATTGAAAAATCGTAGGTTCTGGGATTTAACGGATTCAATGAGCGAACAACGTCAGTCAATCGATGAGATTTTCCTCGCAGCTATGGAAATGGCCGACGATTCGGTACGCAATGCCTACTTGGAGAAGGCGTGCAACGGCGACCAAGCCCTGCGCGTTCGCATTGACAAATTGCTGCGGGCCGTGCCCCAAGTCGGTGCCTTTCTGGAAGAACCAGCGTTTAGTCCGTCGAACCTCGCCGACCGAAATTCTCCAATATCTCTCGATCTATCTGGGCAATCGTTCGGGCCTTACAAACTGCTTGAAAAAATCGGCGAAGGCGGAATGGGGACGGTCTACCTGGCCCAGCAAGATGAACCGGTCCAGCGCCGCGTTGCCTTAAAAGTCATTCGCACCGGAATGGATACTTCACAAGTCATTGCCCGATTCGAACACGAACGCCAAGCACTGGCTTTGATGGATCATCCGAACATTACCAGAGTGCTTGATGCTGGAGCAACGGCCAACGGCCTACCCTACTTTGCCATGGAGTTGGTCCACGGAATTCCCATCACAAAATATTGCGATCAGGAACATCTCTCGGTCGACGAGCGGATCGATTTATTGATTCCAATTTGCCAAGCGGTTCAACACGCACATCAAAAAGGGATCGTACATCGTGACCTCAAGCCATCCAATGTGTTGGTTGCACTCTACGACGGGCGACCGATTCCCAAGGTCATCGATTTTGGCGTGGCGAAAGCGACTGCCCAGCCGTTGACCCAGCGAACGCTATTCACCGACTTGGGACAAATGGTTGGCACATTGGAGTACATGGCTCCCGAACAAGCTGAAACGAATAACCTCGACATTGACACGCGCGCCGACATCTACTCGTTAGGCGTTTTGTTGTACGAATTGTTGACTGGTTCGCCGCCGTTTACCGCGGAAGAATTGCGATCTGCCGGAATGGCCGGGATGTTGCGGATGGTTCAGGAGGTTGAGCCGGCCAAACCAAGTACGAAGATTTCATCCAGCGAGGACTTGCCTCGCGTGGCAGCCAATCGGAAACTTGAACCACGAAAATTGGCCAATCTTGTTCGTGGCGAATTGGATTGGATTTCGCTGAAATGCTTGGAGAAAGACCGAACCCGGCGCTACGAAACGGCAAATGACCTGGCAAGCGATTTGCAGCGCTACTTATCAAACGAACCAGTGCAGGCTTGTCTACCAACGGTGCGCTACCGGTTAGGAAAATTCCTGCGACGAAACCGAGGGCCGGTCTTCGCGGCGACACTGTTGTTGTTAGCGTTGATCGCCGGTGTCGTCGGCACATCGATCGGGTTGATTCGAGCCAGACAAAGCCACGCCGCAACCGAACAACAACGAGATCGGGCCGAACGCCATCATCAACGGGCGATGGCCGCCGTTGACAGGCTATTGACTCGTGTCGGTGGAGTCGGCCTGGAAGCAGTGCCCCATATGGATGATACGCGACGACGAATTCTGGAAGACGCGCTGGAGTTTTATCGCGAAATCCTGCAAGACGAAAGCGACGATCCTGTCGTGCGTCGCGAAATCGGCTTGGCACTTCAGCGAATCGGCGCGATACAAACTGACCTCGAGCGGCATCAGGAGGCAGTGAATTCTTTTAATCGGGCAATCGAAGTTCATCAAAGCCTGGCGAGCGACTCACCAGACAATCCCGACGACGAAGTTAATCTCGTTCGGAGTCACCGACAACTTGCTTTTGTGCTGTTCAAGTCGGCCCAAGTTCCAGAAGCAGAAAGAATTGTCGATAGCATGATTGGCCGTAATCGGATTGAAACACCCGTCGGTCGCAACGAACAGTTTTTGCTTTTCTTTTTACAGGGTCGGATTTTTGCTTCGACCCAACGAAGGGACGAGGCAATTATGGTTTGCTTGCAAGCCCTGAAATTAGATGTCGGCCAAGAGCCCGGGGAGGCCGTCTCAGACGTTCAAATGGACCGCGCGAGTTTACTCGGCATGCTCGGCAGTCTGTACGCGGATAACCGGCAATTCGACGAGGCCGAAGAGTGTTTCCGGGAATCCAATGACGCTTGGGAACGAATGCTCAAGGCGGAGCCCGAGAACATCAGAGTTCAGCGAGGGCTAGGGCTATTGCGTGTCAATTCAGGTTTGGCCCTTGCCAATTCGGATCAACTAGCCGATGCACGCGCAGAATATGATAAAGCGATCGCTATTCTTGCCCCGCTGGCCCGCGATCACCCAAGCATGCCAAATTACTCATGGGACTTGGCCAAAGCGTATAACAACTCTGCATTGTTGCATTCAAAAAACAATGACCCTGCTCAGGCTGCAACGGAAAACGTTAAAGTGGTAAAGCTGTTTGAAGATCTGATGCAACGCTATCCGCAACGGCCAGAATTTGTCGGTAGCTACTCGGGAAGTTGCTCCAATCAGGGGAAATACCTTTTGGATCAACAGCAGTGGGCCGAGTCCGTTGTTTGGAATTCTAAAGCCATTGTTGCTGCGGACCAATTCCTCAAAGTCGAGCCGCGTCACACGGAAACCCGTCGCTATTTGCACAGCAGCTTGATCGGACGTGCCGGTGCCTATCGTCGATTGAACCAGATGGAGTTGGCGATCAAGGACTACCGTCGCTCGTTAGAAATCAGCGAAGGTGAACCGAATTCGAGCTACGCCAGGTTTCGCCCGCGAGCATTGGCATTTGTTGGCGAGCATGCAAAAGCCGCTGTCGAGGCGGAGTCGATCGTTACAAATGCCAACGCCACCAGCTCGAACTTCAATGAAATGGCCAAGGTGTATGCCACGTGTTTTGAAGCTGCCGGAAAAGAGACTGACCAGGTTGATGTCGAACTGGCCGAACGCTATGCGGTCCGATCAGTCGAACTGCTGGCAAAGGCGGCAGAAAAAGGCCATTACGAAATGCTGGAGGATGTTACAGCTCTGCGGTCTGACGACCGCCTGCAACCCCTGCAAAATCGCGAGGATTTCAAAAAACTTCTCTTGGACCTGGAACAGTCCCTGCAGTTGTTGCCAAACCCGGATGCAATCAAATCAGACCGTTGATCGTCGCCGCCGTCGCGCAGCGCAACAGTAAGAAGATTCACGACAAGGTGGAGTCAAACCATCTAGCTCAATTCGAATTCCTTGGCAAGCTCTTGAAAGTCTTTTGCGAAGAGGTCATCCAACTGCCGCAAGTAGATTGCGGTTTCATTATGCCTTTCAAGGCGTTCGGACGAATGTAGTATTTTTAGAAAACTTTCTGAACGAATCGGCGCGGAGGCGAGTAGTTGGCTGAAGGCAAATTCGCTTTTTCGTCCCGCCGGCGCTCGGTCCTCAGGAATTGGTCCGGGAGACATTTGGCTCGCGTTTCTCAGTTGCTGAATCGCCATAGGCATTGATGGAACATGGCTGTGCTCTTCGCCCGATTCGTTGGCCGACATCATCGCCGGCGGAATTCCCGCCGAAACTGGATTGCGAAGCGTCCACAGTTCGTTGCCGTTGGCAAGTGTTGTGGCCGCGAAGAACAGGTTGACGCCGGCAGCCGTCAGGAACGTGGGGAACGAACTGCGAGAGCCCGGATCGATGTCAGCAGCCAACGTCGTCGCGCCCCCTGAGCCCTTGCGATGCCACAACTCGCGACCATTTACGCTTTCGAAGGCACTAAAAAATAATGTCCCATTCACATTGGTCAGATCACGGGGGTTGGAACCTGCGGCACCGACATTGATATCGCGAACGAGCGTCGTTCCTACACTTACAGAATTACTCTTCCAGAGTTCATTCCCGGAAATTCCCGTGTTGGCCGAGAAGAAGACTGTCCCGCCAACGTTTGTCAGGTATTTCGGATTGGATCCCGAGGCACCCGCAGCGATGTCTTGAACCAAAACGGTGCCTTTCGACGAACCGTTGCTTCGCCAAATCTCGTTTCCTTGCAGGCCATCGTTGGCCACGAATAGTAGCGTTCCCTTCAGATTGACCAGCGAGCTGGGATTCGAACTCGCCGCGCCGGGCCGAATATCTTTCACCAACGTGGTTGTCGATTCCGTGCCAAGACTCTTCCACAACTCCAGACCCGTTGCGCCGTCATTAGCGCTGAAGTACAGAATCCCTTTGACATTCGTCAGGTTGGTCGGACTCGAGCTGCCGGGACCGGCGACGATGTCCTTCACCATTATGGTCCCGGCTTCCGTCCCATCGCTCGTCCAGAGTTCTTGCCCCTGACTGCCGGTCGAGTTTAAGAATCCGCTGGCCGCAAAGAATAGCGTTCCTTTGACATTCAATAATTCCGAAGGATAGGATGAACGAAGATCGCCTCCGGAGCGAGCTTCGTTTTGGGCAATATCCTTGACCTTGAACGTGCCGCCGCTTGTCCCGTCGCTGGCCCATAACTCGCGTTCGTTGCTAAGCGTACTCCCCGTCAGCGCCGAGAAGAACACCTTGCCACTTACGTTCGTCAAAAACACAGGCGCCGACGATGCAGGCCCTGTCCGAATGTCGTGGACGAGAGTCGTTCCGCCGACTGTTCCGTCGCTGTTCCAAAGCTCGATGCCGGCGATCCCATCACTGGCCGCGAACATCAAGTGCCCGTTGACGTTGGTGAGCGACGTTGGATTGGACGGGCCACTGCCGCTAACGATATCCTTAACGAGTCCGGTCCCCGCGGGCGTCCCGTCGCTTTTCCACAACTCGCGCCCATTGGCCGAGTTGTTGGCTGTGAAGTACACGGTGCTTCCGACCGCCGTAAAGTTTTGTGGATCGGAGGCTCCCGCACCGGCAACCAAATCAATCAGGGCCAATTCCGAAGGTGGCGTCGGCGATTGCACGCCGACCCCCGCGACACCGACTCCCGGCAATCCCGCGCCGGGAACAAAACCGCCGATGACGCCTGGTCCGACGACCCCCGCAAGATGGACTCCCGGCTCCTGGACCGGCGACTCGCCGCCGCCATCTTGAATCCATAGTTCCCGGCCATGCACTCCCACTCCGTCCGTTGCATGAAACAGAAGCGAACCATTGACGTTAGTCAGTTGGGTTGGGTAGGAACTGGCCTCGGGGTTAATGTCTTTGACCAACACGGTTCCGGCCTCGGTTCCGTCGCTTTTCCAAACTTCTATAGATTTCCCGACAATAGAGTTACCATCATTCGCCGCAAAAAAAAGAGTCCCATTGACATTCGTAAAACATATCGGGATGGACGAAAATGCTCCAACCATAATGTCTTTCACTTGAACGGTGCCAGCTCCTGTTCCATCACTTCGCCAAAGCTCACGAGAGCTAAAGAACAATGTGCCATTGATGTTCGTGAATTCCGAGGGGCGAAAAGTAGATAGGATATTGTCAATTGATTTCACCAAAATAGTACCGGCAGTCGTGCCATCGCTGCGCCATAATCTATTGCCCGGGTTTTCGTCAATCGCGGAAAAGAAGAGCGTTCCATTGACGTTCGTAAGCTCGCTGGGGTCAGCGCCATCGGCTCCAGCAAGAATATCTTTGACCATCGTCGTGCCGGCCAACGTGCCATCGCTTTTCCACAATTCCATTCCGCTCGTACCATCGTTGGCCTTGAAAAACAGAGTGCCGTTCACGTTGGTCAACTCGCCTGGTCGGTCATTACTGCCTGGGGAAAAAAACTGTTTTACGAGAACCGTTCCCGCTTCCGTGCCATCGCTTTTCCACAGGTCGAATAGATCGCTCCCTTGGAAAGTAATAAAAAATAGGGCGCCATTGACATTGGTTAACTCAATCGGACGTGCGCTTGCTGCTCCGGCGCGGATGTCCTTAACCAAAACGGTTCCCCACTCGGACCCATTGCTTTTCCACAATTCGCTGCCAGAGGCTCCGTCGTTTCCATTGAAAAAGAAAGTGCCGTTGACATTGGCGGAGATCCCAGAAGGTAGGTTGTCCGCAAAGACAGTTTTTACACTCTTGGTACCCGGCGTAGTCCCATTGCTTGTCCAGAGTCCCCCGGCGCCGAAAAAGAATAATGTGCCGTTGACGTTTGTTAGATGTTGGGGAAGTGACGACTGGGTCCCCGGCGTAATGTCCTTGACGAGCAAACTTCCTTCCGCCGATCCATCGCTTTTCCATAATTCATAACCGTGGGCGCCGTCATTGGCCGCAAAAAACACTGTGTTATTCACATTTGTGAAATTCTGTGGTGTCGAGGATGCAGAACCCTCGACCAAGTCAATTAGTACCGGCATTCCGGCCAGTAAGGCCCGCGGCTCCAGGCATTCGAATGACAAAGCGCAGAGTTTTCGGCCGCAATGGCCGTTCCGAGTGTGTCTAAACGCACCCAGGTGTCTTGAATTTTGATGGGATAATGTCATTGAAGAATTCCTGGTGAAAAACTCAAGTCTTATACGATTGTTGATTTTGCGCCTTTTCTCACGATTCCTGCGTTTTCGGCTTGCCTTCCGCAACATTCGGTGAGATCAGGCAACCGTTCACGTTTCGCGCGCGGTAATTAGGTGGAAGTGGTATTTACAATGCGTAAAACAATCCCGGATGAGCTCAACACAAGCTGAAGAATTTCTGATGGATCCGTTTCGATTCTTGCGAAAAGTTGCCCAACTCACCACGTTAAGGCCTTTCGCCCTTTCAACTTGAGGCAATTTTTTTGCGTCGGCGATCGACGGAACTTGATTTCTAAAGGAACGAATATCCATGCTCGGTGCTAGAGGTGCCTTTAGGCGAAACGGTGGAGCTTTTCCTTCGGCAGTAGAAATAAATCCGCAAATACTTTCGGCCAGGTGAGCCAGTCCGGGTCCCGATTACGCATTGAGTTGACAGACAACTGGCGTGGCGGCAGAAGCTAACTCTGCGACTCGCCAAACCTTTGAAACCCAATCTTTTTTTCAGGAGACCAAGACATGCGTCGTTTCTTTTTCAGCAAACGTCTGTTGTTCGCGTTCGTATCCATTTCTTCATTAATTGCCGGAGAATTTGCTTTGGTCCCGGACAAGTCGGCTGTCAAGCTAAACAAATGGAGCGGGACCATCGACCTGACCGCAGACAACCCGGCCCCTTTCGAACTTTCCGGAAATGCATCGCACTTGGGCAATTTTGTCGCCAGCGGCGAAGTGTCCTTTACTAGCCTGTCGGACGGTTCTCGCGTCGGTGTCGGCCCTGTCGTCTTCACCGCCGCCAATGGTGATCTGCTGGTAGGCGAAGTCACTTGGCAAGTGGACCCGGAGGCCAAGGGTCTGGCTTCCAGCAGCCTTCATTTTGCGTGGCGTGATTCGGTTCAGTTCGACGATGGCACGGTCGTAGCCAACACCGGTCGTTTTGTCGACGATCGTCCTCCAGGACTGGTCGTGATTGCCATCATCGCGATTTTGATCGGATTGTTGCTCCCTGCCGTACAAAAGGTGAGGTGATAACAACTGCGTTCTCCTGATTCAGCCGGACGGACGGATTG
Source organism: Pirellulaceae bacterium (assembly GCA_040081565.1). Classification (GTDB taxonomy): domain Bacteria; phylum Planctomycetota; class Planctomycetia; order Pirellulales; family Pirellulaceae; genus BJ22. Next base: position 29,696 of record JBEBGH010000018.1, read on the forward strand.
AAAGCCACACGCCTTCAGTAAGATCGCATTGAACACGTTTACGCAAGACAACCCGTAGACATTTAACAAAACCAATTTAGAAAATGGAATTCGTGATGAATCCGAACGCTTTTCTTAAAACAATTTTTTCAGGGCTGACAGTTGTGTTGTTGTTCGCAATCCAAGCCAATCCGGCAAGTGCCCAGTCGCCGATCAAGCTGCGGAACTGGAGCGGCACCATCGATTTGTCGATGGACAACCCAGTCCCCTTCGAAATGTCGGGAACAGCGTCGCACCTTGGCCGTTTCACGGCTCAAGGCG
>JBEBGH010000578.1:0-2177 GCA_040081565.1 Pirellulaceae bacterium
ATGTAGGTCTTCATGGTGTTTGCTTTTCGGTCATTTATTGTTGTCTGGGGCGCGAGTCCCACAACTCCCGTCCTCCATAGCAACACTGCGAAGGAGGATGTGGCTCGGCGTTCCGCTCTGCGGTTCGCAACCCACGCTCATCCCGGAGAGCAGACACCGCTTCCGCCCACAGCGAAAGCCATACTGACTAGGCGACATATCGCACAGCACAACGCGTCAACCGGAGTCAAAACATGAAAGCACCACAACAACAGAGAAACCAAATCCTCACAAACTGCACTAGGTTGCTCCTCGCAGGAGCAGCTTCCATCTTGCTGGCCTTGTTCGCCGGATGCTCGGGGCCAGTCAAATGGTTGGCAATTCAAGTCGAGTCAGACCCACCCGGTGCGTCGGTCAGCGACGTAGCGAGGGACTTGGGAAAGACTCCAACAGGTCCGAAGGTGCTTACCGTCCAACGGAAAGGGGGGCTGCTCCCAATAAGCGACAACCCGTTAGACCCTGGCAACCAGCTTACAATTTCAAAAGACGGCTTTGAATCGGCGAAGTTCGTGATTAAGCCCGGAGAATACAAGTACTCGTCCAGAGAAGAAGCCCTGCGAAATGTTCGGATCATCAAAGCCACTTTGAAACCAATTGCAGCGGGCCAACCAGCACGGTGAAGCCGCCCACAAACAAAGGACAACGAATGAAAACAACAGTTGGAAACAAGTCGGAACGAGCGGTCGTATTTGTTTGCGCCGCATTTGCAGCAATCACAGCTATGGTTTGTACCCAGTCGCTCGCCCAGGAAAATCAGCCAGAACTGGAGCGGGCAATGGCACTGCTGGCTGAGGGTGATTTTCAAAAGGCCGCCGCCGGCTTCGAGCAGCACTTGAAAACAGAGCCGCGAAGTTTCCAAGCCCTTCTTTATCACGCGCGCGCTTTGGCTCAATTTCGTGAATACGACAAGGCGCTTGCCTCGCTCGCCGCCGCGTCGGAAATCGAGCCCTCCAACATGCGTGCCCTTGCTGGTAAAGCCGCCATGCTCAAGCAAACGGGTAAGACCGAGGAGGCCATGAGAATCGCCAATGATGTTGCTAAACTTTCGCCAAAAACAAGGGACGACTGCATGGGAGTAGGTGAAGCACTTGTTCTCTTGGGACGCCTCGATGAAGCCGTAAAGCAGTACACGCGAGTGCTCGAACTGCGCGCCGACTCCTTTACGTACCAGACACGAGGGGGCTTATACAACACTTTGGGACGGTATCAACAGGCCATCTCCGACCACACGGAAGCCATCACTCGGAATCCCAGATGCGCTTTGGCGTATTTGGGAATGGGCTGTTCGTACGCAGGAATGCGCAACCACCAAAAAGCAATCGAAGACTTTACAAAGGCAATCGAGATTAACGGATCGCTGGCGGAAGCCTACGCAAACCGTGGCGCATCTTCACGGATTCTCGGACGGATTGACTCTGCAATGCAGGACTACGATAAGGCTATTTCCCTCGATCCCGGTTTTCCGATGGCATACTACAACCGGGGCGTCGCCTATCGTCATAAAGAGAATTACAGTAAGGCAATAGCCGACTACAGCAAGGCCATCGAGCTCAAGCCGGATTACCAAGAGGCGTATCACAGTCGAGGTGTCGCATACCTCAAGCTGGGTGACAGGTCAGCAGCCAAACGAGATTGGAAGAAGGCGTATGACATTGACCCAAGTACAGAAACCGGCAAGAGTGCTTGGCGAAACTATCAGGCGAATTGAGCACAGCCACGGATCGCCAAACAAGATCATTGGAGCGAACAGCCGCCCCGCTTCGCAGTTCGAGAGTCTGGGGCTTCGGCGACGAGTTTTAGTGGTCGGCAGTCGTGGACATCACCACGGCGTTGCGGCTGTCGCTCAGTTCTGACGTTCGGCGCGTCTTGGTCAGCCACACGTCCAAAAAGAATGAATACGAAAAAGCTGAAACCCACAAAAGTCGCAATCGCGTTCCTTGCGTTCCTTGTGCGTACGCACTCAATCCTCAAGCGAATAGCTTTTATTTCGTTACTAATCTGCACTGTCGAAGGAACTGTGGCGGAGATTACAAACGCCATCGGGAAAGGCGCACAAGAGCCTACGCAAGCTGATGAACCACTCTGGCTTGTCGCGGCTAAAGGGAACATTGAAGCTCTCAGAATGCGTTTGGCAAAAG
>JBEBGH010000236.1:0-8509 GCA_040081565.1 Pirellulaceae bacterium
TCCGCGTGTCGGCGTCAATTACACTTGGCCTTGTAACAGCCGCGATGGGGGATATTCGTGAGTTGGAACGAAATCCGCATGATGGTTTCCGAGCCGATATCGATCTTGGCGGAAAAATCAAAGAGGTCGCCGATCTGTTCCTTGAGCTCTGTTAAGACGATGAAATGGGGTCGCTTGCAGTAAACATCGAACGACTGTTTCTGGAGCCCCGTGATTGTTGCGCAAGGTTGGGGCTAGGCCAATAAAGGACATTCGTTACCAAATTGACATCCGAATTAATTCCGGGGAAACTCAAGCTCACTCTCTGGCACTTTGGAAACTGATAAAATGTTGTGGGCAATACCGTTTTTGTTATTCGTCACGGTTGTGCTTCCCCTGCTTGCAATCAGCAGTTATCGAAGTGTGCATTCGGCCCAAGCGGTTATGCCGACCCGAGCAACGCTGTATGTCAATTTGTTAATCCTGCAACTCCTTATGGGAAGTTTGGCCTTTTTTGCGGCATGGGGTTGCAGATTGGTAATGCCTTGGAGCGCTAGGCTTGAGTTTGCAACAATCGGTCCGGCTCTGGGAATTGTCGTTGGTGCGTTAGTTGCAGCGATCTCTGTTTCCGTCTTCCTCGATCGCTCCAGTGGCAAGACATCAAACCTCGCCGAAATGCTGTATCCGAAATCGTTGACCGATTGGTTGCTGTGGGGTACGGCCATGTTTGCGGCTGGCGTGATTGAGGAGTTTGCCTACCGCGGAGTGTTGTTTGGGTTGATTTCGCAAGTCTCAAATTCGTGGTGGCTAGCGGCCTTGTTAAGTGCATTGGTGTTTGGCGCCGGCCATGCCACCCAAGGTTGGATTGGATTCATTGCCAGTGGGTTGTTCGCGATCGGCATGCAGTGGCTTGTTTTCCATTCGGAGGGCCTGCTGTTAGCGATTGTCGCCCACATGGGATACGATGTGATCGTTCAACTTTTGGCCCCGAAATTCGCCAGCAAGAACAATCGGCAATCCGCTGAATCAAAGGATGTTAAATTGAAAGCCGAAGTCAGAGATTCCGATGCGTAAATTGGTCATCAGTGGAATTTTTGGCAGGCTTTGCCAGTCAATTGGAAATTCAACGATGAGTAAGCGACTATTGCAATTCGGCAGGCCAGGATGTGTCTGGTTGTGTTCGGCGGTTATTCTTGGTGCGACACACGGTCAAGAGAATGCAATTTATGATCATCATGTGCACGTGTTGAGTTCGCGATTGATTGAGGACTGGAAGTCGACCGGGATGACCTTCAGTCGCCCTGAACAGGCCTACAACGATTCGACGCGCATTTTGGACGAGGGGGTCGTTGGTGCTTTTCTGGTTTCGATGGCCCACATGTACACCGCTGAGGACTTTCGTGCGATCGGGAAAACGCCGGAGATCGAAAGACGATTGGTTGCGGCCGAGAATGATTTCATTGCCGTTTCTGTTGCCAGAGAGCCAAGCCAGTTCATTGGCTTTTATTCTGTGAACCCGTTGCGCGATTACGCGTTCGACGAATTGAAGCGATGTAAAGCGAACCCAAACTTGACTGGGATGAAGCTTCACCTGCCGGCTTGCGGGGTGAGTCTCGAAAATCCAGAGCACGTCGAAAAGCTGGAAAAAGTGTTGAACTGGGCAGCCGAAAATGACGTGCCGGTGCTGCTTCATTTGACGGCAGGAGAAGAAATTGATTTGGAGAAAGCGAATTGGATTTGGAGAACGATTATCCAGCCGCACGAGAAGTTGCATTTGTATCTGGCGCACCTCGGTTCGGTCGGTGGTTTCAATTCTTCATCGGGCAACCTCCTCCGTGCTTACAGCCTTTTGGCGGAAGAGAGTGTCAAGTTTCGCCAAATGAAAACCGATTTTGATTTGTCGGGAGCAATCATGGAGGCCGATTCCGAAGAAGGGCGACCCACGACCGACGAGCAATGTCTCGAATTGTCCGAACTGATTGCTCGGGTTGGTGTCGAGCGATTCTTGTTCGCCAGCGATTACCCAGTGTTTTCGGTGTCGCGAACGCGAGCCAGCTTGGCTAGTCGTTTGAAATTGACGCCAGAAGATTCGGCGAAATTGTTGTCCAATAAATCGCCCCTTTTTCAACATTGATCTCAGTTGTCAGGATGCCACGCTATGGCAGTTTAAAAATGTTGGAAAAAGTTGTTGTCTTACCGAATGATCCGGAATGGGCTGATAGATTTGCTGCAGAGTCGCGGCAGATCATGATCGCTCTCGGCGAAAACGCGATCGAAAAAACGCGGCGAAAGCTAAATTGGCGCGGTGAGGTCTCGGCGGCGAAACATTCGGTTTCCATGCACGAGCAACGCAATCGTCAGCCCCACCAGTGCCAAATTGCAGCCCAGCGGGCCAAGTTCTTGAATTTTCAGCTTTTCATTCCAACGCACGAACTCCCACAACTTCTCCGGTGTGTTTTCGAGCAACCGAATGTGTAACTCTGGTTCATACAGGCTGAAGATTGAAAAATGCAGTAACCAGCGCAGCGAGTCGACCGCCATCCCGCCGATCTTCAGCATGGCCATCACAAAGTAAATTCCGGTGACGATCCCCAAGGTTCGCCAACGATAACGATCCCAAGCGGACAACCAGCTCGTAAGGCCAACAAAAAACCAACCCATGCAAGCGGCATTGATAATACCCGGCCAAAACATCCGGCTATCAATCACATTGTTCATCGCCACGATTTCTTCTCGCGGTTTTAGAAACGTCAGGGGAATTCTCGTGCCGTTCGGCAACGGCAATTCGCGATAAACTGTTTCGCGAATCGAAGTGATCTCGACGCCGATGGACATGCCGAGCCAAACCGCCAAGGCGAGCAGCAACGTACCGACTAGCGAAACGAACACGTGTGACCAGAAAACGCTGCTTCGTTTGACGGGTTGCGCCAAAACCATTTCCATCGTCCCGCGATTGAGTTCACCGCTGACGACATCCGAGCCGCGGACGATTCCCCAGAGGGCAATCAACATGACGACCATCGGTTCATCAAAGGTCATGACAACGCGGCCAAGATACGAAATCATCCAACCAAAGTCGACGGATGAGTAACGATCCCATTCGCGTGGCAACAAGTCGACGATTTGCTTGAACCGAGCCGAATCCAGTCGCCCCACGATCCACACGCGAAAAATGCAAAAGCTGATCAGTCCCGCCGTGCAAGCCAAGAAGACCGGCAGCCCCTCGCGAATTGCCTTGCGTATCAACGTGCCGTTCATGACCGCACCTCCGCGGTTTCGCTATGAAAGCGATCGTACACGGCCTTCAAACCCGTGGCCTCAATGTACATGTCCTGCAGTTCGATTGATGAGAGCCAACTCAAGACACGGGACAGGTCGCCTTCGACATCAATTTCAACCCGGTTTTCTTCCAGTTGACGAATCGCGATCATCTCGCGCAGTGACTCAGGCGGAGCAATGCCTTGAGATGTTCGGGCAACGATTCGGTGGTAGAACTTCAAATCGCTCATGGGTTGTTCGTGGACCAATCGTCCAGCCCGTAAAATCGCGACGCGATCGGCAACCTCTTCGACTTCCGAAAGAACATGGGACGAAAACAAGACGGTGCGGCCTGCCGTTTTTGCTTCTGCCACCAATTCGACCACAATGCTGCGAATGTTCGGGTCGAGATTTTCAGTCGGTTCGTCCAAGATCAAAACCCGCGCCCGATTGGCAAAGGCAACGGCAATCGCGAGTTTCTGCCGCATGCCGGTGGACATGAAAGCAACCCAGCGAGACAAATCCAAATCCAAACGGCGAGCGATTTTCATTGCCAATTGCAGGTCGCCGTCCCCGCGCAGTTGGGCAAAGAATTTCAAGACGCCGCGGCCGTTCATCGTTCGAAACAGTCGCGGAGAACTTGGCAAATAAGAAACGTCTTGGTGCACCGCCAATCGATCGCGAATGACATCATTGCCATGCACGGATGCCGTTCCGCGGGTCGGCGTCAGAAATCCCATCAACAAACGAATCAACGTCGACTTGCCGGCACCATTTGGGCCAAGCAACCCCATGACCGTTGCCGGTTCGATCGTCAAATTGCAATCGGCCAGCGCGTAGAAATCTCCAAAACCCTTGGACAGATTAGTCGTCGCAATCGCCGATTCTCGGTTCACGTTAATAACTAACTCAAATCATTGGCCCAGAATTAAATCGCGATTCGACGCGAGCAGTGTTAGCGCACTGGGGGTTTGCCGATTAATCGGCGCAGCATGCCAATCTGCCCAACGTGCAACATTTCATGGTGACCCGCAAACAACAGGCTGCCGTAACGCGTCGGAAATCCAAAATAGGGCATATCCAGTGGTTCATCGAGTCCCGCACCGTCGAATCCTGGCAACTCCAGTAGCACCTGTTCGTGCACGCGATCGAGCACTGCAAGGATTTCATCGGGCTGAGGATAATCGCCCGGATCGTGCGACGGCATCGTGCCCTTCATGAATAGCTTGCGAAATTTTCCCGACATCAATTCAGAGTCGACTTCCTGGCGTCCCCGTTGCCGAAAAAGGCAAAGGCCGTATTCCGCCATTGCCAGGTGCCCGATCTGCCAGGCAATGTGGGATACCGGCGGGTCGGGAACAAAAAACCAATCTTCCGCCGTCAAATCAGCGAGCATCGTTTTGGTATACGCCCGCGCCGATTCAATTTGTTTGATCGCAATCGAAAGCCGCTCAGAAATTGCCATTTTTCGCAGATCACCTGGGTAGTATTTTCGTAAGCGAAATAAACGTCGCCTTGCCAGCACACAGAATTATTTCTTTTCCACTTCGAAAATTGCTTCGATTTCAACCATCATTCCGACGGGCAGCGAGTTCATGCCCACGGCGCTCCGTGCACCCACACCGAGGTCAGCTCCAAAGAGTTCCTTGAATAATTCGCTACACCCGTTAATCACAGCCGGATGCTGATCAAAATCCGGCGTGCATTGAACCATCCCAAAAATTTTGATGACGCGTTTGATGTGATTCAGTGAGCCAAGTTCTTTCTTCAGCGTCGCGAGAATCGCCAGACCCGTTTGACGAGCGGCTTTATAGCCCTCTTCCTTCGTAAAATCCTTGCCAACAACTCCCGTAATCAGCGTCCCGTCGTTCTTGAGTGGGCCATGCCCCGATGTGTAACACAGGTCACCATGAAACACAGCCGGCTTGTAGACGCCAATGGCTTTGGGCGGCGGTGGCAGTTCGATCTGCAATTCCTGGAGTCGTTCTTCAGCTTGCATCGCAAGGACTTTCTGTGAAGTTGGAAAACGAAAGGTAAAACGTCAGCATTAGTCATCTATTTTTAACGATTGCAGGTGTGTTTCGCAACGACGCGTTTTGGTTTACACCCGAGCCTCGGAAGCTGAACTCAACGACGTCGGTGAGATGTGAATATTCAGCCACGATTAGCTGGCTGAAGCATGACATGTGAGACAAAAGTGTCGCAAAAAGTCGATGGAGCCTTCGTCGCAGTTGAGAATTCGCACCTAATGCCCTATCTTATGGACTCCCGAACATCGTCCATTTTCTGAAGCGAATATGCCCAAAAATTTTCTCGCAGGCGCGAAGTCCCACTACGATGTCGCTGTTATCGGCAGTGGACTTGGTGGTTTGACAGCAGCCAACGTTTTGGCGCGCGAAGGCCGCTCGGTTTTGCTGCTGGAGCAGCACTACAAGCTTGGTGGTCTGGCAACCTGGTTCAAACGACCCGGCGGGCACTTGTTCGATATTTCGCTTCACGGTTTTCCGCACGGCATGATCAAGAGTTGTCGTCGGTATTGGACTACTGAAATCGCCGATTCCATCGTTCAGCTACATGGAGTTCGGTTCGACAACCCAATGTTCTCGTTGACCACGTCGTTTGACCGAAACGACTTTACCAACCTCTTGGTGGAAAAATTTGGCGTCGCGCCGCAAACCGTCAAGGACTTCTTCGACACTGCGCGAGGGATGAACTTCTACGACGACCAATCGCTGACGACCGGGCAACTGTTTGAAAAGTTCTTTCCAGGGCGTGAGGACGTGGTTCGCCTGTTGATGGAACCAATCACCTATGCGAACGGTTCGACGCTGGAGGACCCGGCGATTACTTATGGAATCGTGTTCTCCAACTTCATGGCCAAGGGCGTGTATACGTTTCAAGGCGGTACGGACCATCTGGTCAAGTCGATGCAAAAGGAGATGGAGCGGAACAACGTCGATATCCGAATCAATTGTCTGGTTGAGAAAATCAACGTGGCGAACGGACGCGTGAAATCCGTGATCGTAAACGGGCGGGAAATTCAGACCGATGCGGTGGTTTCCAACGGCAATCTGGTTGGCACGATCTTCAACATGGTTGGCGAGGAAAAGTTCGATCGGAACTTTGTCGATCAAGCGAAGGCGGTTCGACTCAATAATTCCAGCACGCAAGTCTACATGGCGTTAAAGCCTGGTGAAGAAATCGATCGCGACACAGGCGATCTGTTGTTTTGCAGTACCGCGCCTCTATTTCGTACTAACTTGCTGTTGAGCCGCGATATTACCAGCCGCACCTTTTCCTTTTATTACCCAGACATTCGTCCGGAAGGCAAACCACGTTTTCTGATCGTTTCCAGTACGAACGCCAATTACGACGACTGGGCCAAGTTGTCGGAAGAAGAATATTTGGCCAGTAAAGACAACTTGGTGGAAGACACACTGGAACATTTGGAGAAGTATGTCCCGAATTGTCGCGAACGGATCGAACACATCGAGGCGGCAACGCCCAAGACTTTTGAGCATTACACACGTCACTTGTCGGGCTCCAGTTTCGGAACTAAGTTTGAGGGATTGGCCGTCAGCCGCTCGTTACCGGAGCAAATTCGGGGCCTGTATCATGCGGGTAGTTGCGGGATTATCATGTCCGGCTGGCTCGGGACGATCAACTACGGTGTGATCGTGGCAAATGACGTTCTAAATTACTTATCTTCGACTGTACCGTTACCAGCCCCGTCGGCCACGTAACCAAACAGACGCGTCAAAAATAGAAATGAGTTGGTTGTGAGCTTGGAAGCCATTAAAGCGATCTTACCGCATCGTCCCCCCATGTTGCTGGTTGATCGTATCGTCGGACGGACTGAGGATTCGATTACATGCGAAAAAGATTTTCGCGCGGAAGAGTTCTTTTTCCAGGGACATTATCCCGGAATCCCCATCGTCCCAGGTGTGATTCTGTGCGAAGTCGCCGCGCAGACCGGCGCGCTGTTGCTGGCTGGAAAAATGTCAATCGCTGAATCGGTTCCCGTTTTGACACGGCTGAAAGAAGTGAAATTTAAACGAATGGTTCGTCCAGGCGAAACGGTAAGTTGCACCGCCAAGATTTCCGAACAAGTGGGTCGCGCCTTCTATTTGACGGCTTCCGTTAAAGTTGGTGAGGAGACTGCGGCCACGCTGACGTTCGCCGTTTCACCGGCTCCCAAACCACAATAATTAGTCATTGAGTTTATGAACTTTCTCCAAGTCGAAAACAAGAAGTTCGTTGTCTTTGGCGTCGCAAACAAAAAGAGTGTTGCGTGGCACATCGGCCAAACGCTGGAGGAAGCGGGTGCGGAAGTCATCTATGTGGTCCGCAGCCAGGCTCGGCTTGAGTCCACGGCAAAAATTTTCGCTGGTCGGACTGTTTACGTTTGTGACGTTGAGTTCGAAGACCAGATCGTCACCGTGGCCAAGACGATTGGCGAACGGCATGGCCAGATTCACGGGCTCGTGCATTCGATTGCATTCGCCGATTACGAGGGAGGCATCAAGCCGTTTCATGAAACGACCAAGAAACAGTTTTTGAGAACGATCGATGTTTCTTGTTTCTCGTTTATCTCGCTGGCCAATCATTTCAAGCCAATTTTGGCACCCGACGCCTCCGTGATTACGATTTCGATTTCCACGACGAAAATGGCCAGCGAAAATTACGGATTCATGGCCCCGGTAAAAGCGGCTTTGGAATCATCTTTGGCGTTTTTGGCCAAAAGCTTTAGCGGTTTTTCCCAAGTGCGATTCAATGCGGTCGCGCCAGGATTGCTTAAGACCTCGGCCTCGGCGGGAATTCCTGGTTACGTGGATGCTTATTTGTTCGCCGAACAAGTCATTCCTCGCCACGCCGCTGTGCAGACTCAGGAAGTCGCCAACGTGGCCGCGTTTTTGTTGAGTCCGCGGTCTTCGGGAATCAACGCTCAAGCGATCGTGATCGATGCGGCGATGTCGATCAACTACTTCGATAATTCGATTGTCCAAAAAGTTGTCAATAGCTAGTGCTGGATCACCATCGACTTTTCGACTAACCGACACACCCTTTTGGTCAGCTGGATCGGTTTCAAACTTCCGAAAGCCAGAATTCTGGCAGCGGAATGCCTCAAGTGAATTGGAGCCACAGACATTCGACTCTCGTGGGCAATTTAAAAAACTGGAAACGTTTTGAAATCTGCCTCGTCCAACCTTGAGTCGCAAAACAAACGGTCCATCCGGGATTATCGTGGGTGTAGGCTGAGTCCACCACAATA
>JBEBGH010000579.1:0-2170 GCA_040081565.1 Pirellulaceae bacterium
ATTGTGTTGGGTTTGCGAGGGAAACGAGAAGCTCATCGGAGACTTGCCAAATGGACCTTTCCAATTTGGTTGTATGTTTCTGTCTCCGGTGTGGTTGTTTATTTGATGATTCGCTGGATTTTTGTACCGGTTTGATTCCAAGTCGAAGCAGCCTTGCGCAACCTGCGCCGGCTAGTGTAAAATGGGGAACCAACCAAACGAGAAAAAGACTCAATGAGCCGCTACCTGCCAAGTATTCAGAAAATCGCATTGGTGATCGCTATTTTGGCGATTCCCGATCTGGGGTTTGCATGCCCGGACTGTAAACGAACTTTGGCGGAAAATAATTTGGACGTGGCGTTTGCCGTCAGTATCCTGTTCATGATGTCGGTCCCTTTCTTGATCCTTGCTGGCTGGGGCACGGCAATCTATCGGATGCGAACGCATTGGGCTCGGTTGAATTGCGAAACCAATTCGATCTGCGCGAATTCGCCTTCATCCAGCTATTGAGCCTTGGCTCCAAATCCTTCGGACTCATCCGGACAGAGTCAATTCAGCAGCTGCCGCCTGTTAATTTGTTCCGGACAAGTCGATTTTAACAGCCAAGTCTTCGACGCCACGCACGCATTTGCGTCTTCGTTCATTGTCATTGTCTTCCACGCCGAAGAATAATAAGGCGCCCCGCGTGCCCGCCTCTCGTGCTGCGCGGCGACACTCTACACTTTGAGCAACGATGAACAAAAACCCGCGGAAGACCAAATTACAGCAACTGGCCGCCAAGCCCGAGGTCGCCAAAGTCTCCACGAAAGAATACTTCGTTTCGTTTACGGATTACATTCGCAGCGAATGCCATTTGTCGGAAAACACCGTTGCTGCCTACACCCGTGACATCAGCCGATTCGCCGAATGGGTGAATGGACGAAACATCAAACAGCTTGAGATTAAGGACTACTCAGACTTCGTCTTCAGTCTGCGAAAATTCAAACTCGCGCCGGCGTCGATTGCCCGCCACATTGTTGCGCTGAAGATGTTCCTGCGTTATTTGCAGCTAGAAGGCGTCATCGTTGAGAGCAAGGCCGAATTGCTGGGGAGCCAAAGACTCTGGGAGCGCGTTCCCGAGGTCTTATCGCCCAAGGCAGTCGACGATTTCCTGAATGCTCCGAAACGATGTGAGGCGTTTCGGTTACGCGACCGGGCTTTGCTCGAAATGCTCTATGCCACCGGCTGCCGGGCCAGCGAAATTTCGAATTTGCGCGTTCGCGACCTGCACCTCAAGGAAAAGTACTGCAAGTGTCAAGGAAAGGGAAACAAGCAGCGAATGGTCCCGCTCGGCGAACAGGCCATCGTCGTGGTTGACGAGTACCTGCAGAAGCAACGACCACAATTGGTCAACGAACAAGTCGAGGAAACCGATTGGCTATTCTTGTCGCGCACGGGTCGCCGTTTGCGACGCGAGGCGATTTGGGAACTGGTTAAAAAGTATGCGTTGCTTGCTGACATTTCACCCTCGATCAGCCCGCACACCCTTCGGCATAGCTTTGCGACTCATCTGCTGGCGGGCGGGGCCGACCTACGGCTAGTTCAAGAAATGTTGGGACACAGCAGTATTGCCACCACCCAAATCTATACTCACGTGGATCAATCGCGACTCAAGAAAGTCCACTCGCAATTCCACCCGCGCGCATAAGTCTGCGAATTTGTTAGTTGCGGAATTTGATCTTTTCGACCAACTTCTTAACCGTTCCGTCGGATTGTATGCGGCCTGAGACGTGTTCGATTCCCCGAACGGTGAACCCGTATCGGAGCGGCGCGTCGATAATGAACTCCACCTCAACATCCTTCGCCGTTGTGGGATCGCCGTTTCCAGCCAAGGACTTTTCCACGAAGTTGGTTAGCTGATCGTACATATCGGCGCCGTTGTATTTTTCCTGGGCGATACCGTTGTCAACTTCGATGGCCGCGATATTTCGATCGGCGGCCGCCCGCATTGTGACTTGAATCAAATCGGGCATTACATCGGTTGGACTACCCTGAGCGTCCAAGGGCATTTTGATATTGAAGTCCGTTTCCATCGCCGTCACTTTGAAGGTCACGACGAAAAAGATCAACAACTGAAACACGATGTCGATCATCGCGGTCATGTTGAGCCGCATGTCTTCGGTTCGGCTAAGGTCTTTGCGGAATCTCATAA
>JBEBGH010000237.1:0-8484 GCA_040081565.1 Pirellulaceae bacterium
TGTTCTTTACCGCGTCGATGATTCGTCCGCCGTTTCGCATCGCTTGGATCGCCTCGCGGTCGAGGTTTCCCAACCAGGCCGATTCGCCGATGCCACGTCGGTCTTGGGCGTCGCTGCCGTAATAACTGAATTTTCGTTCGCGGAGAAAGAGCACGAACACGCACCCATCCGTTTCTCCGGTTTGACGATGCTCCAGACTTCCAAACTTGGTCCGATTCGCCAGTCCGTGGCCCAAAGCGAATTCGACGGCGTCCAATCCAGCAAACGTCCTGCCATCTTGCGAGCTATAGCGTTCGTCCTGAGCCTGCTCCATCAAGACCACCGTCCAGTGCGAACCGTTTTTATGCAGCCAATCTTCCAGTTCGGACAACTGCTGGTTGCCGAGACCGAGATTGCCTTTGATGTAAACGTGCTGATTTGGCGACCAAACACGAATGACATCTTCGGCGGAGCGTACCTCGACCGCTTTTTTCGCGGCAAAATCGTCTTGGCTTACAACGGCAATAATGATAAATATTGCCGACAGAATCGACGAAAGGTGCCGTGGCAGGTGATTTGTCATGGGAATCTCAATTAGACTTGGCCAAATTTTTCGCGGTAGCATTCAGAAATGCTATCACGAAATCAGGGTTTAGCGGGACTTGGTTTTAGTTGCATTTTATCTGACCCGTTAAATCGTTACACCAGACGACAAAAGACCCGCAGTTGGACTGGCAGTGATTCTGCCAAGACCGCCTGATTGTCGAAAGACTAGGCAGTTTGTTAAAGGATTGACAACAAAAGCCGGAAATGAACTTGAGAATTTTCCCAAAAATATCCAATGTCCCTTTCAACGTCTTCGGGAACCGGCGACCGGAAGGCAACCAACCTGTGGCGCAGCCGCGGCTATTGTTCGTTTCCCACGAAGCCTCGCGAACCGGCGCGCCGCTCATCGTTTTAAACCTGATCCGACACTTCGCAGCGAACTGTAATGTGAGCTGTGAGACGATTTTGGGAGATGGGGGACCGATCATCGGTCAATTTGCTCAGACCTCACGCGTAGAGTGTTTGAATGCTCCGCGAACGAACAATCCCGAGCTTAAACGCAAAGTTTCCAAGTATCTGCGGAGTGTCGCCGGCGAACCCTGTTTGGCAATCTGCAATAGCATGGAATCCCGTTTCGTGGGCGAGGAACTGGCGGCTGCAAATATCCCGGTGGTGTACCTCGTGCATGAACTTGCCAGCAGTTACACGGAAGAGGATTTCCAGCGAGTTTTCCATTATTCGAAAAAAGTAATCTTCCCCGCAGAAATTGTGCGTGATGCGGCTCATCACAAATCACCAATCCCTTTTGGCAAGGGGCATGTGATTCCGCAAGGATTATTGAATCCAAAATTTGGGAAAGCAGTCAATTGCGAGAAAGCGCGGTTGGATATTCGCCGTGAATTGGGGCTGCCAGCGGATAGCTTTATTGTTCTTGGTTGCGGCACGCTCGATTTGCGCAAGGGCATTGATCATTTTGCGGCGATCGGCCGTCTATTAACCGCGCGACATGCCGAATCGAAAATCTATTTTGTTTGGATGGGCGACGGCCCTCGTTGGACGCATTCGCCATTTCACTACGTACAAATGGATTTAGAAAAAAGTAACGCCCAATCCCGGGTTCGCTTCATTGGCGAACGGGTCGATGTTGAACCCTATTTTCTCGGCTCAGACATGTTTCTGCTGACCTCGCGCGTTGATCCGTTTCCCTGCGTGATCCATGAGGCCATGGTTTCCGGACTGCCGATCGTCACTTTCGACCGCAACGGCGGGGCCGCCGAGGCACTCGCGGGCGGCGCAGGAATCATTATTCCTTATGCCGATTACGATTCTTGTATTAACGCCATTCGCGTGATCGCTACTCAGCCCGAACTCGGAACCAGCATTCGCGAAAAAGCGATCCAGCGCGTCGAAACGCAATATCGATTCGACGACTATGCCGAGAAGGTCATCGATCTTTGCGAGCTGACCAGCCTCAAACCGTTACGTAAAGTGCCGACACAATCTCGCGCGGCTTGATGATTCGCCCGCCGTTGCCAAATCAGATTTAGTCCGCACCGTGCATCATCTTCTTCAGCGGGAAGCTCAGCAGCAGCAGCACAATGCCTGCGATTCCTGACAGAGCCACGAAGATCCAGAAAAACTCGACCAAGTCATTCACAGGGTTCCCCAAGAACATCGGCAATTGGGCAGGAATCTCGTTGGTCTTGAGCAGTTCCAGTTGAGCTGCAGTGGGCTGAATCGTGTTTTCCAGAATCCCAAGGTACGTCTCGTTGTCAATTCCAACCGACGAGGCCTTGGCGTATTCGGCACCGCTCGGCGGATACAACGCCGACAGTTGCCCCGCGGCCTTGTTGGCCACCGCGTTGGCGAGGAACCAGACACCGAACAATAGCGAAACCAATCGCATTGGCGAAAGCTTGGATACGAGCGACAGGCCAATCGGCGAAAGACATAATTCGCCTACCGTATGAATGACGTACAGTCCGATGAGCAACCACGATGAGGTTTTGTCATTGAGACCAACACCGGTTACGCCCCAGGCAATCACTACGTAGCCAAGCGCGAGAATGATCAAACCCAAAGCCTGCTTCAACAGCGAGTTCGGCTCCTTATCAAATTTTTGCAGCCAAACCCAGAATGCAGCAATGACCGGAGCAAGAATAACCACGGCAATCGCATTCACCGACTGGAAGAACGAAGCAGGAATTTCGCCGAGGTAAATCGACGTTTGTTTGTCTTGCAAAATGCCGTAATTCGCCCACAGCAAATATCCGATGCCGCCCAAAATGACGGCATACAAAAACGTCGAAAGACCATCAACGCCTTCAAAATTTTGAAACACCTTCATTCCGGCCCAAACCAGGACGCCGATCAAGGCGACCGAACCGACATGCACCCACCACTCAGGTAATTTCCAATCGAGCGTGCGATTAGTTTGTTCCTGGGCAAAAAACGTCAATGAAGCTCCCGCCTGCTCGAAAGCCGCCCAGAAGAAAATCACGAAAAATGCCGCAACGTAAATCACGATGATGCGGTCCCGTTCAATCTTGGTCAGGCTGCCGTCAAGAATAATCAACGTTGGCATAACAATACACGCGGCGTAGATGAATGCTCCGATCCAGTCGAATTCCAAATAAAATTTGAAAAACAATCCGGCCACAACGAAAACTCCCAAACCCGCGAACAAAAGGGCCGGGCTAAGGGCCTTGGCGGCTTCAGTCGATTGCACACCCACCGCTTTGTTGGGGCGATCGCCGATCGGTTGTCCGTCGGGTGTGACGACGTATTTGTTTTTATCCATCATGAACAACAGGGTGCCGAAAATCATCCCGATACATGCCGCCAGGAATCCCCAACGAAAATCCTCGGGCTTGCCGGTGTCACCCAAGAAGCCGCAAGCCAACGGCGCAATGAAGGCGCCCAAATTAATCCCCATGTAGAAAATCGTAAACGCCGCATCCTTGCGTTTATCGCCCGGTGCATACAACTGACCGACCATTGAACTGATGTTCGGTTTGAAAAATCCGTTACCCAAAATCAGGCCGACTAGGCCGGCGTACATTAACGGCAAAGCGACTGCTTTATTGGAATAACTCGAGGCGCTCATGAACAACAGGAATTGCCCTATTGCCATCAACAAACCACCAAACAAAATCGATTTTCGATTCCCCCAGTAGCGGTCGGCAACGTATCCACCGATTAGCGGCGTCAAGTAAACCAGGCCGGTATAGGAACCATAAATTTGCGACGCGGCCTCTTTGTTCAGCAACAGGGCTGAGGTCATGTACAGCGTAAAAATCGCGCGCATTCCGTAATAGCTGAAGCGTTCCCACATTTCGGTGAAGAACAATAGTGATAGACCGCGCGGATGGCCGAAAATTTCGTGGTTGGATCCCGACATGTTCTTTCCTTGCTTACAAGCTCAAACGGATTGGATTCGTGAATAAATGCGGATGCTGCCGCGGCGAAAAAACAGCCAATTCCCTGATGATCCCACTGGCCCTCTTACTAGATCAATCTGAAAGAGTTGGGCCAAGGGATCAAAAAGGTTCTAAAGTTTTAAGTCAACCACAGTGACGCTGCAAGAGTAGGAATTTCACCTCAGAACAAGTAAACTGACGAAGGTTCAAAAAATTACCCCGCAGTTTACGTTGGAATTCCTCATGACGTCTTCCGCACCAAACCCGTTTACCGCTCCAGCTTCAGCGGGCAAGCCGGGGCATACGCCCCCGAGCAACTTCACGATCGACTACTTGAAGAACTTTACCTTCATGTTCGAAAGCCCGAATTGGCTGTTAAATGTCCTGTTCTGCACCTTAGCCATCTTCGTCCCCATTCTGGGACCGATTGTGCTGTTGGGCTACCAGTTCTACATCGGAGAGTCTTTGCTGCGCAACCCCGGCTCGCGCTATCCCGATTTTGACTTCAATCGATTGGGCGATTATATCGGGCGTGGGATCTGGCCGTTCCTGGTGGTCCTGGCCGCCAACCTTTTGATGTTTCCCGTCATCGCAATTATCTACGTTTTGTTCTTCGTGATTATGGCTGCGGCCGCGGGACAAGGCGATGCTGGCTTCATGGCCATCCCGTTCATTTTTCTGATTTTGGGAGCGTTGTGTTCCGGAATCCTATTTGCTGTCGTGAGCCAACCGATGATGTTGCGCTCCGCGTTGACTCAAGATTTCTTGCAAGGATTCAACTTCGGATTTGTGTTCGCATACCTGAGCAAGGTTTGGGTGGAGTTGTTAATCGGGATGGCCATCATTATCTGCTTGACCCCGATTCTCGCTATCTTGGGGGTGCTCGTCGTGTGTGTCGGATATTTCGCAGCGATTGCGATCGGGCAAATGGCTTACGGATACTTGAATTATCAAGCCTATCGTTTGTACCTGGCGCGCGGGGGCGAGCCGATTCCCCTAAAGTATTCAAACTAGAAATGGCGCCGCAACAAGTCCTATTCTTTGGCAGCACGGGCCCGAAGTTTCTCAATGACATTTTGAATTTCCCGCTTTAATTGCGGGGTATCGGCCAGTTCAACGGCTCGATTTTCCGTGAGCATGGCCGGCCTTGTTCGCCCCATCATCCGCATAATCATTGCCTGATGTAACAGCGACTCGCAGCGCAAATCTGTCGGCATTTGAGAATCGTCGGCGAAGTTGTCGAGCGCCGCCAATGCGGCCTCTTCTTGTTTGAGCTTCACCAAGGCGTCCGCCTTGGCGCCAACCAACTCGATCATGGCATCTGGCCGAAAACGGGCCTTGGGTATGGCTTTGTCAAACGTCTCGACTGCTTTTTGCAACTCGCCAGTATTCGCGAGAATCTGGCCCTTGGTCAGGGTCAACAACAGATGCTCGCCGGGCTGTTTGAGATTTTCCTCGATCAACGCATCGGCCAAATCGACTTTCTTGGCCGTGATGTATTGGAGAACCTTTTTGACCAACAATCGTTCTCGCGTCTCAGCGCCCACTCCCTCCATCGCCAACATTTCGTCCAGCAACTTGTCGCCTGACTCATGCTGGTTTGCCTTTTGCAACAAGCCCAATTTGATTTGCAGAATTTCAAAACGATTTTCGACGGGCAAAGGGATTTTCTCGAGAACCTCATCGATGAAGGCCACCGCTTTTTCCGGTTTCTCCAATTGGCTGATCGACATGATGTCGGCCAAAATCATCTTCCGCATTTCGGCGTCTTGCTGTTCGTTGTACTTCGCGCGCAATTGCAAATGATTGTCGTCGTCAATGGCCACAATCCGGTCGCGTTCTTCGGTGTAATAGACGTTAATGATTTCTTCGTCTAATTGAGATAATGCCGCGTCCAAAATTAGAGCCCGCTCGTCATCCGTTTTCGCTTCGGGCAATTTCGCCAAGGCTTCATCGCGGCGCACGCGTTTTTCTTTCAGCGCCATCAACGCCTCAAGGTACGGCCCAGGACCACCTTCCATGAAGCCCATAAAGCCCACTGGGCGTAGATTCACATCCAGAATCGCAACGGTTGGAAATCCACTAATCCCATACTTTCCGCTCCACTCCTCATTCTGTTTGGCGATCTCGGGAGGAACTTCGCGATTTTGCGGGAAGTCTAATTTGAGCAAAACAAAATTTTTCGAGGCCGGTTCGAGGAACTCGGATTTGGAGAACACTTCTTCGTCCAACTTCTTGCACGGCGGACACCAATCCGAGCCAGTGAACAAAACGAACAGATCTTTGTTTTCTTTTTTCGCCGATTCGATCGCCGCCTTCACATCTTCCGTGAATGACCCATCAGACCAAACCATCCCAGGGATGGCCAATACAAGGGCAAGGAACGTCGCGACAAATTTAGTATGCCTAGTCAAAACGGATTTCATGAACAAACTTTTTCTAGAGGATGAACCCACTCCTAACCGCAATCATCGTAGTCCCAGTAAATTCGCTTGGCAATCAATCACCAACGATGGCGTCGCCAAAAGAGACCCGCAACGTGTTTCTCAGGGTACCTTACGGTAGGCCTCCGCTTCGAATGGGTTCTCATGGTACGCATCCCGCCCCCGCAACCACAGAACTAGCGAACACAAAAGATAGGCTGGTAGAAAGAACGGGCCCCAACGCTCATATTGGACGACATGGACATGTTCATGGTCCCGTGCCCGCTCTAGACAATGGTCGTCTTGCCCCAAAATCACATGGCCCAAGGTCATGGCGGCGATTGGACCGTTAGGCAGGCGAGAGAAAATTCTTGAGGGCCATCCACCAAAAAACTCGAGTGCTCCGCGCCTCGATCGAACCCTTCCACCAGTCAAAATCATCAACGTTCCTGCTAGCAGTCCGATCGCAGAATTTGGGGATGCCCAAATCAATCGAAAGCCTCGAACGGCGACTCTGACAACCTTGTCGAACATAGATTTCATTGCTCCAAACGTCTAATGGACTCTTGTTTTCCATTGACCGGTCAGTTTTCGCGTTTAATGGCTTGATTTTCGACGTTACCAATTTTGAACCGCGGCTTTTACTATTTTCCAAACTTTCAATATTTTACGATTACCAAAAACAAAAACAGGATAAATGGGTAATTTGTCGAATTAGGGTAAGAAGCTTTCCGGAGTCGTTATGCTAGCCGGCGGGCCATCATCGTTTGCGTTAAAGCCAAAGGAGCCAAACTTGTTCGATGTCAACCGGAATGTTGGCCGTAGGCTACTGGCAACTGCCCTCCTGCTGATCGTTTGCCTAGCGACCTCCATCGCATTGTACGCTGATGACAACAGCCTGTCGCTAAACCATCTGCGGACGATTCAAAAGCAAGTCGAAAACTGCGTCTCAAAAAACATGGCCTCGGTTGTCGCGATTAGCGATGGCAAAGGCTTCGGGAGCGGTGTTGTCATCAACGAATCGGGTCTGATCATGACGGCTGGACACGTTGTCAACGGTAGTCCTGCCGAAGTTGAAATTTTTTTCCCCAGTGGCGTCACGACACAAGCGCGTGTCGTTGGGTTCAACCTGGACGTCGACGCGGCTTTGCTGCAGATCACAGAACCGGGCAAATGGCCACACTCCGAATTGGCGGAAAACAACAGCACGCGAGTTGGTGATTGGGTCGTCTGCCTCGGACATTCGGGAGGCTACGAAGTCGGTCGAAAACCGCCGGTGCGAACGGGTCGAGTACTCGAATTTCGTGAGCACCTGATGGTAACCGACGCAGCTTTAATTGGTGGCGATTCTGGCGGACCCTTGTTCGACTTGAACGGCAAAGTGGTTGGAATCCATAGTTCTATCGGTGATCTGCTTTCGGAAAATCGCCACGTGCAGGTCAGCACCTTTCGCAACAACTGGGACCGAATGGCCAAAGGGAACCGGTGGGGCAAACTCATCGAACTCGTCGAACCTGAATCACAACCAAAACAGCGGGCAAAAATGGGCGTCGAGATGGAGGAAATTGCCGATCGCGCGATCATCAAAATAGTAAATCCAAACTCCCCCGCGGCCCGAGTTGGCCTCAAGCCAGGGGACCATGTCCGTAAATTTGAAAATCAACTGATTACGAATCCAAAGCAGCTGATTGCCTTGATTCGCGAAAAGAATGTGGGCGATTCAGTTTCCTTGGAGATCGAGCGCCGGGGCCAAGTTTTGTCGTTAACCATCATTTTGGAAGATTTGAAGTAACCCGTCGAACCATTCGAGCAAGTCTCGAGTGCAAACGATGACGAGTCAAATATTTTCAATTGTCGAGTCGGTCGGAAAAAGCAAAATGAAAATTCGCTTCAACTTTACCATCTGGATGTCGTTGTTCCTGTTGGCTTTTGTCTGCTGGAGCGGTCAGCCCGTCCACGGCCAGGAACTGAACGAAGAACTGCGCAAGCTGTTTTTGGAAATCAAGGGCGAGTTTGATCCGGACATCGAAAAGAAAATCGATATCGCTTTAGAAAAGAAGACGGATCGAATTCGTTTTAACGCCGACGAACTTGAGCGATTTCGCTCAAACCCAATC
>JBEBGH010000580.1:0-2165 GCA_040081565.1 Pirellulaceae bacterium
TTGCACCACCGCCGCCACCGATTCCGGCAGGACCGACGCTTTCCATTAACGATGTGACGATCCTGGAAGGCAATCCCGGGCGAAAAGATGCGACATTCACGGTCACGCTTTCGGCCGCCGCGACGCAACCAGTCACGGTCAACTATGCCATGCAAGATGGAACAGCGAAGAATCCTAGTGACTACACTGGGTTAAGTGGATTTGGCGGCTTCGCAGCTCCCGTTCAAATTGGCGACCGCCAAAATCCTGCGGGATATCCGCCAGCAAGCGTTGAGGTTGCTGATGTGAATCTCGATTCGATTGCTGACATACTGACTTATCGTGGTGCTAGCCCGACATTGGCAGGCTTGATTCTCGGTGTACCTCCTCCCGGACAACCTTCGACGGCTTCAGCGACTCAGTTTTCAATTGCGTCGTTTGCCTCAGGTACTGCGACAAATCCGATCTTCGAGACTTCCGATTTCAATCGCGATGGTTTGTCTGATTTGGTTGTTAGGACAGGGAAGGACATTTTTGTTACGCCAGGTCAAACCGGTGGGTGGTTCGGGGCACCGATTCAGTTTGGAACGCCGGGTAAATCAACTGGAGGGTTTGCTGTTGGTGATTTTAATAATGACTCATTCGTTGATTTTGTCGCGGGTTCAACGTTGCTCGTGGGCAGTGCAGACCGTGCGCAAGGGTTGTCGATTTTCCTCAATCAAGGCGGTTTGTCACCGTTGAGCAGCAGTTCGTTCGCAACTTCTCAACCGATCGATTTGGGTTCCGACATTGGCGAGATTTCGACTGTCGTAGCCATCGACATGACTGGTGATGGCAAACAAGACCTCGTCTTTATGGCAAACTCGGCAGTAGGCCGCGGATCAACAACTGCTAGGCTTTACGTTTCCAATGGCGATGGAACATTCCAACCAGCGATTGATCTGGGTGCCTTCCCCGGCGGTCTTTCTCCACAAGTCGCAGACATCAATCACGATGGCCTTGATGACCTGATGACTTTAGATCAAGAGAACGGTCTAGTTGTCGTTCGCCTTCGTGACCCCAACCTACCACGTTTTCTCGCACCAATTACATACAAACCTGAGGGTACGCCAATCGCGTTAGAACTCAGCGATCTCAATCAGGATGGGAATGTTGATGCTGTTGCCCTCAACCAGGATTCCAAAAGCGTCTCCCTTTTCTACGGAACGTCTACCGGAACATTTCTGAACCCTCAAAACTTCTCGACGGGCAGCCTTCAGGATTTGAATTTCACTCCAAACGACTTGGCGATCGGTGACGTCAATGGCGATGGAATCTCGGACGCTATTGTCGGAAATTCGAATGGCCCGAATGGACGAGGTGATGCCGTTGCCGTCTCTGTCTGCACCAATTCCACTGCCGGATCGCTGACGTTCGCTCCGGGTGAGACGACCAAAGAAATTCACGTTTCGATCATCGGCGATAAAAACATTGAGTCGGATGAAGCTTTCTCTGTGCTGCTGTCCGCGGCGGTCAATGCCACGATTAGTGATGGGACTGGGACTGGCACGATCGTCAACGACGACGCTCCCGGGGACGATTACGTCGAAGGTGGCGACGGCAATGACACTTTGTTCGGAGGCGGCGCGCCTGACATCATCAATGGTCAAGGTGGAAACGACTTAGTCTTTGGTGGCGATGGAGACGACTCGCTGCTGGGAGGCGCTGGTAATGACACGTTGGACGGGCAAATTGGCAACGACACGCTCAATGGCCAGGCCGGTGATGATCTGTTACTGGGCGGAGACAATGACGACACGTTCCGGCTCGATGCGACTGGCAGTGGAGGTGACTCGGCCAATGGTGGTGAGGGGCTCAACACTATTCTAGTCAACGGTACGAATCTGGCGGACGCATTCACCGTCAGTTCGATCGGGAGCGTGCTGACTGTAGGTATTGGAGAGGGCACGATTGCTGCGAAATCGTTGATCCAGAATGTGCTGATTGACGCTCGCGGCGGGAACGATACGGTGACGTTTGCGAGTGTTGCAGGAGTTCCTTTCTCTGTACTCACGGTACAAGGTGGCGACGGCAACGATGTGATCATTGCGACTCAAGCCGGCAGCGGAGCGATTCGCTTGAAGCTGAATGGCGACGTGGGGAATGACACGATCACCGGATCGAGCGGTATCGACACAATCGATGGC
>JBEBGH010000019.1:0-29827 GCA_040081565.1 Pirellulaceae bacterium
GATTAGGTTGGTGATCCGGGTTCATGATCGAAGATTCGGCCTAAATCAAAGCCAGGAATCACGACTCGGAGAGTCGTGCGACCAGTCACAAGATGTAGTCCTTTTTTGAGTGCAGGCCCAAGCGAGAAGAACAAACAAATGTTGCGAAACACCCTCGTTCAATCGCTAATTATTTTTGCGATATTCGGCACTTGAGCATCAGCGCAACAATTGGTCGATTTTGAATTCGATCCGTGAATGGACAAGCCGGTGTTCCTGCATTGCCATTCGACAATTCTAATCGATGAGGCTCACAATAACTTTCATACGTCACCCAACCATTTTCTTTTTTGTTCCCTCTCGCCATACGACATTCTGGTTATTTCAAATGCGCTGGGCAATCTTCTGCTGTTCGCAGATCATCCTCTCTTCGGTGCTGCGGGGAACCGATTGACCATCGATGCAGTCAATCATCATCCGGATGGACCAAGCTCAGCCGCAAAAATGGACTGTTGGGAACCCATAACCGAGGGCAGGTGCGAAGACGAAAAAAGCGTCCGGATAAAAGTTGAGGCCAGTAGTCATCACGTCCTTTTCGAGGTAAATTTCATTCCCCCCACCCGTGCGGAAGGCAGGCAGATGATTCATCGCGAGCTTGAGTTACCCTTCACAACATCCCCAAGTGGTTCCTGTCTCGTGTTGCATGTCCAAGAGCAGGGACCCGAGTATCTGGATCTGACCGGGTGGTTTCGGCCCGCAAACCGCTACGCGCGAATTCGCTTCACCTTCAAGCGCTTTCTAGGTGGACGAATAGTGGGCATGGGAGGAGAAGCGGGAGAGGGGATCGGCGTTGTTGAGGACAGTCTCTGGCTCGAGGAATACAACCGCGAGCAGCGAGAACATTACCCAACTTTCGCGGACAACTTTTCGAATGTAAAGCACTACTATTTCAGGAGCCACGACGTCAATGTCGAGGTTCTGGCGGAAGACATCCAATGGGAGACCCTTCAAGAGCTTCCCAATTGGTAGGTACGGCTTCAATGTTAGGCAGAAAGAAGTAAATTGGTTCCCCAATGGTTAACCAGTCCTCAGCCACAATCTCTCGTGATGAAGGAGAGCCCCAATGACCAAAGTCACGCCGTTTCTGATGTTCAACGATCAACTCGAGGCGGCGATGGAGTTCTATACCGCCATCTTTCCGGACTCTGAAGTTCGAAACGTCGCCCAAACCGGCAAGGATGGGCCGATTACTTCTGCCGAGTTCGTTGTTGGCGGTCAAGTCTTCATGGGCTACAACGGTGGTTCGTACTTTTCGTTCTCCGAGGGCTTCTCGCTCTACGTTGATTGCGAGGATCAGGCCGAAGTCGACGAGTATTGGGGCAAGCTGGTCAACGCCGGCGCGACGCCGACCGCGTGTGGCTGGATCAAGGACCCGTTCGGCCTCTCGTGGCAGATTGTGCCAAAACGGTTCATGCAACTCATCCGCGACTCGGACCCACGGAAGGTGAAGGCGGTGATGGATGCCATGATGACGATGGTCAAACTAGATGTGGCGGCTCTTGAGCGAGCCTATGATGGGGCGTAGCAACGCCGACCGAACGAAGTGTTATCAATGCGCCTTTATCGCCCTGTACAAATGCTGGCTACCACAATGATATCATCGGTCACTGAGCACTACGCAAACCACCTCGCTCCCATCTACTCCTGGATGGTCGGCGACTTCGATATCGCATGCTCCCAAGCCGACGGTTTCTATTCAGATATTTCTCTTCCTGACGGCAACGGGTCCGTTGCAGTTGACCTTGGGTGCGGTCACGGCCTTCATTCCATTGCGATTGGTCGGCGGGGCTATCGTGTACTTGCGATTGACACGTCGGCTCATCTTTTGAGTGAACTGAATGGACGGATCGGCGAATTACCGATCCAGACTATCGACGCGGACTTGACCAAGTTCGTCGATCACCTCGGTTCCGGCTCGGCCACGTTGATCGCTTGCATGGGCGACACCTTGACACATCTTCCGTCGGAAGAAGCGGTCAATTCACTAATCCGTGACGCAGCCCGCTCGCTGGTTCCGGATGGATGGCTGACGCTCTCCTTCCGCGATTATTCTCATGAATTGATTGGCGCGGAACGATTTATTCCTGTGCGATCTGACGACCTACGCATCCATACATGCTTCCTCGAATATCGGACCGACACAATCGTCGTTCACGACATTATCCATACGCGTGTTGACTCCGCATGGCAGACATCCGTCAGTGCGTACCAAAAACTTCGCCTGCAGCCGGACATCCTTGTTGCCGCCGCCGAATCAAATGGGTTTTCGCTGGTTCACAAACAGACGATGCGTGGAATGCTCTACCTTGCCTTTAGGCGAACGGGGACAACGATCGCGGGATAACTCTTCATGGCCGCTAGTGTCAAGTAGTTCGGACCTTCGGCGGCGGTAGTGATTGCGCCGAACGATGGCGGCGGACAAAGAATACAACGCAACCGATCATAAGCAACGCGATGCTGTTGGGTTCAGGGACCGACGAAACGGTAGTCAAAACGACATCGTTCCCGGTTCCTCCCACATAGCTGATCTGAAATTCATAACCGCTGGCGAAAATTAGCGCATCTTCTGCCAGACCGAGGAAGTTCCCCATCACTGAATCCATGCCAAAGTTGTCGATGATGGTGAAGCTGTCATTCAGATTCGGCACAAAGCCATTGATCAGGTTGACGTCGAGGAAACCATTCAAACTAACGAACCCTTCGACCGCCAATTGGTCGTATTCGCTCCCTGCAAAAAATCCAGCTACCTCAATCGACAATTGGGACGTCGGAGAAAGTTCAACGTCTCCTTCAAAATCCAACAGCCCGGGACTATTGCCCGGACGCAGGTCACCTTCGAACTGGACGGTTCCTGTTCCAGTAAACGAGCCGGCACCCGAGACACTCCCCAGAAACACTGAGTATCCATTGGCACTGGTCCGAATCTCAACACCGTTGTGAAGCACGTCATCGTGAAATGTGGTGACCCCTCCGCCGGACGATGTAAATCGTCCCGACGAATCGATGATGACATCCCCATAGACGTTGTTATTACCACCTGAGAATGCGACCGTTCCCCGATTGACCAACCCGACCGATCCAGGGTTATTCGACGCAGTTGCCAAAGTTCCTTGTCCCGAAACAAATCCGTTAATGGCATTGTTTAGTTGTCCAGTAAACTCAAGCCGACCTCCGACGAGTTGGATGTTATTGTTATTGACGCTTTGATTATTTCCGTTGTCAATCAACAACTTTTCCGAAGCAGCAACCTGAACGGTACCTTGATTCATTATCGCGTGGGCCAGAGTCCCGCGTCCCAACAGAGTTCCATTGTTGACGAACGTTCCGCCAGAACTCTTGGTCGCCGAACCATCCAACTCAAAGGTGCCATTGTTTTGGACACCACCAGCAAAACTTGCCAGACCTGTGTTTTGGATGACAAACGTACCCGTCTGTTCGTTAAGCAGCGAGCCGGTCATTTCGATGCGGCCCTTCTGAACCGAAGTGACACCGGAATTGGTCAGGTTTGCGCCGGCCAATTTGCCGCCGTCGACCGATAGATTCGTACTACCGACAGTCAGTGTTGTTCCCGATCCGCCTTCAAGATTTTTGAAGTTTTCAATCGTATGCGAAGGTCCGAGGATTTTGTCCAGCAGTGTTGAGCTCAAGAGGGTGTTGTTCATGAAGCGGAAGGTGCCTGTTGTCCAGTTGAGATTCCCGCTCTGGTCATTCAGACTTCCCAATTGCAGCGTTCCTCCATTCAGATTCACGTTACCTTGGGAATAAAGCGTCAATGCTCCACCGACCGAAGCGGTGGTTCCGTTATTGATGGTCAGTGACGCTTGCCCCCCTTCGGCATTTCCACCGCCGACTCTTAAATTTTGAATTGCCACCAGATTTGAGTTGTTTCCGACCATTGAAATGTCGCCTGTCGAGTTGAGACCAACGGCGATGTCAATATTTTGAGCCGACACGCTCCCGCCGTTTTCGATCTTGAGTTCGCCGTTGCTCTCTTGCCCTACAATCAGAGAGTTTCCGGCAGCCCAGTTTGAACCGGCATTTTTGACCGTGGCCAATCCGTTACTTCCGGCAGAGTTCCCGATGATGGCGCTGCCGCCAATAACACTTCCTCCACTAAGTACTTCCAGAATTCCGTTGCCGAGATTGCCAACCGTTAACGAGCCAGCTGTCGTAAACTGTGCCTTGCTGCCGTTGCCGCTGATGGTGAATTTTCCGGTTGAGCCTGCATAATTGCCAAGTTTCACCGAGGCCGCTGTCTCGGCCACCAACTGCCCAGCGTTTGAAATCAACAAATTACCCGTACCATGATTGCCAACCATCAACATGTTGCTCACAGTCCATTTGGAACCGCTGTCCGAAATCGACGCGGTCCCAAGACTGAGGGGGTTGTGACCGATTCCCGCAAAATCGCTGGTCATGGATCCGCCCGTGTTGATTGCGAGAATTCCCTCACTGGCACGACCGACACTGAAAGAGTCCCCTATCCCTCCAGTTTTGTTACTCCAATTACTTCCATTTCCTGAAATTGTCGCGATACCCACGCCTCCGGTGTTTAGTCCCAATCCGCCGCCGTTGCTGATAACCTGTCCCTGATCCTGCACGACGATTTCGCCAGTACTCTGAAAACCTGCCGCCAGACCTTGCGCCAATATCCACTTGGATCCGGCTCCTGAAATGGTGGCTTTCGAGCCGGAGATGGTTCCAGCACCAACACCCCCAAATTCCGAGGTCAATTGCGATCCGCCAAGAATGGATAACGTGCCCTTGCCACTGGTGAGATTCCCAAGGGCAATTCCGTCAGAACTGTTAAGTATGCTTCCGTTGGTGAGACTCAATAATCCGTTGCCAGTCGCACCGATTATGCTGTGACCAGACAGGTTCATCGTTCCGTTGTTTAGATTTACCGCACTGGAGGCTCCGCCAATCAGCAGCTGATGGCCGGTCACATTTCCGCCGTTGGAAATATTGATGGTTCCGGTTCCCTGGTCGCCAACATTAATGTTTCTGTTGCCGATGACGATAAACTGCGAACCGGCACCGCTGACGTTGAGAATCCCGGTTCCGCCGCTACTCCCCCCTATATGGACATCGCCGTCGAAACTGGTGACCTTGCCTCCGCCAGTAACCTGTAATGCTCCCTTGCCAGCGCCCCAAGACAGGTACAGCCCGTCACTGCCAAACGAAAGTTCCGAACCGGCCCCATCGACGGTTACCAGATTGTTGCTTTGGCTACCCCAGCCGACTTTTAAGTCATTGCCCGACAGAACCTTGCCACCATTTGAAACCGTCAATGTGCCAACCGAATTCACCCCAGCTCCGACATTGATACCATAGGTGGATTGCAACGAAGAATTGATGCCTGAAACCAGCGCGTTGCCAGTTCCACCCTCTTGACCGATGGTGACCGAGTTGGATTTCAACAGTGAATTCTGCAAAGTTCCAGTAGTGGTGATATTCAGATTGCCGGTACCCTTTTGCCCTACGCGAGTAGCTCCATCGTCGTTATAGGTAATCCACTGCGCGTTTTTGATATTCATTGTTCCGACTTTGCCTGCGGCATGGCCAATTGTCAGATCCGAACCGCGCATGGGATTGCTCGCCATGTTGATCAAGTTCAGTGTTGCGGCCGTTTGGGCGTCTCCAGCAGCGGGGCCAACAAGTGAGGTCGTTCCCGCGTGCCAATTGACGAACGCAGTGGGGTTGAGGTAGCTGAAAGTGACGTTCCCGTTGCGGACCTGGAAATCTCCGCCCAGCGTTGGGGCATTGGTGAAATTCACCGTGTAGGTGTTGTTCAGATTAAAAATCGAGTGATCGATCAACGTTGGCGGGCCTCCCCCAGGCGACCAGTTGCCGGCCGTGTGATAGCTTCCACCCCCGGCATTGGTCCAGTTGTATGTGGTTTGAGCCTGGGTAATCGCCCCGACGGCAAGGAGTGCAGTCAATACTATGGAACCAACAAGTTTCTGAATCACGTTAATACTCCTTGGGTCAAACCATTTCGGCGAAAGAAAAATGCGGAACGGATTTCATTCAGGCGGTAGCCCGTTCGGAGATCACGCCGTCACGTCGCTGTTACACCTGAGGAATTCGAAACCAGAAAGCGGACATGCTTGGGACGGAATAAAACGAGAGGCCCGAAAACCGGTTTCTTCAATTGAAATGGCCCGCCGTAACCCGGAATTTTGTGGCGAAATGGCCCGGAATCGGTGATAATACGCCAGTTTGAAAAATTTCGTGTCCGCTTTTCGGAGGCTTTGTCCTCTGGCATGGTGAGTGGTCAATGAATGAGCGCGAGGACGACGACATCAACGCTTTTTACTGTAAAGCCGAAAAGTTTTTCGATCAGGTTCGGGCTGCCCGGAACGGTGACCAGGATGCCTTGGGGTCGTTGATGGAAGAGTACCGTGACTACCTGGCGGTTATCGCCAAATACGAAATCGATCGGGATCTGCAGGCCAAGATGGGAGCGTCGGACATGATCCAGCAAACGATGCTGGAAGCGTACGAGCACTTCGACCAGTTCCGGGGCGCATCACCGGAAGAATTCAAGGGCTGGCTGCGACAAATTCTGATAAACGAATTCAGTCGCGCACGGAAACATTACTTCAAGGCCCAAAGTCGGCAGGTTGCTCGCGAACATCGGCTGAACGATTCGCAGATTTTTCAGCCGGCGATTCCCGATCACTTGAACACACCGGGAACTGACGCTTTGATCCGCGAACAGTCGCGGGCTCTGGAACTGGCGATGGCCCAGCTTCCGGAAAACTACCAGCAGGTAATTCGGCTGAGGGACTGGGAGGATCAGAGCTTTCCGCAAATCGGAGAGCAGATGAAGATCAGCGAAGAAGCCGCGCGGAAACTTTGGAGGCGGGCGATTGTGAAACTGGAATCGCTTTTGCAACCACTGATCGGAACGAATGCGTCTCCCGCTCAAACTGAAAATGGCGGATCAAACGATGGTCGAACCTGATCCCAATTCGATCGACGCCGAACAGTCGGGAAACAAAGGAAACGATCAGGGCACTGTTAACGGCGGTGTCCACTCGGAAGCCGATGTCGGCGACGAGAATTTGGCCCTAAGTGCCCGCGCATTGATTCGCAAGGTTCGTGAGCATTCTGGTCAATCGCGAGCCTGGAATCCGGTCAAGACTGTTTGTGAAATTGACACTGCCAAACACGCCGTACCTGGAGTCGATCCTTGGCCCGCTGACGAACAGGAGTCGGATTCTTTTTCGGGTGTCAAAGTCGGTACGCGGATCGGCAAGTTTGAGATTCGCGAGATGTTGGGACATGGCGGATTTGGCCTGGTATTGCTGGCGTACGACGCACAGCTTGATCGAAAAGTCGCCTTGAAGATTCCGAGATTGGAATCGCTGATGTCGCAAGATGGACGGGCCCGTTTTCTGCGCGAAGCCCGGGCGGCTGCGCTGCTGGGGCATCCTAACATTGTGCCAGTTTACGAAGCGGGGCAAGTCGGCCCGACGTTGTTTATCGCGTTCGAATTCGTCGACGGTTTGCCACTGAACCAATGGCTTTCGAACCAGGCACGACCAGTCGATTCCAAACAGGCGGCGCACTTGATGATCGCGCTGGCGTCAGCAGTTCAACACGCACACAGTCGCGGGATCGTGCATCGAGACCTCAAGCCGGCCAACGTGTTGTTGCAGGCCAGTGCAGAATCGGTTCTGACTGATGGAAAAGTGCTGGCCCGTTGCGCGAGAATCACCGATTTCGGGATGGCGCGTATCAGCAAGGAGGACGGACTGACAACGCAAACCGGTGCGGTCGTCGGAACGCCGGCTTACATGTCGCCCGAACAGGTGCAGCGCGGTACCGATGCGATCGGTCCGGCGACCGATGTGTACGGGCTTGGTGCGATTCTGTATGAGTTGCTGACGGGCAAGCCACCTTTCGAAGGATCATCGATTGCGTCAGTGATTCGGGCGGTTGCCCAAGACGATCCAGTCGCTCCGCGGCGCTTGCAACAAAATGTGTCGCATGATCTGGAAGCGATCTGCCTGAAGTGTCTGGAAAAGAAGCCGGAACGACGTTACGTGTCGGCAATGGCACTTGCAGAAGACCTCCAGCGGTTTCTCGCCGGACACCCGATCCTTGCCCGGCAAGACAACTTTTGGGAACAGGGAGTCAAGTGGGCACACCGTCACCCCGCGCTGGCGGCACTGATGGCGGTGTTCCTGATCGGAACCGTGGCAGTTTGTTGGCAATGGTATCGCGCCGAAAGTAACAGGATCGTAGCTGAGAGTCAGACTGCCGCGGCGGAGAAAGCGCGCGAAGCGGAACAGATCGAAAGGCAGCGGGTGGAACAGGTTCTTTACGCACGCAACATGACGCTGGCCCAGCACGAATACGATTTGAACTACACAACCCGCGCACGACAGTTGCTTGATGAGACGCCGGTCCGAATGCGACATTGGGAATACGATTTCCTCCGCGACCAGACCGGCACCGTTATCTGGGACTTCGCAGATCTGTCGATCGCCAGCCGTTCGGTATCCATCAGTTCAAACAGAAAATGGATTGCGGCCTCAAGTTCGCTCTGGGGTAAAAACCGCGATTGTCAAACGTGTGTCTGGGACATTGAAAATGGCACGCTACGATTTGTACTCAACGGGCACCCCAGCTCAGTCACGGATGTTCAGTTCAGCCCCGACAATCGCTACATCGTCACATCGGGAATGGTCTGGCGGGCCGAAGAGCCAACAGGCGGAAAGGTGAATTTGTGGGACGCGCAAACCGGCAACCTGATCAAGGAGATCATGCATGACCATGTTTACGCGATTTGTTTCACTCCCGATGGAAAATATCTGGCGATCGGAAAGACAACGGGTACCACGGAACTTTATTCCATTCCAGACGGCCAGCTCATTCGAAAGTTTGAAGGGCACACGCATATGATCCTGAGCATGTCGGTACATCCAACCGGGGAGTTGCTTGCGACGGCTTCGCGTGACGGAAGCTTCCGGATTTGGGAGATCGCGACGGGAAAGTCACGTTTCGAGGTTAAAGGACTGGTTGACGTTCGCAGCATCGATTTTTCCCCCAACGGAATCGAACTTGCATTGGCAACTTTTCCCGGAACCGTGAAAGTCTATCGCTTTTTCGAGGACAAACTGGAAGAAATCGCCAGCCACGAGCAATCGAAAACAACCTATTTGCGATACAGTCCAGATGGTCAATTCCTGGCGCTGGGCACATTGGGCAAAGGTTGCCGATTCGTTGATGCGCACACGGGCGAAACGATTCGCGAGTTCCCCGGGCACAACGGTGATCCGCTCGACATGGATTTTTCCAGGGACGGCGTCTTGTTCGCAACGTCTGGAGGCGATGGCAATGTCAGAGTTTGGGATTTAACTCGCCCCGTTGAACCGTCGACGATTCGATACGCAGGCCCCTATCTTGTCGATTCCGATTCCGTTCCGGACACCCGATTAATGGCCGTTGCGCTGGGGCTCAATACAAGTACCAACCGAAATTCCCAGGATAGAACAGCAAAGCTTTGGGATATCGACACAAACAAATTCGTCCGTTCCTTTGCTGGCCACGACGATTGGTTGACTTGTGTCGATGTCAGCAACGACGGGCGACACGTCGCCAGCGGCAGCCTGGACAAAACCATTTGTGTCTGGAACCTGGAAACGGCTGAACTGGTTCACAGACTAAAAGGACACGAAAGTGCAATCAACGATATTGTGTTTGCCGATCAGGATCAGTTTCTGTTTTCATGTGGAGACGATGGCACGGTCAGGATTTGGGATGTTGCCAGCGGAGAATGCAGGGAAACCGTGTCGTTCCCGGACGAAGCCTTGAACCGCATTTGTGTCGTTCCGGGTCGGGGATTGCTGGCAATCGGTAATCGGGACGGTTTGATTCGTATCCGAAGCTTGAAAGACAATTCGAATGTTGCGAGGTATCGGACGGAGGGTTCGTTGAAATGTCTTGCAAGTAGCAGCAACGGGAAACGGATTGCTTTGGCCAACAGTCAAAATAACATTGAGATTCTCGATGTCGATCGGTTGGTGGCGGGCGAGGACCCGGTCGGTGCCACGATAAGCGGGCATACGGACGTGATTGCCAGTCTCAATTTCAATAGTGACGGCAATCGGCTGGTTTCAGCCAGTGGCGATCATACCGTCAAACTCTGGGATCTGCATTCCGGTCAGGAAGTACTGCGATTGACCAATGACAATTATCTGACAGACGCCGTGGCGGCGTTCGATGGAACCGGTCGCTCGATCACTCTGGTCGCGGACACCGTCCTCTGTTCCTGGACTTGTCAGACCGATGAGGCCAGAGAAAGAAAGGGAATTGAACGTATCAATCAACAACAGGAATCGACCGGCTGGCACCAGACGGAATTGAATCGTGGCACCGCCCGCCGAAACTGGTTCGCCGCAAGATTCCATGCGGACAAGCTGCTTCAATCCGATCCAACAAACGTTGAGTTGCGAGCCAGACGTGTTTCGTTTCTGGCCGAGTTGGGCGAGTTCGACGCGGCAACCAGGGATCTCGAAACGCTACTTCCGGAGACAGCCAGCGCAAACGTCCTGTATCGTTCCGCAGTGTTGTGTTTGCGTAACGGAGACATGCAAGGATATGCCAATGCTTGTCGAAAATCGGTTGCGCTGCTCAAGGACGACAGCCCGGTTTCCTTGCTCAACGCAGTCGCATGGACGTGCGCCATTGCCCCGGACGCCGGCATCGATCTCGCACCGTTAATTAGCCGGATAGAACCATTGATGGAAAGTGGAGAGGGCAACTTCCTGAATACGCTTGGAGCGTTGTGCTACCGTCACGGAGATCATGAGAAGGCAATCCGTTATCTGAATAAGGCTGTGGACAAGCGGGTCGGGAAAGGAATCGGGTTCGATTGGTTTTTTTTGGCGCTTGTGCATCGGGCCATGGAACATCCGGCTGAAGCCGACGAATTCGCCAGGAAATTCGAGGCCTGGCTGGTGCCGTTGCTGCCGCTATCCAACCCCACCCATCAACTTGATCCGCAAATGTACTGGGAGTTCCGGATCGAGGTTCAATTGTTTGCCGATGAACTTCGCAAAGCGGGTTTCTGACAGTCGCAGCTCGCTCCGTGAACAGAAATTTACCCGGTATTTTGTTCGCGGAGCGAACATCAACTATCTTGCCACCATTTTGAAATTTTTCTCGCTTCTCCTGTCCGCTTTTCTTGGGCCGGTCCTCAGGTGTGATAGCCAATCCGTCGTCAAGCGTGACGCAGGGCGTCGGAGAGAGGCTTTCCGGATAAGCAACGGCCGGAATTTTTCTGACTCGTTGCTGAAACTCAAAAAAGGAATCAATTACCATGTCGCGCAAAACAGCAAAAGCCCGTTCCCGGTCACGCTCGTCCAATCCATCGAACGCCAATGAGTACCAACGACTGGAAGACCGACGGTTTTTGGCCGTTTCGGTGGGCATTCACGAAATCTCCGGGCATATGCACGTGAACGGATCTGAATCAGGCGAAACAATTACCGCGGAGTCCG
This sequence comes from Pirellulaceae bacterium, assembly GCA_040081565.1. Lineage (GTDB taxonomy): Bacteria > Planctomycetota > Planctomycetia > Pirellulales > Pirellulaceae > BJ22. Next base: position 11,556 of record JBEBGH010000019.1, read on the forward strand.
TGCTGAATGGACCGGGTGAGAAAGACGACCAGGTCCGGATTCTCGATAACGGCAACACAGTGGGGACTTACAGTATTTGGGGCAAGGATCTGTTAGGCAATTGGAAATATAACTTCTATGGTGTATCGATTAATGGAAATGGTGGAAACGACACTATCCATCTGGCCGATGCTCCAACTCTCTGGCTTGGCCTTAGTGGACATGGTGGTGACGGGAATGATGTGATCTATGGTACTGACGGCGATAACTACATCACTGGTGATGCCGGCAATGACACCCTGTGGGGCTATCGAGGCAATGACTCTATGAGTGGAGGATCGGGGCATGACAAGATCTACGGAGCTGCCGGAGACGATGTTATTGTCGGTGGAACCGGTGACGATTTCATTGACGCAGGCTATTTATTGTCACCTTCACAAATCTCAACTCAAGAGGTTAACAAGATTTGGGGAGACGAATACAATCCCGATTCTTTGTTAGGAGGAAACGACGAAATTTATGGTTCTGCAGGAATCGATATCATCTATGGCGGCAAGGGTAGCGATACGATCCTCGGCGGAGGGCAAAATGACGAGATTTTTGGCGATGGCAACACGGATTCTGCATTCGACGGAAATGACCTGATCCATGGCGAAGGAGGGGAGGACAAAATTAAAGGCGGAGGTGGACATGACGATATTTATGGTGGATCGAATTCAACTATGGACTGGCTTGATGGCGGAACAGGGGACGATGAACTTTTTGGAAATGAAGTCAAAAACTCCATTGTTGGTGGAAGCGGCGATGACGATCTAATTGGCGGTAGCGGTAACGATGCTCTCAATGGAGGCGATGGCAATGACACGCTGTTGGGCAAGGGCGGGGACGATGTGCTGGTCGGAGGCGACGGCGATGATTCTCTGTCCGGATCAAGTGGCAACGACCAGCTAAGCGGCGGGAAGGGGAAAGATCTGATGACCGGTGGGGCGGGCAATGATGTCCTATGGGGCGGATCCGACAACGACGAACTGTATGGCCATGCGGGAATGGACGCGTTGCATGGAGGAGCCGGACACGACACGCTCTCGGGTGGCGACGACACGGATTACATTCGCGGAGAAGCCGGCTATGACTGGATCTACGGCGGCAAAGGAAATGATTTCCTCTACGGCGATGCCGGGGTTGATAGGATCCGCGGCGGCGACGGGCACGACCTGATCTGGGGTGGTGACGGAAACGACAAGTTGTATGGCGAGAACCACAGCGACACAATTCGCGGCGGCGAAGGGGACGACTGGATTGAAGGCAACCAGGGTCAAGACAAGTTGATTGGTGAAAACGGCGTTGACATCCTGTTCGGTGGTGATAATGCGGATGAACTGCACGGTGGTCTGGATGGATTGGCCGATTACCTGTACGGCGGAACGGGCCCGGACAAGTTCAAGGCGGAGTATTACTGGGTGGGTTTGACGAAAAAGAACCGCGATCTGCCAGGAGACTTTGAAGCGGCACTTGACCAGTACATCTGATGGACTCTGAAATTGAATCTTCATTGATTCTGTGGTCACGAGGAATACGAACGGTTTTGATATTTGTTTCTGCCAAGTATCAAAAAGCCAAAGTAACGCGAGTAGGCCGTGGCCCGAAACGGACCAGGTTGCGTCTCGAGCACGGTCGCTAACGTGTCACGGCTTACAAATCGTTACTGTACCAGGTTGTGATGAGAGAATCGGACTTATCGAAATTTTGAAACGGGAAATCTACCCATGAAATGCTTTGCTCCCTTAAGTTTATTTCATTCGGCACTATTGGCATTTGCTGGTGCAGCCATTTTGATAACAGGCTGCCAGCCACCTGGTTCCGGAGCATCATCCGAAACCAGCGGTCCGAAATCCGCGGTTGCAAACGAAGCCGGGTCAACCGACGTTCTGGTTCCCAAGGATGCTTCGCCATCGGAAGTTGCAAAGGTTGCGTTGCAATTCATTCAGGACAACAACAAGAAAGGTTTGTTACAACTCGTGGCGGCCCAAAAAGTTCGTCAGGACGTGAAGGGCATTGCTGGCGGGCGTGACGTTGCCGGGATGGTCAGCAAGGCGATTCCAATGGCTGTTGCTGCGATTGCCGCTGAGATTAATGGGCTGGAAAAGGAGGGTCGGGAAATTGGGGACGAATCGATCCAGGGGGAAACGGCGACTGTGACTGTCAAGGGAACAATCCTGAACAAGCCCCAATCCCGGCGGTTTTTTCTGGTCCGTGAGGATGATCGCTGGAGGCTGGTTCCCAGTCATCGGTAGTTCAGGTGCCTGATCCTTGGACAGGAAGAATTGTCAATGCAACGATGGCCCCGAGTGTTCTAGCCCTGAAACAATTTCAATCTGGGCTGACGGGGCAAGCAATTGGGATGGTCAGAAGAACCGGAGGATGCACAACGTTGATTCTTCGCTACAATGCCCTTTGCTTTAAAAAACGTTTGATCTCTTGGGCGCTTCAGCAGTCGGTTGCTGTTGAAGAACCTGCCTTCCCAGGCAGGAAAGGCTGAAGCGCTGATTGTCTGCCTCGTGAAAGGTAGACCTACTTGCGACGCAACGGCGATACCGTGCGTCATAAATTTTCATGATTGCTCTGTCTGAATTGCGTGTTGAAGTTGTCGAGTCGCGAAGGCATCAAGCACATTTTTATCGGGTCAAACGGGAGCTCTATCGAAAAGATGCGTCGGCGGTGATTCCACTCAAGCGAATGGAATGGGCGCTGCTCGACCCGGCCGTTCATCCGTTTTATGAGCATGCGCGCCGGCAAGTCTGGGTCGCGTACCGCGGAAAAAAACCTGTAGGCCGGATCGCGGCGATTGTCGATGACCTGTTCAACTCGCATCATGCGAACCGGGTCGGTTTTTTTGGATTCTTCGATGCGGCCGACGATCAGGAAGTCGCGGAGTTGTTGCTGAATACGGCAACCAAGTGGCTGGTGGGTGAAGGCTGCGAAGCGATGCGTGGGCCGATGAACCCGTCGATGAAAAGCGATTTCGGAGTGCTCATCGATGGCCATTCCGAGCCGCCGTTTGTGATGATGGCTCATACGCACGAATATTATGACCGGTTGTTGAAACAGTTTGGACTACTGCCGGTCAAGCAGTTTTACAGTTTCCTGACCGAGCGAACGTCGGAAAATGCCGAAGCCGACATCCGGTTTGCCAAACTGGGAACGGTTGTCGAAAAACTGCTGAAACGGTTTCCCGAAATGTCGGTGCGGGCCGGAACCCAGGAAACCCTTGATCCGATGTTGCGCGACATCAACCGGATCGGCAACGTGATTCGCAGCAAAGGCTGGGGCTTTGTGCCGCTGACCGAAGCCGAGTTGGATTACATGGTCAAACAACTGCGACGGATCATCGATCCGTTGACCGTTATCGGCGCGTACATCGATGACAAAATGGTGGGCTACAACGTCTCGATTCCAAACGTCAATTGGGCTTTGAAAAAATGCTGGGGCCGTTGGGACTGGATCCGGATTCCGCAGTTGTTGTTTTGGCTGAAACGGATTCCCGAAGTTCGCGACATCGCCCTCGGTGTCGATCCCGAAATCCGCGCCAAGGGCATCTCTGCTCTTGTGACCAAACCGATGACCGACCAGTGGCACCGTTTTTCCCGTTGGGAATTCGGCTGGGTCGACGAAGACAATTTGCCATCAATGGATGCCCTTCAGCGAGCACTTCCATTGCGGCGGTACAAGACGTATCAGGTTTATGAAATGCCGATTGGCGCTGGTTGACGATCCTTGTGTGATGATCTTGGATTGGCGATCCCTTTTGAAACAAGCCGAATCGAAAATCAAAAATCACTTCTTGTTCTTCATGCAGGCGACAACGATACGGATTGATTCATAGGAGACTGTACCGTTGAGGGCGTCGAAGGTCGGTTTCAGGCGGCCGGTGTCGTTGTGGGCAACGGCGATTTCGATTTGCTCGACAATGGCCGGGTCGAGCCAACGGGTGGCGTCGGTGATTTTCTGGGTCCGAATGTATTGTTCGAGATAGCCGTAGACAGTCGATGTTGCCCGCTGAAGTTGGTTGCAGACGGCAGGAACGTCCAAGCCCTGGTCGAACAGTTTGAAACTCTCTCGGGCTCCGTCCGATGGCAGTGACGGGCCTTCATGTCGCGCCGAACGTGATTCGTCGCGCGGCGGAACAATGTTGGAATCGACGTTGTTGGATTCGCAGTACTGATGAACCAATGCAATGACCCGTTGGCCATAATCTGTCGCTTTGCGCTCTCCGATGCCGTGAACGGCCAGAAGATTCTGGTTGTCGGTTGGGCGGCGGCGAGCGATGTCGCGAAGGGTTGCGTCAGAGAAGATGATGAAGGCGGGGACCTGTTGGGCAGCGGCAAGTTCCGCTCGGAGCCCGCGAAGTTGTTCGAACAGGGCGCGATCGACTCCTTCCCAGGAATCGAGGATTTTTGTTTTGGTGACTGCGGCTTTTTCGGTAACGGTTTTCAATAGCGACGGAGTCAATTCACCCCGCAAGACCTGCCAACCGGTGGGTGTGATGTTCAATACCGGATATTCGCCAGTTTTTTCCAGATAGTTCTGGCTGAGCAGCTGCTCGATCCAATCGCTGATTTGACGCCGCGGGACATCTTTCATCAGGCCCCAAGTGCTCAATTTGTCGTGACCAAACTGCACGATTTTCGCGTCGTTGCTTCCTGTCAGAACTTTCACAATATGCGCAGCTCCGAATCGTTCGTTGCAACGATAGACGCAGGACACGATCTTTTGAGCCGTGATGAGCGGATCAGCGATCGTTTCGACCTTCCCCAGACAGATATCGCAGGACTGACAATCGGCGTCGAACTTCTGGCCAAAGTGTTCGACGAGGAATTTGTGCCGACAGGAAATGGAAGTGCAAAAGTTGCTGATGTGTTTCAGGGTTTGTAGCGATCGGTCACGGTGTTCTTGCGGCGAGTTTTCGATAATTCGCTGCCAGGTCATAAAGTCGCCGGGCGAATGGAAGAGCCAGCATTCGGATTCAAGCCCGTCACGGCCGGCGCGGCCGCTTTCCTGCTGGTACGCCTCGACCGATTTCGGCATCTCGGCGTGGATTACGTAACGGACATTGGATTTGTCGATCCCCATTCCAAAAGCAACCGTTGCAACGATCGCTTCGATTTCGTCATTGACCAGCGAGTTCTGATAGTCGGCACGCTGTTGATCGCTCAGCCCGGCATGGTAAGGTCGCGTTTTGTAACCGAGCTGATTAAGCGTGTCGGAAATGCTTTCGACTTTGGCACGCGAGATGGCGTAGATAATTCCGGCTTCGTTGCGAAACCGGTCGATCACGCTGCAAATCTGGTTCAGCCCCGGCTCGCGCCGTTTGACGTGATAAATCAAATTCGGACGATGACAGTTTCCTACCAGAACTTCCGGATCGTTCAACCGCAATTGGGTGATGATGTCGGTGCGGACCTGAGGTGTGGCGGTTGCCGTGAATGCGTGCAGGGGAACCCCAGGGATCTTTTCACGGATCGTGTGAAGCGTTCGGTACTCAGGTCGAAAGTCGTGGCCCCAGCTGCTGATACAGTGGGCTTCGTCAATCGCAATCGAAAGCGGCGGGCTTCGCTGCAACAATTCCAGCAGCCCCGGCAGCATCAACCGTTCGGGTGCGACATAGAGCAATCGCAGGTTGCCCGTTCGCATGTCGGTCAAGATTTTATTTTGCGTTACGGTCGAGAGGGAACTGTTGAGTGCCGCGGCCGCGATTCCGTTTTCCCGAAGCGTGTCAACCTGGTCCTTCATCAGCGAGATCAACGGTGAAACGACAACCGTCAAGCCGTTGCGAATGACGGCTGGGATTTGGTAACAAAGCGATTTCCCGCCGCCCGTCGGCATCACTACCATCGCATCCCGCCCGTTCAGTGCGGCATCGATCGCCTGTTGCTGGAGCGGCAGAAAATTTTCGTAACCCCAGTATCGTTTCAGTGCCTGGAGTGGGGTAAGCTGGTTCATGGTGTCTTAGGTCGTTGATTGCTCCGCGATCAGCACGCGTGATTGCGAATATCGTCTTGATCGCGGAGCGATCAACGACCTTGGTTCAGAGTTATAAGTGATGAATACTGATTCCAAAAACGTACTCTATACGATCGGTCATTCCAACCATGATCAGGATCGTTTTATAGCATTGTTGCGGCAGCATGGTATCGAAGTGCTGGCCGATGTCCGTTCGGCTCCGTGGTCCAAATATACTCCGCATTTTAATCGGGCGGTTCTCGAGGCCGCCTTGCCGCCGGAGGGGATTCGTTATTTATTTCTGGGCGATTCGCTGGGCGGGCGGCCCAATGGGAACGATTTGTACGATGAAGCCGGACATGTACTTTACAACCGTGTAGCCTTGACCGAATTGTTTCGGGGCGGAATTGATCGGCTGAAGAAGGGCATACAGACTTTGCGGGTCGCGATCATGTGCAGCGAAGAAGACCCGACGGTCTGTCACCGGTTTTTGCTGGTCACCCGTGTGATGGCCGACGAGGGGATCGAAGTTCGCCACATTCGCGGTGATGGTTCGGTGGAAAGTGAAACGGCGGTGCGGTCGATCAGCGGCGACAGGCGCAACCAGGGGGTGCTGTTTCAGGAAATGGAGCACGACACATGGAAATCTTTACGATCGGTTTTACCCAAAGCACAGCAGCCGGATTTTTCGGGCGATTGAAGCAGGCCGGAATCCGGAAATTGCTCGACGTGCGGCTGAACAATCGCTCGCAGCTGGCGGGGTTTGCCAAGCGGGATGACCTGGCATGGTTTCTGCGCGAATTGTGCGACGCGGATTACGAACATCAGCCGCTCCTGGCTCCGAATCAGGAGATGCTGGACGCTTACAAAAAAAATGGCGGCGACTGGGCTGACTACGAAGTCCGTTTTATGGAATTGATGCGCGAACGGGAAATCGAAAAGGTTTTGAAGCCGGAAGATTTTGCCGCGCCGACGGTTTTGTTGTGCAGCGAAGCGACCGAGGAAAACTGTCACCGGCGACTGGTGATCGAATATTTGCAACAACACTGGAAAGGGATCCGGGCGACCCATTTGTGATTTGACCGAAACATTTTCATGCGGATTGTTTGGCGATGCGAATCGTGATCAATCATCTGACGCGGATGCAGCCGGGGCTGATGTGTGCCGCCGGAATCGATCCGCTTACCGGATTACATGTGCGGCCAGTAATGGGGAGACCATTGCCGGTGGAATTGCTGGAAAGGAATGGCGGGCCGTTTGCGCTGGGCCGAATGTTGGACTTGGGCGAGACGACTTTCGTGGGACGAATGCCGGAGATCGAAGACCGGACGTTTGTCGCCAGCGGAGTGTCGGTGGTTGAAGAATGGGCGACGGAAAGATGGCTCGGATTGTGTTCGGCAGTTTCCGGAAAACGGCTGGTTGATATTTTTGGCGAAGCGTTGAAGCCGGTCGAGAGCCGATTCGGCGGTCCGGCGACGGCAGCGGTCCCTGAGAAGTCGGGACTGCATTCACTGGGCTGTTACTGGGCGGCGGATGCCCGATTGATTTTGGTTCAGCGATGTAAAAAGAAAAGTGTGCGGCTGGAGTTTTCCGAAATGGGAATTCGTTACAGCGTTGCAGTGACGGACTATCGGTTGTGGAACGAAGACCATCTGACACCGAACGAGCCCGAATTTGCGAGAATGGCGGGACTTGTCAACAAAACAAATAATCCGGTACTGTTAAGCGTCGGCCTGTCGCGAGCCCATCGCTTCACCGATGATGAACCGCCCCGGCACTGGCTGCAGGTCAACAACATACACGTTGTCCCTGGGTCTTGTTGACCAGCCCTGTGAAGGTGATGAATTTGACCTGAAATACGAGGCTTTCCGAACATTGGTTCTGGTTCGCCAGGTTTATCGCAATCTGAATTCGAACCAGATTTACGAATCCCCCGTAATTATCGTGAAAATGACACGTTCACAGGGCTGGTCACTTCACATTCAACGGAGTGCCGCGCAAGGTGAGGTAATTGATTTGCCGGAAGGGGTCATTCCGAAGCAAATCAATTTTCGTTACCTGCTCGTGATTGGCTCTGTTCACGTGATCGCGGCGTGCTCGCTGCTGCCGAGGTTCTTTAGTTGGGCAGGAGTTGCCGCGCTGGTCATCAGCTATTTCCTATTCGGCGCGCTGGGAATCTCTGTTGGGTTTCATCGGCTGCTCAGCCACAGAAGCTTCGAGTGCCCTTTGTGGTTGGAGTATTTCCTCGCATTGCTCGGAACTTGCTGTCTGCAGGAGTCGGCAGTCTGGTGGGTAGCGGTCCATCGCAGACATCATTTGAAATCGGATTCGCAAGCCGACCCCCATACGCCAGCCGCCGGTTTCTTGTGGAGTCACATTGGATGGTTGTTCCTCGTCAATCGAGACAATCTTCGCAAGGAAACGTATCATGCCTACGCACGCGACATGATTTGCCAGCCATTTTACCGGTGGACCGATCACAAAGTCGTAATGTCGTTGATCGTTGGCGGCCATATGATCGCTTACTTTGCATTCGGATTCTGGCTGGGTTGGCTGCCTCAAGGAGATATTTCGAGTGGAATCCGTATCGGTTCGAGTGTTCTGGTTTGGGGAGTCTTCCTGAGAACGGCGCTCGTGATGCATGCCGCCTGGTCGATCAATTCGATGACACATCTGTGGGGATACCGAAGTCACGACTTACCGGACGACAGCCGCAACAACTGGCTCTTGGGGCTTCTCGTCTTTGGCGAAGGCTGGCACAATAACCACCACGCCCATGCCAATTCGGCTCGTTTTGGCCACCGGTGGTGGGAGTTCGACTTGGGATATCTGGCCATCTGCTTGTTGCAAAAAGTCGGATTTGCTCGCAACGTTGTGAGGCCTTAACACTTAAGCCGCCGTTGCTCTCTGAACTTCTAAGAATCGTACGAATCGCGTTACATCTCGCGCAGAAAGAATTGAAATGGATACCAGCATCTTTGGTATAGGCACGGCCTTACCCGAGCATACCATGAGCCTTGACGAAGCGGTGGGCATGTCGACCGAGTTGATCTGTCGAACCGACCGCGAGACACGATTGCTTCGCACGATGTATCGTAAGGCTCGCGTTCAAAGTCGACGCACCTGTGTTCCGTACCAGATCGTCCATCAATGGATTGGCAAAGACGCTCCGCCTAGCAGCAGTCCAGGCCCGTCGACTCAGGAAAGAATGACGTTGTACGCCGAGCATGCACGACCGCTGGCCACGCTGGCGGCCACTCGAGCGCTCGAATCAGCCAACATCCCGGCCGACGAAATCACGCATTTGATCACCGTTTCTTGCACGGGCTTTGATGCGCCAGGTGTGGATATTCACTTGTTCGATGAACTCGGACTGCGGAATACAACCCAGCGATTGCACATCGGGTTCATGGGGTGCCACGGAGCGATCAACGGTTTGCGAGCCGCTCGCGGATTGGCAGCCGCAGATCCTGATGCTCGCATCTTGCTGTGTGCCGTCGAGTTGTGCAGCTTGCACTTCAAGTTCCAATGGGACCCCGAACGGATGCTTGGCAACGCCTTGTTTGCTGATGGAGCCGCAGCGCTCGTTGTGAGACAGAGCCAACCGGGTTCCAGCGAGATTTTACGGGTGCGAGACACCGGTTCGTGTTTGTTGAGCGACTCGCGAGAAGCGATCACTTGGCACGTGGGCGACTTTGGCTTTGACATGTCGCTATCCAATCGAGTCCCCGACTTGATCGGCGAGCAATTGAAGCCCTGGCTTTTGCCTTGGCTCGAATCGCGGGGGCACTCGCTCGAGACGATTGAGTCCTGGGCCGTTCATCCCGGTGGCCCTCGAATCCTGGATGCGGTTGAAGAAGCGCTGGGGTTGGACTCGACCGCATTGGCAACGTCAAACGCTGTACTCAGTGAACACGGCAACATGTCGTCGCCGACCGTGCTGTTCATTCTGGAACGGTTCCTTCAACAAGATGTTCATCGTCCGTGTTTGTTACTCGGTTTCGGGCCAGGCTTGATGGCCGAAGTCGCCTTGCTCGAATAGCGGACGGATCTCGCTCACATGAATACTACGGCGCCTTTTAGACTACGGCTTTCGCGCAACGATGCTGGCGTACTTCATTGCGCCGCTTTCGTAAGCATTCAAGATCAAGTCGAAATTGTCGATGAACTTTACTGCATCGCGTCCAAACAAACGGGCCAGTTTCGTTGCTCCGGTTCGTTCGACGCGTTGGCGACAAATCTCCCACGTTCGCTTGATTCGCGGCGTTAAATCACAGATGCTGCCGCCTCTAGTCCCGCATTCTGCAGCCAGATCGCGTAGTCTTCACTGGTGCCTAGTGACGGGCAGAGAAACGCGTCGCAAACAGCTTCGACCTGCCTAACATCCTCATCCGTGTGTGGTTCGTCTCCAGCGAGCCAAATGCACAGTGCAACGCCACCGCCCGGCCGCAACCACTTCGCAGCCCGCTTGAAAAACGCTGCTTTGTCGAACAAGTGTTCGGTACATTCGACACTCCAGAGATAGTCAAACGATTCGTCAGCGAATTCGGCGGTCTCGGCATCTTGCCGCATAAAGCGCGTGCGACTTCCCACGCCCTTGAACATCGCACTCGCTCCGGCCCAACGACGTTGAATACTGCTCAAGGTGATACCCGTGACATGACATTCGTATTCGCGAGCCAAATGAATCGAGCTGCCTCCCATCCCACAACCGACGTCGATAACGGACGCGCCACGCGGGATGTCAGACTCGCGAAGTAAGTGATCAATCAGTTGCCGCTGCGCCTGGCGCGCCGACTCGTCACCGTTCCACAACCCGTGATGAATATGGACACCCCACAACAGCCGATAGAACAAAGTTGCGATCTCGTAATGAGCCCGAATTCGAGGCTTGCTGATTCCGGCGTAGCTAATCATTGTTGCTGTGCTTTCGTCGAGACAGTGAATGATCCGTTGAGAGACCTGATTACGGGACGTGCCAGTGACGGCGCAATTGCCAGCACTCTCACAGCGAAGCTTACCAAGATCGGGTAACGCAGCAAGTGACAAACTACGCGACACAGGCGACTTCTGTTGGCGATTAGTGAATGGTGTGTCCTGGTCCAGGCGTGTTCTGCCGCAGAATCGTCGCCGTCTTGGAGTAGCTGAGAAACGATCGGAGCCACAGCTCGACCAGACGCTAGTGCCCAAGCGATTCCTTCGCCGGTAAATGGTTCTACGTATTCGGCAGCATCGCCAATGAAGAAACACCGTGCCGAAGCCACGTGTTTGCGGTGCTGGGTCAGGCGTCCTGTGCCATGCCACTCGACTTTGGTTAATTGCTCTGGAATCGGCAAGTTAGAAGTCGCCAAGATATGCTGCACAAGTAATGGGATACCCTTGTGGTTCTTGATTGCTTTCGCATCGAGCGCTGCCGCAATATCAAGTCGATCGTCCTCCAGACGCACAAGCCCAACATACCCGTGCCGGTGGCAAATCATATAAATAGTTCCGGTCACATAGCCGGCCGGCGCGACGTCCAAGATCACTCCTGCACCCACCCGTGACGATGGCGAGACATCGCGATCTTCGGATTCTGCCGCCGCGAAAATGCGACATCCGAGACCCCCCGCGACCACGATCGCCTTTGCTGAGGTCGACCATTCCGTCGCCTCGCGTTTCAATACGATTTCCCGAACGCCAAGTGATTCGGCACGAATTAGAGCTTGCGTCTGATCGAGGAACTCAGCCCCTGCTTCGATGGCAGCACCGATTAGAGCAGCGTCGAGTCGGTCACGCGACAGTGCCACACCTTCGGTCAGCGGAATCCTGGCAGAACGCCCGAACGTCTCCAGGTGAACTGCACCTAGCTCACGAGCCTTTAATTGTCGTAGCAAGCCACCAAGTCCAACATCTTCCAAAACTCGCATCGCCGCGCCATTAGTAGAGCAACCACAAACCTTCGATCGCGGAAACGTTGCTCGATCGACAAGCAGAACTCTCGCACCGGAAAGCGCGAGCTGGCGAGCCGCCATGGCCCCGGCAGGCCCCGCTCCGATGACGACCGTGTCCCAGTGCTCGCTGGCAACTTCATCGATCCCGATGGTTGAACAGATATCCGCTTCAGCGAGCCCCATCGGTAACTCCGTTGAGTACAAAGCGGCATGGCCACTTTCTTTGAACCTCGAAACTCACGAAACCGACTTGGTGCGCGAGTCTGGAAATCTCGTCAATCGTAAACGCCGCGCGAACTGATTGCGGTCCATCAAAATGGACGACTTTCGATCGGCTTAGCACTCGAGTGGCGAACCACACTTGCAGCCAATTTGCGTAGCCGCGTTCCAGGTCGACGACGATCACTCGTTTTGTCGCAGCCCGCTGCATGCTCTGGAGTGCGACGACAACATCGGCGTCAGGAAGGTGATGAAGGAATTGCGAACACATCACCACGTCGTACTGATCTGGAATCTCGTTGTGCAGAACATCATGGCGAAACAGTCTCACTGCCAGCTTTGCCGCAGCACATCGTTCGGCGGCAAAACGAAGCGCATTCTCACTGAAGTCGCACGCATCGATCTCCAACTTGACGCCGCTGGCAGCGCTGCGTTTCAACAGCGATATCGGGATATCGGCGGCACCCGTTGCGACATCAAGAACTCGAAGGCAACGTTGCCGATCTTCGAGTGCAATCGGGAGCAGTTGACTCCAGACCAAAGAGGCATTTCGCGTCCACGAGTTAATCCGCTGCAGCCCGTTCAACGCTCTGACGTGCTCGTCGGGATCCAACTCAGGATCATCCATTTGTTCCGGGACGAGAACACGTTGTTTCATCGGATTTTCACATTTGAGACGGGTGCCAGTCGCGTTCAAGGGCTGCCAGCAGCCGATGAAAAGACGACTTACGTCGATGCATGCACAAGTATAGATCTGCCCAGTTTACTACATTTCGTAATCGTCAGAGTTGTGCTTCCCAGGATTGGTGAATGTCCTCGGTCGGCCACAACTGAGTGAAGAATCGCCCAATCAAATGACCGCGAAGGACACGAAGAGCACGAAGAGATCAGAGAACGAAATGCTTGATGCTTTCTTTCAGTTTTGTCACGCTGAAATTCATCAGTAATCACGCGATTCGAAAGCTCGTCGAATTCTATCTTCGTGCTCTTCGCGTCCTTCGTGGTTGCACCGGGATTATGGGCACCGACTCGCAAGGTGGCACCGAAGACCTTTGTGGATGGTGCGGTAAAACATGTGTCGGGCATGGCCTTTGATGACGAAGGCCAACTTTACGCCGCAGTACGCCTGGCGAAAAAGATTAAAAAATTTCCGGCTGACGGGAGTGGTAAAGGGAAGGACTTTATTACCGACTTGCCTGATAACCCTGAGTTTATTTTGTATGTGCCCAAGGCTTGATTCGTCTCAATGGAAGCGAAATTCGTTGGCCGTTTGTTTTTGCTTATGAAGTCGAGGCATTCTCTCTACGGTAGTGTCAACTAATCCCGGACAGCATGCGCGGCAGATTGGTTGAAATACAAATCTGCAAAAACTTTGAATTTTTTGTGTGACGTTTCGGTTCTTGTCCGGCCTCTCCAGAAGTGCAGGGTTGTTTTTAAAATTCCATGGTTGCCTGCGGTTGGCAAAAAAATTTGCTTCGGTCGGAAAATTGCCAATCGGAAATGAGAGGGTTGACATTACACTGTAAAGTGAGTCTCCGTTCGCGAAAGTTGCTTGCCTGCGCGTTGGTGTATTGTGGCTCTGGTTTTGAAAACGCCTTCAGTGTTGGAACATGCCGCTGATATGAACCAAAGTCCTTCTGGATTGATGAAGTTACTTGGGCAAGCTCGCAACGGGGACGCGGACAGTTTGGGATTGCTGTTGCGAAATTATTTTCGCTATCTCAACAGTTTGTCGCGTGGGCACTTGGACGAGCGGATTCGCTCACGGGTGAGTGCTTCGGACATCGTTCAGGAAACACTGCTCGAAGCGCACCGCGATTTTCAGAAATTTGTTGGCACTTCCTTGCATGAATTTACCGGATGGCTGCGAAAAATCCTGTTCAACAACCTGGCCCGCGCCGTCGAGGTTCATTTGGCGTCGGCCAAACGCGACGTGCGGCGTCAATGTTCGCTGGACGAACCGGTTAATGGCGCCAGCCATGGGGCCGTTCGCCTGGAAAACAGGTTGAATGATTTCGTCCCGTCTGCCAGCTCGGCATTCTGCAACGCTGAATCGTTACAACGATTGACGCTGGCCATTAGTCTATTGCCCAATGACTATCGCGAAGTGATTCAAATGCGTCACTATGAGGGACTGTCGTTTGCGGAAATTGCAGTGCGGCTGGAACGTAATCCTGGCGCGACCCGAATGTTGTGGTTTCGCGCCGTGGAAAAATTGAAAGCAGCCATGAACCGGGATGAACAGGAATTGAAATGAAGAAGCAAATTTCCGAATCCGACTCCGTCCAGCACGACCGGAATGATGCGACCGATGCCAAAGACGTGGGTGTGGCAGCCATCGAAAGCGAATTGGCTCAGGTTTTTGATCGCTATGCCGAGGCCATGGACTCTGGCGACAGACAGGCTGCCGATGCGATTTTAGACGAGTACCCGTCGATAGGAGACGAATTTCGAGCACCGCTGGAGGGGCTCTATTTGCTGGGTCGCGCTTCGCAGAAAAATCACTTTGATTTGCATTACGAGGACTCGCCTGGGCGCAAACGACTGGGTGATTACGAGATCGAATATGAACTCGGACGTGGCGGAATGGGGGTTGTCTACGCGGCCACTCAAATCTCGCTGCGACGACGTGTCGCGCTGAAGGTCTTACCAATGATGGCGGTCCTGGACCCCCGCCAAGTGGCTCGTTTTCGCAATGAAGCGCAGGCGGCTGCTTCACTGGTTCATCCCAATATTGTCCCCGTGTATGCCGTCGGCTGCGAACGGGGTGTGCATTACTACAGCATGCAACTTGTCGAAGGCCAGTCGCTGGAACAGTTTGTTGAAGAACTGCGTCAAAGCCCCACTCGGGCTCATGCCGAAATTGACAATTCGTCAGAGATTACAGCACCCGCAGCGGTAAGCACGGCGGTAACCAAAGAATCTTTAAACTACGTACGACGCGTACTTGGAATCGGCTGTCAGGCCGCCAATGCAATCGATTTTGCCCATCAACAGGGAATCGTCCATCGAGATATCAAACCGTCGAACTTAATGCTTGATCAAACGGGAAACGTTTGGGTGACCGATTTTGGTTTGGCCCGCTGTCAGGGAGCTTCGAATCTGACGTCGCAAGGAGATCGAATTGGCACCGCACGTTACATGAGCCCGGAACAGGCCGCCGGACGAGTCCATCAAATCGACTTTCGCACCGATATCTATTCGCTCGGCGTGACCTTGTACGAACTGTTGACTTTGCGAC
Organism: Pirellulaceae bacterium; assembly: GCA_040081565.1. Taxonomy (GTDB): domain Bacteria; phylum Planctomycetota; class Planctomycetia; order Pirellulales; family Pirellulaceae; genus BJ22. Next base: position 26,928 of record JBEBGH010000019.1, read on the forward strand.
CGGCCTTTGATTCGACTGATCGAGTGCAGTTACTGGCCGACATCGAGTCTAAAGAGCCGACGCCGTTGCGACGAATTAATTCGTCGATCCCCCTCGATTTGGAAACTGTGATTGTCAAAGCGATCGCCAAGTCGCCGGCTGACCGGTATTCCAGCTGCAAGGAATTTGCCGACGATTTGTCGAGATGCTTGAACGGCCAGCCGGTCCTGGCCCGACGCCAGACATCGGCAGACCGCATTTTCAAATCGCTCGCCAAACACAAATGGGCGGTCATCTTGCTTTGCGGCATGTGTCTGTCGGTCGCGATCGCCGCGTCGGTGGTTGCGTCAGTTTTTTATCAACAGCGTCAACGCGAGCTGGCGGCTGCTGAAAAAGCCAGATTCTATTTGCAGCAAGCTCACCGGGTGGTAGACCGATACGGTAATTTTTTGACGGATGAACTTGAGGGGATTCCCGGCACCGAATCAATTCGTGCGCAGTTGCTTGGCGAAGCCATCGGATACTACGCCGACTTTCTGGAATTCGCGGCGGTCTCTCCGCAGTTAAAACTTGAACAGGCGCAGGCAAATTCGCAGTTGGCGGGCTTGCACGAGCGCGCCGGGGACGACGATCAAGCAATCGAACACTATCAAACAGCGATTAGTCAATTGTCAGGACTTGCCGGGCAACCCAATTCTCCGATCGACACTAAAATCGAGTACGCGGTCTGCCTCAATAAACTTGGATTGCTTCACAAACGGCGTGGCGAGTACGATCGCGCCCGGAAAGAACTGGAGAGTGCCTTGGCGCAATTCGACGCGTTGGACGTGTTGACGCGCCAGAGGCCAGACAACCTCGCCGCTTGGGCTCAAACGCGGGCCAATTTGGGAATGCTGTACTGGACGGAGGGAGACCTGAACAAAGCAGTTTTTGAAATGGAACGCGCTCTGGCACTCTTGAGCCTGCCGGGCGAAACGCCACCGATCGATGTGAATCTGCGCAGCGTTTACTTCAAGATCAACGGGAATTTCGTCGCGGTGTTGACCGAATTGAACCCGGATTGGGCCGAACGAACGTTGAGCCAGTCGATCACTGAATTGGAGAATGCCAGCTCCGTCACCCCACTGCAACATGTCTCGACGCAACCGCCCACGACTTTGAAAACGACCGCCATCGGCGAACTGGCGGGCGAGAAGTTGCAGAACGAAAACCGAGCGCACCTGGCCGACATGCAAAACAATCTGGCAATTTTGTTGTGCCATAGGAACCAACTGCAACCAGCCGAACAACTCGCGACGACTGCGATTGGGTATTGGCGGTCGCAAATTGAATTGCATGGTAACGATTTAAACACTGCCGAACGTTTGGCGACTGCCTTGAATACGTTGGGGGAAATCTCTTGGCAAGTTCACGACGCAAAGGTCGGGGATCAGTCATTTGCAGAAGCCGAAACGCTGCTGCGCCGCGTGGTGGAATTTGGTCCTCAACGGCCGGACCCTCTCAGCCGCTTGGCGGGAGTCCTGCACAACCGGAGTCTTGTCGCCTTTCGCAATCGCGATATCAAAAGGGCAATGGAGCTGGTCAACTCGGCAATCGAATTGCAAAACAAGGCACTGAGTCTCGCGCCTGAAAACTCGCAATACAAAAAATTCCTGAATTCCCATCAGCAGACTTTGAAAACTTTTTCGATGGCGGAAAAGCCACGTTAGCAAGCGAATCAAGCCACTCGACGGATGTGAAAATAACGATTTGAGCAAATATCAATGACGATAAAAATGGATTGGAAATTACGAATCGCGATTCCGAAGTCACGTTACCGCAGGACGCCACAGCTCCTTTGCAGCCGTTCGATGAGGTATGAAAGCCTGGAAGGGCGTCAGATGCTTGCCGGAGACTTCCTGGTCAATGCGAACTTGGATGGCAATTTGGAGCAGACAGTGTTGGCCGATACGGGTCCACATTGTCTGCCAACTGGCGACACCGAGCCAGCTGTGAATGTGCATGGGGAACTAGAAACAGCCGGCGGGGAATGCATCGACTGCTCTGGCCATCCGGAAGATTCTCAAGTACCAGTGGGAGAAAACGACTGCACTGGCGGTACGCATGCATACCCGGACTCTGGCGTGATACCAGGAGTTTCGTTGCCAAACATCGGCGAAAGCGAAACCGTTCAAAACGAATTGCTCGCTGACCAGTTACTTAGCGCAATGATTTCTTCCTTTTCCGCAAATCGATTGCTGAGCCAGTTTTGGACGATGGGCAATGTGGCCGTTCAGCATTTGCCAGTTGCTCCAGTCTTGCATCAATTCGACGCGGCGACGTTGCCCATGAACAGTGTTGCTGACGATTGGTTCACCGCACCGACTCCGGCGGAATCTGGACAAACTTTCGTTGATTCTAAAAGTTCCTTCGATCCGGATTTGCACTTACTCGAAAGCCTGAAACCAATTTCGCTGTCGACTCCGCGCGAGACGGATTTGACGACTTCTCGCACGCGGTTGGATTTGGAAGTAACCCGAAACGAATATTTTACGGCGGCCTACTCTGGCCACTCCCCACAACCTGTTCAACAACTTGCCTCTTCAACGGTCAGGACAGGCATCATTGATCAATACCAGGCTTTCTCCCTCATGGACGTCGTCGCATTGGTTGCAACGTCCGAACAAGTCTCGCTTTCGGATGCTCGAACTGCTTCGAATATGCGGCAGGAAACCGCGGAAGCGACGATGGTTGTTGATTTGCAGTCCGCCAACTTACACCAGGGCGTTGCGATCGCAATGTCTGACAAAACAAACAATGCCAATGGAAGAATGCTCGATACGGAGATTGTGGAAAGCGACTCGATGAAATCGCTCGGGCGTATGAACTTGACGACAACCCTGGTTTCGATCGTCGCTGGTTCGGTGTTGGGCGGCAATTGT
>JBEBGH010000581.1:0-2144 GCA_040081565.1 Pirellulaceae bacterium
GTAGTCGATTTGCGGTTTGCGGGGAGTTCGCGACCGATCGGCACGACGGCGGCCCACCCGTTCTGGAGCGTCACGCGGCAAGACTTCGTGGACGCTGGCGACTTGGAGATCGGCGAAACGGTCGTGGCCCTCGACGGCCAACACTTCCGCCTCACCTCCATCACCCCCCGCGCCGGTCCCGAGCCCGTCTTCAACCTCGAAGTCGCCAACCAACACACCTACTACGTCTCGGACGAAGGGTTGCTGGTGCACAATGCGATTTACCTTGCAAAAGGTAAAGGAGCAAAAGGAGCTGCGAAGAATGCCGCTCCTACGAAAGCGAGCATAAAGCGAAGTGCAAAAAAGAAGTATGTTGTCTATCAGGCAATGGACCCCAAAACAAAAAAGATCTATACAGGTATTACATCCGGAACCGGAAAAATCGATGACATTGTCAAAAAGCGATTTAGAAACCACCACACAGGGCTAAAACACAAGGACGTGATAAAAACGTTTGAAGTCGACTCGCATGCAGCGTCAAGGGGGCTTGAACACCTTGGATGGGCGCAACAAAAATTTAACAATAATGCCTTTCCACAAAACAACCCGATTCGCCAAGGAAACAAAAACGCTAAGTCATATTTTGATGCCGCGATTCCATTTCTAGACGATTTTTTCAAATGATTTTCAATGACTAAAACCGTGTCTGCTAAACCTGGAGACTTGATTGAAATCGAGCTCGCGGCGAATTTGTTCGCGTATGTTCGTGTCTATCGAAGCTTAGGATATCAGACATTGCATTTTCTTGCCCAACATCGGCCCCCAACCAAAATTCTGTTGACCCAGTCGTTGGGAGGCTTTTATTTCGCCTGCGAATACCTTTCTGAAAACGGAATTTGGCCGAAAGTGGGCAGGATGCCGTTTAGGCAAAACGAAAACGAGTTTATTCCACCGTTTCGAATCAAAGAAAAAGCCAGCGGCGAGCTTAAAGTCAATGATCAAGGAGATTATCGGAACGCACTACCAAGCGACCACGCTCTACCAATTTTGGAAATGCTTTATGAGGAAGAACTAGCGATTGCAATAGCAAATGAACTCAGAGGCACAATCATTTGGCCAACAACAAGGACACTGTCAACCAAGTTGATAATGGAGATAAAGAAATACCAGGATAAAAACCGCCGAATACGCGATGCACATGCAAAGAAGCAAGTCAGTGAAAAAAAGCGACGCCTTGAATCTCAATCAAATGATGAGCGAGTTGATCGATTTGATCTCGCCGATTTTCTTATCGGGAGTTCACCAAGTGAACTAGCGACTTTCAAGAAGATTTTTCGACTCGGAGTTAAACAACTTAAGTCAGCTATGGCGAGCAATGCATCCGCCGCAGAGTGCCTCACCATTTTCCAGTCGATTGTGGAGAGCATAAATGAAGCCCAAAACGACGGCTTGGAAGTTGATACCTCGACACGAGAGGAGCTTTGCGAGGCAATCTACTTCTTGGGCGATGCGGTTGGACTTAGCCGTAAAAAAAAGTACATTGACAATTGGCGCGAGTGGTAGGCGGTCACAGGCACGATCAACAATGCCGCGTCAGCGCTGTGGATGATTCGTCATTAGTTGTTTGTCACGGCTGCATCTGGCGATTCGGGAATCGCGGCTGGGCGAAGTCGTCACGGCGACGTACCAGACGGATCCCGCAAACCGCAAATCGACCGCCGCCGCCCGGAGTTCGCGACCGATCGGCACGACGGCGGCCCACCCGTTCTGGAGCGTCACGCGGCAAGACTTCGTGGACGCTGGCGACTTGGAGATCGGCGAAGCGGTCGTGGCCCTCGACGGCCAACACTTCCGCCTCACCTCCATCACCCCCCGCGCGGGCCCCGAAACCGTCTACAATTTCGAAGTCGCCCTCGACCACGTCTACTACGTGGGCGAAGGTGGCCTGCTGGTGCATAACCTGTACCTCAAGGACCTTGTTAAAAAAGCGATTAACAAATCAGAACAAATCATAAGCGTACAGCGTGAAGCGATCAAGAAATCGGCAAGGAAGTGGTTAAATAAAGGTCCAGCAAACACTCACGTCTACGTGGGCCGAATCAACGGCAAAATCGTCTACGTCGGGATTACCAAGAATGACATTGCGATGCGCCAACTCCAGCATC
>JBEBGH010000238.1:0-8384 GCA_040081565.1 Pirellulaceae bacterium
GTCCCAAAACTCTCGCAGGAGTCTCTTGGCGAGCAACCTAAAGCATCGGCAGGTCGAGGTGCTTGGCGTGGGCGCACTCGATGGCGATGTCGTAGCCGGCGTCGGCATGGCGCATCACGCCAGTGGCGGGATCGTTGAAGAGCACGCGCTCAATCCGCTTCGCAGCGGCATCCGTTCCGTCGCAACAAATGACGACTCCCGAATGTTGCGAAAAGCCCATGCCCACGCCGCCGCCATGATGCAGAGAAACCCAAGTCGCACCGCTGGCGGTGTTCAGCAACGCGTTCAGCAGCGGCCAATCCGAAACGGCATCGGAGCCGTCGAGCATCGCTTCCGTTTCCCGGTTGGGGCTGGCAACCGAGCCCGAATCGAGGTGATCCCGACCAATCACAATCGGTGCCGAGACCTCGCCGCTGCGCACCATCTCGTTGAAGGCCAATCCCAACCGGTGTCGATCACCAAGGCCTACCCAACAAATCCGCGCGGGAAGTCCCTGGAACTGAATTCGTTCTTTGGCCATGTCCAGCCATTGATGCAAGTGTCGGTTTTCGGGAATCAGTTCCTTCACCTTGCGATCGGTCGCATAAATGTCCGCCGGGTCTCCCGACAGAGCGACCCAGCGAAACGGCCCGATCCCCTGACAAAACAGTGGCCGCACATAAGCCGGCACGAAGCCTGGAAAATCAAACGCGTTTGCGACCCCTTCTTCCTTCGCCATCTGCCGGATGTTGTTTCCATAGTCGACGACCGGAATTCCCTCACTGTGAAAGTCCAACATGGCCCGCACATGAACGGCCATCGATTGCTTGGCCGCTTTCACGACCTTATCCGGATTCGATTTTCGCTCGCGTGCCGCTTGTTCGAGCGTCCAGCCCAGGGGCAAGTAGCCGTTGAGCGGGTCGTGCGCAGAAGTTTGATCCGTGACGACATCGGGTCGAATCCCCCGCCGATACATTTCTGGCAGCAACTCCGCAGCGTTCCCCAACAAGCCCACGGAGATCGCTTCTCGCTTCCGGCAGGCCGTCGTAATCCGTTCCATCGCTTCGTCAAGCGTGTCGGCGCGGAAATCGAGGTAGCCGGTTTCCAGACGCTTTTGAATTCGCGTCGGGTCGCATTCGATCGCCAACATCGAAGCCCCGGCCATCGTCGCCGCCAAAGGCTGCGCACCACCCATGCCGCCCAAGCCAGCAGTCAGGATCCAGCGACCGGCGAAGTTGCCATCGAAATGAGTCTTGGCCATCGCCACAAAAGTTTCGTAGGTCCCCTGTACGATTCCCTGGCTGCCAATGTAAATCCAGGAACCTGCCGTCATCTGTCCGTACATCATCAAGCCCGCTTGATCGAGCTGATTGAAATGTTCCCAAGTTGCCCAGCGAGGGACGAGGTTGCTGTTGGCCAGCAGCACGCGAGGGGCGTCGGCATGAGTACGAAAGATCCCCACCGGCTTGCCCGATTGAATCAAGAGCGTTTCGTCGGCCTCCAGACGCTTGAGGGCCGCCACGATCGCGTCATAGCATTCCCAATTTCTGGCGGCCTTGCCAATGCCACCGTAGACGACCAGATCTTCCGGACGTTCGGCGACCTGTGGGTCGAGGTTGTTCATCAACATTCGGAGCGGAGCCTCGGTCAGCCAGCTCTTGCAACTTAACTGATTGCCAACTGGCGCCTTGATCGAAGGTCGTTTCGCGGTCGTTGAAACTGTGGAAGCCATTGTTTTGCCTGAGGTAGAGAACCGTTGCGATTTGTCATGGACCAACGACTTCCCAGTTTAATCCTTAAACGAATCAGCGAAAGTGAGCCTCCGACTCAGGCCAATTGTCGGCGACGTCGAGGATCGAATAGACTGCGGGACGTACCACAGCAAATAGGCTAGACAGCATGTCATTTAGTTTCAAAAGCGGTTCGTTGCCGATTTTAATCAGCATCCCCCATCACGGTTCGCGAATTCCCGCCGAGATCGCGGCGACGATGACAGCGGACGGCCGTTCGTGCCGGGATACCGATTGGTTCTTGGAACAGCTGTATGATTTTCCGGAGACCCGCGAAGCCAGCTTTATTATCGCCGAGCTTTCACGGTACGTGATCGACTTGAATCGACCGAGTGACAACGAGTCGTTGTATCCCGGACAAACGACGACGGGGCTTATCCCGGAAACTTGTTTTGATGGAGCGGCAGTTTATTGCGAGGGTAAATTTCCTCAGGCCGCGGAAGTCGGTCGGCGAATTCGAGAAATCTGGCGTCCGTATCATGAGCGAATTCGCGCTGAGCTGGATCGAATGGTTGCGGAACATGGTCTCGCGGTATTGATCGATGCGCATTCAATTGCATCGCGGGTGCCAAGACTGTTTGAAGGAGTGTTGCCGGATTTCAATTTGGGCACTAACTACGGCGTGACTTGTGCACCGTCGCTGCAGCAAGCAGTTGTCGATGTGCTTGAACATCAAGCCGAATACTCGTTTGTCGTTAATGGACGATTTGTAGGCGGGCATATCACGCGGCACTTTGGCGACCCGCAGCATCGCATCCATGCCTTGCAGATTGAGCTTTCACAAGCCACCTACATGGACGAGGCGACCCTGAAATGGGACGATGAGAAGGCGTCCAAGGTCCAACCTGTATTCCGCAGAATTGTCCAAGCCATCGGCGATTGGATTCCACATCAATGAACGTTCCCGAAAAAGTTTTCAGCGGATTTCAAGTCGCGACTCTCGCCCGTCCGGGAACGGTATTGGCCAGCGACGAAAACGGGCAACCGCTTTTTAAGGCGCCTTCGGTCCCCTATACCGTTGTGGAAAATGGAGTGGTCGGTGTGACCAATGGTCAAATCGAATGGATCGTGCCCCGCGAAATGCTGCCCCCGTTGCCGAGTGATGTTGAAGTCATTCATGGTCACCACCGCTGGTTGACTCCGGGCTTGATTGACTGCCACACGCATTTGATTTACGGCGGCAATCGCGCAAACGAATGGGAGTCGCGGCTCAATGGTGTCTCCTATCAAGAGATCGCGCGGGCTGGCGGCGGGATTCTTTCGTCCGTTCGTAGCACGCGGTCGGCAAGTGAAGATGACTTGCTGGCGTCTGCGGAGAAACGGTTAGACTGCTTGTTGCGCGAAGGGGTCACGTCCGTCGAGATTAAATCGGGTTACGGTCTCGATCTGGAAACCGAACTCAAGATGTTGCGTGTCGCGCAACAGATCGGCAACCGCCGTAATGTACATGTCGAGGCGACGTTACTTGCCGCTCATGCGATCCCCCCAGAATTCGCTGGTCGCGGAGACGCTTATATCGATTGGATTTGCAGAGAGTTGATTCCAGCGGCGCGCGGGCTGTGCACGGCGGTCGATGCCTTTTGCGAGACGATTGCTTTTAGCGTGCAGCAGGTTGAAGCCCTTTTCGCGGCGGCTCAACAAGCTGGACTGAAGATCAAAGTCCACGCGGAACAGCTTTCGAGAACAGGAATCGCCGTCGCGGCGGCAAAACACGGTGCCTTGTCGGTCGATCACGTGGAGTACCTTAGTGATGATGACTGTGCTGAGTTGGGAAAATACACAACCGTGGCCACGTTGCTGCCGGGGGCCTTCTACTGCCTGCGAGAGACTCAAAAACCACCGATTGCTGCCTTGCGAAAAAATAAAGTCGCGATGGCCGTCGCGACCGATTCGAATCCCGGCAGTTCACCGGTGGTGTCGCTGCTGTTGATGGGAAATATGGCTTGTAATTTGTTTGGGCTGACGCCGGAAGAGTCGCTCGCGGGGATGACGCGGAACGCGGCTCAGGCTTTGGGCTTGCAGGATCGACTCGGCACGCTGGAGCCAGGCAAGCAAGCCGACCTGACCGTCTGGAATGTGGAATCACCCGCGGAAATTTTCTACGGCCTTGGTCTGAACCCCTGCACCGCCAGTTTCCGCAAGGGCGTTCTTCGAGATCTTGATTGATCGTTTTTCACTGACGATGTTGTGTCGCATCGGGTCGCGCTTGCCCTGTCCAGCAAATTCACAGCAATCGTTTACAATGTGGGCATGACTGAAAATTCAAATCGCGAACTCCGGCTTCTTTCGGCTTTAGTCGCCGGAAAATGGCACGACGATGTCGTGATCGAATTCAACTCGCAAGGAATCATCACCGCGATTTTTCCGGCACCGAAAAATCAGTCGGTCAACTTGATTCCGGCGGTCGCGCTGCCTGGAATGCCGAATGTCCACAGCCACGCTTTTCAACGGGCGTTTGCCGGGCTCAGCGAATTTAGAACTTGTGAACACGACAGTTTCTGGACGTGGCGCTCGCTGATGTTTGACTTTCTGCTGCGATTCAATCCCGAAGACATTTATCAGATTGGTCGGCAAGTGTTCGGCGAAATGCTGGCGGCCGGTTATACCTGGGTCGGCGAGTTTCATTACCTGCACAACGACTTGGGCGGAAGGCATTATCCGAAACTCGAGGAGTTGTCAGACGCGATCGTTCGCGCTGCCAGCGATACGGGAATCGGGTTGTGTTTGATTCCAGTGCTCTATCAGCGCGGCGGCTTTCGCAACGAACCGCTGGCGGAGGGACAAAAACGATTTCTGCTCGACGTAGATCGCTTCGCCGAACTCATTGATGTCTGTTGCCAGTTGGAAGGGCGACAGCCCAACTATCGCGTGGGAGCCGCGATCCACTCCTTGCGGGCAGTCGAACCGAAAAATGGATTGCGAGCGCTGGAGCTCATTCTGCGAGGCAGCCGTTCTTCGATGCCCCTGCACATGCACGTCGCCGAGCAAGTTCCCGAGGTCGAAGAATGTCTGCGAGCCCATCAGCGACGATCGGTGGAGTTCTTGTTCGATCACTATCCCGTCGACCGCAATTGGTGCTTGATCCATGCAACGCATTTGGCCGACAACGAGCTGCGTTTAATTGCCGATTCGCAGGCGGTGGTGGGACTGTGTCCGAGTACCGAAGCGAATTTGGGCGACGGCTTTTTTCGAACCAAGGAGTTCCTGGATGCGGGAGGCCGCGTCTCAATCGGCACCGACAGCAATGTGTGCCTGGACCTTCGCGAGGAACTGCGGCTAATGGAAACTACCCAACGACTTCAGCGTCGCGAGCGGGCAGTCCTCGGAACCACGGAACGGAGTGTGGGTCGACGATTGTATGAAGACTGCGCGAAAGGCGGCGCGGCGGCGTTGGGAATCGCGGCGGGTGAAATCAAGGTCGGAAACCGAGCGGACTTCACGCTGATCGATCCGCAACATCCGTCAATCGAAGGCGCAACCCATGACCGCCTGCTCGATCGATTGGTTTTCTGCAATCACGGCAGCCCGATTTTCGGCACCGTGGTGGGCGGGAAAGTGCTTCAACGACCGCGCTGACAATCGTTCGCCGGTCTAATCGTGCGAGCTGACAAATTGCTCAGCAGATGCCTTGCGTGGCTTGGCATCCGGAAAGGCTGGCCATTGAACTTTGCCGGTCTGTGCTAAATCGCCAGTTTGCCGCGCGGCAACCGGAACATAGTGGAGCGACTCGGGATGGTCATATTTTTCCCGGCGACCCCAAATTTGCGCGAGCGAATCGCGATACAGCAACACCCAATCTTCGCCGTGTTTTTCCAGCACTTTATTCCCAAATGAATTCCGCTCGATCAACACAAGTTCAGGTTGTTTGTGCTTGAGAGCCCAATCGGGATCGTAGTCTGGCGTTAGCGGGCTGCGATACCGTTTGCTGGAATCGGGCTCACCAAACAGAAAATCAAAATATTGATCGATCATGGTCCGTGGGTAACAAGTCTCGTAGCGGCCATCGATCGCCACGAGCCCGTTCTGTTTCGTCGCATAATAACCCAAGACGTACTGAGCCCAATTGAAGGTAACCAGCGTCTTGCCTTGCAAGTTATGGTTCTCCATAAACTCCAATGCCGAAACCGGATAGAAATTGCGATCGACTTCAACCATTCGCAACTGCGGTAAGATGCGAATTGAGCAGACCAAAGTCACACCACACAAGCCCGCCACCAATACTCGTCGAGCTCGCCGACTGGAAAACGCCAGCGATTCGAAATTCACTCGTTGTTTCAGCAAATCGACCAGTTGTTGCAAATAACCCGGCAGCCAAAACCCGCACAAGATCGCAAAGATCACGACATGCCGAATGTGCGCCAGGCCTTGCCAAAGAATGAGTCCCAAAAGCAGCAATTGCGCAAGATCCTTGCGGCGTTTGCTTGAGATCAGAGCAATCCCCACCAGCACCACGGCGACCAATACCATCATCGCTTCGCTGCTCATCAACGAAAGAGGTTTAAAGTCGGTGATCTCTGTGCGTGGCAGTCGCAGAGCCATCCACATGAATTCCCAGAGTTTGAATCCATAGGGATTGACCAACGTTGCCAACACACAACTTGCACCAATCAATAATAACTCGACTAACGGCCAGCGAATTTTCCAGCGTGTGCTCACTCCCAACTCCAGGAACCGAACGGCATGGTAGACGGCCATGATCATCAATCCCGCAGCAAACCCGCCATGCGCATTGGCCCACAAGCAAAACAGCAATGGCAAAGTCCACAACCAGCGCTGACGCTGGCGGAACATCTTCAAGGCCGCTTGATCTCCGGACAACACATCGTTCCAGTTGGCAAAAACGTATTGCCAACTCGCCAACAGGATGGCGAGTGCTAAGTAGGTCAGCACTTGTGGGCGAAAATGCCAATGCATGTACAGTAAATCGGTGGCGACAAAAACACTGAATGCAATCGCGATCCAGCCCGCCCCCGCCCTTCGTCCACTCCAAATCATCAACCCAACGATCGCGAGGCCCATCAACAGTTTTGACACCGTCAGGCCCCAGACACCAAAGTGATCGACTGTGTAAGCCAACCAGAGTTCAGCCAGATTCTCGTGGTTGATCCAGGGAGTTCCTTCGGCGGCATACGTCCAAGTGCTTGTGCTGGGCAACCGGCCATCGGCCAACACCTCGCGCCCGTACTGCACGTGGCCCCAAAGGTCCGTGTCGGCAACATTGTTCGTCATGTTCGCCACGCCGATCGCGAGGATCGCGATGACGGAAAACACAGTCGTCCATTGGAGGCGTGACTGTGGCGTCGAACGAAGGGGCTGAGAATCGTGAGGCATAATGAATTTGAGGGCGCGTGCAGGAAGCAATTTTAGGTGCGATAACCTACATTTTTCCCAGCAATTCAACCGGAAACTATCGAGCTTTCTGCCCATTCTTGCGGTTGGTTTTGATCAACCATACCGATTTTGCCGGTTGACGGAGGCGGCACTTCACAAAAAATGGAACGAGGGGAATCGCGGTTCTTCTCACAGCTTGTTCTTCGCATCAACGGTATAATCCCAGCACGTTCTCTTTTTCCGTTAAGCAGCTTTGGAAACTCACTTCGTCTAACAAAAGTCAGGGTGTGCGATGTTGGCAGTTACCTCACGAGTGTCACTTGTACTTTTTTGGGCAGTCCTTCAATTTGCTGCGATCGAGGCCTTGTCGCAGGAGTTAAATTTCCTTCGAGGCAGCGGCAAGGATCTTGAATTTCGGCTGCACGGAAAAGTCATATTGTCGGATGGAAATCCGGCTGCAGATTTTGAGCTGCAATGTGAGCTGACGGACGCAAGTGGCCAAAAAAGCATGGCAGTGAGTAGAGAAGGAAACCAATTTCACCTTTGGGTTCCGACCAACCGGCAGGATTGGTTTTCAATTCTGCTTCAGGCGACAACACCCGACGGCCAGATTGCGTTTGCGACGGTTGCGATGTCGGAGTTTCGTCAACGTGCGATCGAGGGCATCGAACTGAAATTGGCGAAGCCAAGTAAGTTCGTGACCGTGAGAGTTGTAGACTCTGAACAAAATCCGGTTCCGAATGCTCACGTAATTGCACAGACAATGGGCCAACCGCTGCGGCAAACAACAAACGAATCAGGATGCGCAGTGTTTGGGCTTTTGCCAAATCAGAAGGTTGGGTCCTTTACGTGTTGGACAGACGACTATCGAATTGGTGGCTACCAATTTGCGAGAAAACCGACTCGAAATCCCGACGCCGATGAACACGTTGTCGAACTTTCAAATTGCCGGAACCAGAAAATTCGAGTTGTCGACGAAGCAGGTAAACCCGTGCCGGATCTTGACTTTCAGCTTCAGATTGCAACTCCTGAGCCAAATTTCAATTACATTGGGCAGAACGAAAATTCCCGAATCAAGACCGACGAAAAGGGTGAAGTCGTCTATCGGTGGTTTCCCGATTGGAACAACCACCATATGTACGCGGAGCTTTTTGACCGAAACTGGGTGATTGCCGAAGAGAGCCTTGGCAAGGAAGGCGAAACGCTGATTGTTAAGGTAAAACGAAGCAGATTTTCTGAGCGGAAGCGAATCGAGGGCCAAGTCGTTTCGAGCGAAACGGAACT
>JBEBGH010000582.1:0-2138 GCA_040081565.1 Pirellulaceae bacterium
CAACAACTCTGTCGATGGACATAATCTCGCGGCCAAGAGCCTTCGAAAGGGTTTCTTTCCCGATCTGTCGCAAAACCGAATACGCTTTTGGCGACATTTCAAATTTTATTATCACACTTCCCTCTCTTTTTCGATGAAATTGACAAATAGTTCGGGATCCTCGCAATATCCTGCAATGAGTTTTTGCAACCATTTAGCGTCGACGATTCTAGTTTCATCGTCAAGTTCCCCATTTAGACGAAGTGCAATCAAGTAACATTCGTCAGTACAAGTTTTCCGATGCCAAGCTTCGAATACTCGCCGTGCATGAAGAAGCTCTTCATCTGAATACCTCATTTCCGATGTATGTTGCGAACAGATTGGAAATGATTCGTCAATGAAAAATGAAGAGGATTCGCTGAGATCTGGTTCATCAACAACATTTTTTGGCGGTCCGAATACGAAACAAAGGCAGCAAGCGGAATCTTGGAAAGCAATAGTCTTTCGGGAGACCGATTGATCAGCGGGGTTTTGCATCTTTCACCTCAATTTCGGGTTCCCCAATCTCGCCTTGATACATCATCAGGTGCTCATTGTATGTATTCCATATTGCAATCTCGTACATTCGGTGAAAAAATTCATTGTCCACCGCCTGACGCAGGGCACCAATCGTTCTGAGCGGAATCATAGTACGGCATTCATAAATCGTCTTCCACTTATCCACCACACCGTGGGCATGGTTTTCGTCGTCAATCAAATGGTAAACGAGACTGCTATTCCTCAAGCTGTGTACCGAATCCAATGGAATAGAACTAGGTTCAAAAACCCAAAGCATCCTTCCAGAACGATCCGAAACTTGCTTGAAATTAACAAGATCTATCAAATGTGCAATACTTCTAACGTCGTACCTGAATTTTATGGTCGCAATGAACCCAAAAAAAGCAAGCGGAACCATGTGGCTCATTTCTCGTGTTTCCGAAAACCTTCGCATCAATAGGTTCGCCGCTATCGCAACTTTGTCAATTCGGCGGTCAATTCCTCGTGATGCGTTGTGGTATTCGGGAATTCTCAAAACCGAACCATTGATTCTAGAAAAAAGATCTACAACTTTTGAATTCGTGCCTGAAGGCAATGGAATTTCCGACCGTAAACTTTTCGCGTGATCTAGAGCTTCAGGAAGAGTTGGAGAGCTGCCGGCAAGAATAATTATTACCTTGCCAAGCTTTAAATCTCTTTGCCCGAGACTAATAGCTCCATCCCAAAGCAGGGGTAAAAGCAAGCCGTAATTGTTGGTCGATGAATCAAACTCGTCTAAGAAGAGTAACGGGATCTTATCTTCGACTTTCGCGTTTCTTGCCTGATCGAGCGGTCGCACCAACTCATCGTTGTTGGTCATGCTTGCCATGTTGAATGTGATTGCAGCAATTCGCTTTGAACCCAATCGTTTTGCAATGCATTCGATAAAGTGTGATTTCCCGGCACCTGGCGACGCAAGCATCAGAAAATTTAGTGGGCGTTTCTGCGTTTTTCTTTCGATATAACTCTCGATTGACGAAATAAGCCGACCAATATCTGCTAGGTGTTGCTCGTCAAGAGTTGAATAACCTTCGAGAACTCGATCACTCAATACGCAACTCAACGCAAAGCGAAAAGTGTCAATTTCTGTGTATGGCGCATTGGAGTCAATAGTCAACTTCGCCAATTGGCGCCTAGCTTCTTCCCGCGCTTCCGCCGGGTTTTTGGCGACAAGTTTTCCTAACACAGATGAAAACTTAGCAAACTCCTCTTTGCTGACTGGCAAATCAATATTTAGCCGGAATGAAAAACTGTCGCGAAGGCCATAGTTCTCGGTGGATGAATTAACTCGATCAGTTTTTTCAAGGGGAGGGTCGGTTCGACTCGACTTGGTTCGTGTCATTTCCAACCTCAATACCTTGCAACAATTTAAAATGAATGAAAAGAATAGCTTGAGATTTCAAATTCACGTAGCCAGTGTTGGGTTTGTCAACTTCACATTTGATACTCGGGCATGTTGTTTGTCAAGGAAAGCCGTTTTTGCTGCATTTTTTCGAATTTGGGAGCCAATGGAGTGGGGAGCGAAGGCTTCGACGGGCATTCGAGGCCCAAGCATTACTGCGCCGGTGGTCCAACGCCGATCG
>JBEBGH010000239.1:0-8377 GCA_040081565.1 Pirellulaceae bacterium
GCGACGATTGATTCCGTGCGAATCCGTGAAATCCGTGGCTGATTGCTCTGCAGCAACGGTTCACGATAGTACCTGAATCAGGTTTGCGGAGGCAGGGAAGACTCGACTCGGAGAGTCGAGCGACGGTCGAGCGACTATCAGATTCGATGTGTCGGCACGGGGCGGCCGGGTTTGAAGCTTTGTAAGTTCTTGATCGTCGTGGTCGCGGCAAACCGGGTTGAGACGCGGGCAATCGCATCTTGGACTTGCCGCGTTAATTCCGCCGGATCAATGGCGACGCGAGCATTGATCACTGCCTCCGCGACGTTGGTCCGGCAACCGCTGGCCAGTGACAATTGCGGGGCATCGAAACTGCTCACGAGATTGGCAACGGCATAGTAGCCCTCGTGCATGCCAATCGTTTTGAGATGGGCCGTTTCTGCCCCAACGGCCGCCAACGAACTACGAAGTTCGACCAGTAACGCGACCAGAAAAGCATCGAGGTCGAATACTTCCTCAGCCTGAATTTTCAGTTGGGCGTTTAGCCAACCCAGTTCCGCTTCGCCCACCGCGTAGACTTCGTAATCCACGTCCATCACGCGCTGGCCAAATTCGCCGACTTGATCAAGGAATTCACTCAGGGCTGTAAACCCCTCCCCGGTTTTAGCCGACATCCGGACGACAGGGCGCTGCGGATAATGCTCGTCGATGAGCCGCGTCAATTCCGAAATCTGGTCGGGACTCAATTCGTCGATCCGATTCAAGATGATGAAGTCAGCCTCTTCAATCTGTTTGCGAAAAATATATTCGGCTTGCGGTGAAAAACCGGCCCGGGATTTGCCTTGCAAAATCCGCAGGCCGTGACTCGGTTTCACAATGACTCCATAGGGAGAAATTTGAAACGGCTGTGCGTAGACTTGTTCGAGTGGCCGAATCACGGTCGCCACAAGATCGGTGCAACTGCCTACCGGCTCGGCCAGCACGACGTCGGGCCGCGCCGCCTCACCCAACCGCTCCACGGTCTCGGTGAGGGCATCGAAGTTACAACAAAAGCAGGAACCGGCAACCTCGCCGACGTCGAAGCCTTGAGAACGCAGCAAGTGGGTGTCGACCAGATCCGTCGCTTGGTCGTTGGTCACGATCACAACGCGATGACCTTGCCCTTGGTAATGGCGGGCCAATCGTCCCATGGTCGTGGTCTTTCCGGCTCCTAGAAAGCCACCGATCATGATAAAGCGAGGTGCGGGCATCTTCTTTGTTTGCTCCAGAGAACTGCAGTTCGATTACAGGGCAAGCAGGCCCTGATCGATTGGCTTCATGATAGACGACAGGAGCCGACAAAGCACGCGAGAAATTCCGACTGTCGAGTTCGACGATCGGGGATGCCTAAGAAAAGGCTACCGGACCCGAAATGACAATCCAGTGCCGACGAAAAAGTCGTTAGCGGATTCGTTCAAACCAACGCCGCTGCGAATGTCCCATTGCACATCGTCGTTAATGAGGAAGGTAAACCCGCCGTTGAAATAATGTTGAACCGGATCAGTCTCGGCATTGTCTGGGAACAGCGCGTACCATTCCGTGTACGCCCCCAAACGTTCCGACAACGAATAGCCAACCGTCCAAGACTGTGCCCATTCGGTGTATTCGCTGCCAGAGCCTCCGTCGATCGCGCGATTGAATTGGGTGCTGCCGCCGGTCGCCAGAAAGTCCGACAAATCCCAGCCATACAACAGGTTGCAGCCCGGCAAGGTTGCCGACGAAGTAAACGAACTTGCTCCAGTCGGCACGGTCATTTGTGGCACGATCGCCACCTCGGGAAGAAAGCCGGCTTGGGGAGTCAGACCAATCTTGCAGCCCATATACAAATCTTCACCCCCGTCATTCTTAACGCCGCTGATGTCTTCGGCGGCATAGCTCCAGCCCAATCGCAATTCAAACCAATCGCGAAAGGCTCCGACGCGGAGCAACGGCTCACCGATTGAATGCTCGTGCGTTCGCACGGAACCTTGAGAGTCCTGTGAATACGTATAGCCCGTCTCTAATTGAATCACTCCTCGCCCAACAACGCTGGAAGCTTCAGTGAAGTCTGGACGGTCGGTCACGATGGGTTCATCCAGGCCAGCAACCTCGCCGCCTTCGCTCCAAGAAAACAACGTCCCGGGATCTTCGACATCGCGACGAAAGCGGCCGTTGAAATACGATGTTGCAGGCTGCGAGTCGACGACGCTTGTAACATCTTGGGCCGTCAATTCCACGCAACAGCCGAAACCGAAGGATAGCGCGAACAGACTCAATGTCGTGTTCTTGACGAGTTGCTCAATCATTTCCGAATCGAGGCCTCATTTTTTTTGGATCCGCCTAAAGATGTAGCCTGTGCTACACCCTTTGTATCGGAGCCAACGGCGCTCTGCATTTAGCTAACCGTTCAATTCGAGCCAAACCAGTTTCTAATGGTGCTAGCTTCTGGTTAGCAACCCAAGATCCACTCCGAATCACTTGGGCAGAAGTTCGAGCTTAGTGGCCAGAAATCGATCGCCTTTGATCGTGCCGGTGGCTTTCGCCTTGCGGATGGCGTTGCAGAGTCCATCGGCTGCATGAGCGTTTCCATGATCGTCGATCGAAGAACCGTCAACGTAATACGCTCGTCCGTCGACGCGTATCGCCAGATCGCACCCTGAGCCTTGCATCTTGAATTGGCACTCGCCACAAGACAATTCCACTTCACGATCGACCAGTTCGTTGGGATTGGACGTTTGGGTTACCGTGGTCGAACAACCTTGAAAAAACAAGAGTACCGCTAGGGCGGCGACTAGTCCAAAACGGTTCGACTGACGGTCCATGAGTTGCTTTCGATTGGTGGCTCAATTTAACGGGGTGTTGCAAAAATTTTAGCTGATGAGTCGGGTAAACACGAGACACTCACGCTTTCGCCGGTTTCAATTCCCAGCGCTGTGCGGCCCAGTGATTTCGGCCGGGACTTTTCCGGGAAAATCACCGAGCCTCAGCGCCTAACTTGCGGGAAGTTCGGGTATCGATCAAGCTGTTGACAATAGAAAATGGAAAAAGGTTAACAACAATGAGCCAGGCTTCAATGTCGACCGCCCGCATTCTCGATGGCAAGGCAATCGCTGCCGAAATTCAACAGGAAATCAAACAAGACGTCGCGGCCTTTCTGAATGCCACGGGAGTGCAACCCAAGCTTGCCGCTGTGCTGGTTGGTGACGATCCCGCAAGTCATGTTTACGTCCGCAACAAAGAGCGAGCCTGTCGGCGCGTGGGGATGGCCAGTGAATTGCACCGTTTGCCGTCGACCACGACGACGGAAGAGCTACTGCGGTTGGTCGAAGGACTCAATGTCGACCGCGCGACGTCCGGAATTTTGGTGCAACTTCCCTTGCCCCGACAGATCGACTCGCAAAAAATCTTGGACGCCATCGACTGGCGGAAGGATGTGGATGCCTTTCATCCCTACAACGTCGGATTGCTTTCGCAAGGCCGACCCCAATTCTTGCCGTGTACTCCATTCGGAGTCGTGCAGATCTTGTTCCGCTCGCAGCTCAAGGTGGCTGGCAAGAAAGTCTGCATCGTTGGCCGAAGTGACATCGTGGGCAAACCTTTGGCGTCAATGTTGGTGCAGCGCACCAGCCCGGTGGGCGACGATTGGGCGAATGCAACAGTGACAGTTGCGCACAGCCGAACGCCTGACCTGCCTGCGGTGACTCGTGAGGCAGACGTGTTGATCGCCGCGATTGGGCAACCCGAATTCGTCAAAGCCTCAATGGTTCGGCCAGGTGCAATCGTCATCGACGTCGGGATCAATCGGGTGGGAGATCGTTTGGTGGGGGACGTGGATTACGAGAGTGTCCGGTCTATCGCGTCGGCGATTACGCCCGTTCCCGGTGGCGTGGGGCCGTTAACAGTCACAATGCTGATGAGTAACACGTTAATTGCTGCCCGTCTGCAAAATATTGGTTAGGATAATCAAGGTGAAAAAGCCCAACCGCTCTTGATTCGGCCCACTGCGAAGAATTACGTTGTCAACTTCTGAATTAACTTCATGAAATTATTCTTACCGACCGACCGAAAAAAACTATTGACGCCGTGTCGGCTATGCCTGCTCTTGATTGCCTTGCTGATGCCTGGCTGTGGAGGTTGTGGAAGCGGCACGAACAAAGACAAACAAGCGAAAGAAAATAAAGACAAGACCGAAGAGGAAAAAGAAAAAGACAAAAATAAAATCAAACCCGATTTCCAAAGCAAGCCCGCCGTATTTTATCCGGGTGTTTTTAAGGATGAAGCCAAGAAAAATCGAACCAAGCCTGGCCATTGGGTGATGGGATCGTATCGGGCAATCGCCAATAACTTCGACGCCTCCGGTCGTTTGGCAGCCAACGGCGTGGGCACCTCGAGTCGGGATCAGCCGATTCCCGGCACCACTTTCATTGCTCAGTCCGTTCGCCCGGTGTCGTTGCCGAAAGAGCAAGAAAAGAATCTGGAGATGCTGGTTTACTTGCCGAAGCCAACGGCCAAAGCGACCTCCGCCCGCATGCGCTACAGCCTGACCGGCTCCTCCGGATTGGCGATGTTAGGTGGAATTGAAAACACCATTTTGCTCCGGCCGTATCAATATCATTTTATCGTTCTGGCGAAAGCACAGGACGAATACGCTTATCTGTCATTTCTGGATTGCGTGCAACTGCCGCTGCAAGGCGCTGAAGCGATTGCGCCGTTCTATCACATCGTTTTTCCGACTCCCGAACAGCCCTTGCCGCTGGGGCCCTCGGTTTTGTCGTGGACGACGATTGCCTATGTGTTGTGGGACGACTTAGACGCAGACAAACTGTCTTCCAATCAGCAACAGGCACTGCTTGATTGGGTGCATTTCGGCGGGCAATTGGTCATCAACGGACCAAGTTCGATGACGTCGCTGCAACAGAGTTTTCTGGCTCCCTATTTGCCGGCGACCTTCGGAGAAGCAAGAAACATATCGGACAAGGACTTGGAGGAGTTCAACCGTTCTTGGTCCACGCCGTTGTTGAAGGACTCCGCGCGGCGATGGGATCTGAACATTCCCGAATCAGCGCCCATGTTAGGCGTGGAATTGAAGTTGACTTCAGGCGCGAACTATCTAGCCGGGACCGGTGAGTTGGTTGCCGAAAAGAGGGTCGGACGTGGTCGAATCACGATGTCCGGATTTCCTTTAAATGACAAACGCTTTCCCAAATGGGAATGTGCGTCTTCCTTTTTCCACAATGCCCTAATGGGCAAACCTCGCCGCGATTTCAGTAAGGATGAAACCGAACAAACATGGTTCAAGTTCGATAAACGCGAAGAAGCGTCCATCTTCAACCCGATGTTCGGCTCGACCTTGCGTTTCATAAGTCGCGATTTAGGTGGAATCGATTCAACACACGAATCACATTCCATGAATCAATTCGAGACCGATACAGGTCCGGTGTCCCATTTGCTTCCTTTGCGGCTTGAATCCGACATTGATGATGGGCGAGAGGAAGACCCGTTACATTTTGGCGGCTTCGGTTTCGATGAATATGGCGGGACCGGGACTTGGAACGACAGCGTAGGTTTAGCTGCTGCGGCACGGGAAAACATCAGTCAAATGGCCGGCATCAATCCACCTGAGCCCGGATTCGTTTTGAAAATGCTCGGAATTTATTTGCTTGTTTTGGTGCCGCTGAATTGGATCTTGTTTCGACTGCTCGGGCGAGTTGAATGGGCTTGGATTGCCATTCCCGTGATCTCGATTGTCGGAGCTATTATGGTTGTGCGAATGGCTTCGCTCGACATTGGGTTCCTCCGTAGTCAATCTCAGATCGGTGTCTTGGAGCTGCCGACCAATTATTCGCGTGGCCATTTAACCGAGTATTCTGCTTTATACACGTCGCTGTCGACGATTTACAGCATCAACTTTGAAGAACAAACGGGTTTAGCTCTACCCTTTGCGGCCAATGCCAATCGTATGTCAACTGGCGGCGAATTGATGCGAGCGGTGCAATTCGAGCAACGCACAGAGAATAGCGCCAAAAATATTTTGGTGAACTCCAACTCGACCGGCATGTTGCACCAAGAGGCGATCGCAGATATCGGAGGGACTTTTACCTTCGAGGAGCGCGATGGCTTGGCGGTCCTCACCAATGGTTCGCAACTCAAGATTCTGGATGCGGGAGTAGTTCGCAGAACGAAAGAAGGAAAGCCAGAGATTGCGTGGCTCGGCGATTTGTCTCCTGGTGAAAATCGGACGTTGTCGTGGAAAGTTGTTAACGACGATGTTTTGTACGATCCGTGGTTAAATGCGAGCTACGCCCAGAGCCCTTCACGAACAGCAAAAGAGATTTGGAATGATGTGTCTCGCAATGCCGAACGCGTTAACCTGGATCAGTTGTTGGCGCATCCGAGATTGAGTCGCTGGGTCGGTCCGTTGCGGTCAGCCATTCGCGCTACTCAAAACGTATCGACGTCGACACCCGATTCGTCCGTGACCTTGACCTCGGAACAGTTTTTGAAGAATTATCCCAAGGTCGCCCGCGAAAAGAATGA
This sequence comes from Pirellulaceae bacterium, assembly GCA_040081565.1. Lineage (GTDB taxonomy): Bacteria > Planctomycetota > Planctomycetia > Pirellulales > Pirellulaceae > BJ22. The sequence goes on from JBEBGH010000239.1 coordinate 6,535, forward strand.
AGACTTGAATCTAGGCGGTCTGTTCGATGTCATTACGCGAGATTTTATTTTGGCTCCCGGTGAAGTTCGCCTTCTTGGTCACTCGACGGATTCGTTGTCCAAGTCCGCTCTGGAACCGCGCGCGACTCAAGTCAGACAGGCAACGTTGATCGTCGCGCACTTGCAGCCTTGCCCGATGGCTCCGCTGAAACCGGACGTCGATACAATGTTTGACTACAACCTTCGATCTGATCTGGATCGACTACGATTGGAAGAAGAGGAAGCAGAAGAGGAGGAATCTCCTGATGCAACTCCAATGGACGACAAAGAAGATAAGAGACCCTGACCGAATGCCTTGGATGGTATGAAAACGGATCGCAAAAAACTAACAGAAGATTGAGAGCATGGTTGAAATTCATGAATTCGGTAAAGAGTACGGGGATTTCACCGCGGTTCAGAACCTGACCCTGAAAATTAACGCCGGCGAGATGTTTGGATTTATCGGGCCGAACGGCGCTGGGAAGAGTACGACGATTCGGTTCCTGGCTACGCTCTTGCGCGCGTCGCGGGGCGATGCGCTCGTGAATGGCTATAGCGTCACAACCGACCCAATGAATGTACGCCGCAGTATCGGTTACATGCCTGATGACTTCGGCGTGTACGATGGCATGAAGGTCTGGGAATTTCTGGATTTTTTTGCCGTGGCTTATCAACTGTCGCGGACGCAGCGAAAACAGATTATCCCAGACGTTTTAGAGTTGTTGGACCTGACCCACAAACGGAACGACTACGTCAATGGACTCTCACGCGGAATGAAGCAACGGCTGTGTTTGGCCAAGACACTGGTGCACGACCCTCCTGTATTGATTTTGGATGAACCCACCAGCGGTCTCGATCCGCGTGCCCGAATCGAGGTCAAGGCGTTGCTAAAGGAACTGCGGCGGATGGGGAAAACGATTTTGATTTCCAGCCACATCCTGTCCGAACTGGCCGACTGTTGTACTTCGATTGGCATCATCGAACGGGGCAATTTGTTGATGCATGGGCCGATCGACGAGGTCTATCGGATGATTCGCGGGAATCAAATTGTCACGGCACGAATCACTCGCAACTTGGAACTTGCGTTGACGGTCTTTCGTAGCAACCCGCAGATCAATGACGTCCAAGTGGAAGGCGATCGCGTGACCATTGAATTCACTAGTCCGGTCCACGACACGACGGCGTTGTTGAAAGAACTGATCGCCAGGGACGTCGATATCCGCAGCTTCTCGGAAAAAGAACCCACCTTGGAAGATGTGTTCATGCTTGTCACCAAGGGTCTCGTCACTTAATGAAGCGGGGATTCCACCAGCGAACATGGGGATCGCATGTCATCTGATTCGAAGCTGAACAGTGATCGTCCGGCATCCTTGTGGAACAAGCTTGGTGGACCAGCCCAGTGGAAAACGTTTCAATACAAACTGGCTGTGGTGGTCGTCTTCGCCCAGGCTTTGACCGTTGTGATTTCCTGGCCGCTGTGGCAGGTCCGCAATAATAAAATGCCGAATCTGCCCTCGCGCTTGTTCGAAGCCGTCAACGGGCCACAGTTTGATTTTGCCTGGCCGATGATGGTGTCGCTGGCATTGGTGCTGGTGCGACCGCGCGCTGGCACGTTGTTGCATGGTGGCGTTCTTTTGTGGGCTTGTTTGGCAGATGAAATGCGAACTCAGCCGCAATTTGTCGCGCTTTGGTTGTTGCTGATTGCCACGACGCACGAATCGGGATTGTTTTGGGGACGTTGGTTTCTCGTGTCGATGTGGTTCTGGGCGGGACTGCACAAATTTTTGTCGGAGGAATGGTTCGCGAATGCCGGTTGGTTTGTTTT
>JBEBGH010000583.1:0-2128 GCA_040081565.1 Pirellulaceae bacterium
CGGCGTGGAATCGTGCGTGTCGTTACTTACATTACACTATTCGCCGCTGGGACCTTTTTTGCCGAGGGTTTTCGGGGTCTAGTGTTAACTAATCCAAACGATTCTTCTTTTCTCAAAATCGAACTAGCAATTGACCGAGTCTTTATGACGTCGGCTTACGTTTTGACTTCGGTTTTGTGTTTTATGCCGATTGTTTTGATGTTTTCAATTCAAATCGTTGACCGGAACGAACAGCCAGAACCAAGACGTCGCTTAACGATCGGCTGGCTGCTCGCATTCATGTCGGTGTTATCCGTGTTATTGGCAATAATTAGCTTTAGAAGCTCTGCGTTCCAATTCCCCACAGAACCCGGTTTCCCGTTAACGTCGTCCGATGTCATCAAACGCTATTTGACAACGCAAATTCCCACGGGAATTACCTTGGCATTTGTGGTTTCGCTTTTCGCTTGGGGTTTGACGAAGCGATGGTGGACGGCAATTTTGGCGTTGTTGGCTGGATGGTTTGTCTATTTCTTAGTTAGTGAAGTAGAAGCACTTTTCTACGACCGCAGTATTTTTACCAACTTCGCTTTTCGACGCTGGGAGGTGCTAAAGATCCGCGCATCAATGCGATTCGGTGAAGTATTCACTCCGTTTTGCGTCCTCGCGATTGGCCAACTCATGGGCGCCCGCATTGTTTTTGATTCGTTCGCGCGAAGAGAGTCAATGGCGAAACAATGAAAGTTTCCGGAACTCATTCGGGGCTCTTTCGGTTAGTTTTTGTATTGACGACGATAAGTCATCGTTTGACGAAAGTTTTCAGATAAAAAAATCGGTAAAAGTCCTAGACGCCTTTTTCTCAGGTTGCAAACCTCTGAAAACGCCGGCACGCTGGGCGGAAATAAGGGTGACAATAAACAAACCGAAGTGCCTCAAGGTTCGATTGGTCGAAGTAGGAGGGAAGCATGCCCTTTTCTCGGGTTATCGGGGACTCTTCCATCACCAAGATTGGCCAGCGGATTGTACAGCAGGCGTTATTGTTGAGATAAAAAATGGCAAGCTGGAGCCCGGTTCAGAAGATGAATGCATCGTCACGTTCTTTTTCCCCAACGCAATACCAATGACCGAGTACATTGGGAAGTCGTTTGAAATCAGAGATGGCGGAACCGTTCGTGCAACTGGAACCATCGATTCAATAGTTGAAAACTCTTGAACCGAATTGTCGTTCGAGAAACTTTAACATTACGGGCGACAAGGCCAACTCCGCGCGTTCCAGACAACTTGAGTTAAGCATGACCGAGCAGCGATCCAAATCCATTGACCTTGAATTTTGGCTGCTTGAGGTAGCTAGTGAAGATTACGTGTGTCTCTGCGCGCTGTCGTCACCAAACCCAAAATTTGTTTGGGCTTGCTTCCACTTAACTCACCTTGGATTCAGTGTGGCAGAGGTGTTTGACAAGTTGTGGGAAATGCGTGACCGCGGATTGGTTGAGCTTTTTGCCAAAGAGAATGGCCAAATCACGGCCTGTGAGTTGGCAGGCCCCTCTGACCTTCTAGAACGATTAAAGGGTTGCATCGAGCACAACACGGGAATCAGTTACTGGTATGGACTGACCCAATGTGGTGGTGCGAACTATGAGAAAATTGCGTTGCCCAACTGGGCGCTTTTCGTAAGGGAAGAACAGGTCAGTGTCAAATATGAAGACGGCTGGAGTGTCCAATTGACTTCGGCGAACAAAACTTCGATTGAAACCTACCTTGCAAGATATGATTGTCCTCATGAATGGCGTCTATCATCGGAATTTCGGGTTGTTCGTAATTGGAAATCAACCTATTGGAAATCGCTTCCAGAAGGTGTTGAAGTCGACGTGTTTTGTTACACGCCACCTAGCCTAGATGCGTTGTATTAAGGCGTTCTCGTATCCAATGCGTCCGATTTCGTGCGAAGGGTTTTCTTTACCTGAGCCCTGAATCGCCGACGTCTCGAAACGATTGCTAGTGCTGCGAGCAATGCAGGCACCAGGCTTCCAGGCTCGGGCACGGCTGAAACAAACGTGCCACGAACATTGTCGATCGTGGAGAAACCGGATGAGCCATGGGCCAGAAACCGGATGCGGGTCGGATCGCCAATAAATCCAGAAACTGTCTC
>JBEBGH010000584.1:0-2127 GCA_040081565.1 Pirellulaceae bacterium
GCAAAAATTTCGAATTGGCGCGAGTCAGACATGAAGGTCGCACGCGCGCTCTTACGGAACTAATCGATCAGACCGCTCAAGAAATTACCATTTACAATTTCATCCTGAACTTCGCGAAGAGTGCCGCTCTGATTTTTCGCCCGATCGGTGTTGCAGGCAGCTGGCTGCCTTGCCGGTCCGACGTGACCGGCGAATTGACCAAGAGATTGACGAAGGACATGCGAACCGAGATCCCGGCGGGTCGCCTAAAGTTTCAATTAATACAAGTGGTTAGGCATTTCTTCGCGAAGCACTATCAGCATGCGTTATTAATATCTATTAAGTTTTCCACAACCTGTCTATTATCGCGGTTGAGTGATTCGCGTTGGTCAGTGCCTTAGACTTGAAGGTCCAACTCGAATGCGATCGCATCGCTTTCTGCCATGTTTTGCATTGTTTGCCACGTTTGTTGGCTTGGCAGGCTGTGCCGTTTCGCCTGTCGCTTTGACTGAAGCGGAGATCGCAGAGCGGGCGACGGATCAGTTGAGTCGGGTTACGCTTGATCAAGAACCGGTTTCGGGTGCGATCGACCTTTATGAGGCCATGGCACGGGCCCTCAAATATAATCTCGACCATCGTGTGGAGGCAATGGATGCGGCACTCCGTATTCGGGAGCTTGATCTCAGCCATTTCAATCTCTTGCCCAATCTTGTCGCAAGTTCAGGATATACGATGCGTGACAACGTCAATGCATCGAGTAGTTTCAACGTTCTAACCAGTACCCAGAACTTTGGCGCCTCGACTTCCCAGGAAAAGAAGATCTCGTCCGCTGATGTCGCATTCAGTTGGAACGTTCTCGATTTTGGACTTTCGTATATCCGTGCCCGTCAGGCTGGTGACAAGTTGTTAATCTCGAAAGAGATGCGGCGCAAAGTCATGCATCGCGTAATTGAGGATGTACGTACGGCATATTGGCGCTCGGTAACTGGGGAATTTCTATTGACGAAGTTGCGTGGACTGGAAAACCGTGTCCGGTCCGCCCAAGAGTCGTCGCAATTAATTGCTGCGGAACGGAGCACTTCACCCATTACCGCGGTCACCTATGAACGCGAACTCGTGGAGATCAAACGCGCTATTCACGAGCTCGAGCGCGATCTCGTGGTTGCAAAGACGCAGTTGGCGGCTCTGATAAACCTAAGGCCCGGAACTCGTTTCAATGTGGCGCTTGGTGCGCGTAGCCAGACACGTCTTGCGTTGAACCAGAATGCCGCGAGCATGGTGTGGACCGCCATGCTGAACCGTGCGGAGCTGAGAGATGTGTGGTACAAGAAGCGCATAAATCAGCATGAACTCGATGCGGCATTTCTCGAACTGCTGCCGGGGATGCAGATGTTTGCCGGTACCAATTTCGACAGCAACGAGTTTTTGTATAATCATAACTGGTTGAATTGGGGCGCCAAGGCGAGCTGGAATCTTCTGCGCGTTGCGCAATATCCGGCAAAACGCGAGGTGATCAATGCTCAGCAAAGTTTGCTGGACGAGCGAGGGCTGGCAGTAACGATGGCGGTCATGACACAGGTGCACGTCAGCCGTGTTCGCTTCTACCATTTTCAGAAAGAGCTGAAGACCGCGACAGAATACCTTGAAGTGCAAACTCGACTTCTTCGATTGATGAGGGAGGAAGCAGGCGCTGGCCGCATCAGCGAGCATACAATCATCCGTGAGGAGATGAATACGCTAGTCGCGGAAGTCAAGAGGGATATTGCGCATGCGAGTTTGCAGAACGCGTTTGCAAATGTTTTTGCATCGATGGGGCTCGATCCCTACGCCATGGAAATTGACCTGGACCAAAGTGTAAATACTCTTGCCAAGGCGCTACGCGGCCTTTGGTTCGAGCGGGGTGACTACAATGCGGGCAATCGAGTGAGTAGTCGGTGATGGTGCCGCTTGTTTGGCTCTTTTCGATATATTGCAAGGCCTTAACGCGACCTAAACCTTAGTGTCAGATTTTGACGTCTCGGTTGTTGTCAAACTACTGAGTGTCAAATGGTAAGTCGTCGTACAGTCTCGGTTGCTGTGTTTTCCAGCCTTTTCACGGTGTTGGGGGGGGGCGCAACCGCATGGCCGGGGCCATCGGACCGGAGGGAG
>JBEBGH010000240.1:0-8329 GCA_040081565.1 Pirellulaceae bacterium
ACGAAACCTCTCAACGACTTGACGAATTAAAAGGAAATGTAAATTCGCAAATCAAGTCCGAAGTTGCGATCGTCAATCGGCAGCTTGCGGAACTGGCTGACCTGCAAAACCGTATTCGCTCAGCGAGCAATTCGGGCCTTGTGTCCATTGACTTGCAAGATCAACGCGACCAGTTGATTAATCAAATCGCCGAGAAAATCGACGTCACTCGAATCGAACACGCGCAGGATGGATTTGGGCTGACCATCGGCGGAAATTCGATTTCAATCGGCAGTGTTCCATAGAATTCAAGACCTTTGACAATGCAGATGGAACAATCTCCATTCGTCTCGGCGCGGAAGGCAGAGATCTAAAATTCGGCAGCGGCAGCATTAGTGCGTTGGTCGAGGCGCACAATGTCACCATCGATAGTTATCAAGGCAAGATCAATCAATTTGCCGCTGATTTCATGCGCGTGGTCGACCAGGCCCATGCAACGGGTGTCGGGCTCGATGGTCCGTTTCGCGTTTTGCGCAGCTCCAGAAAAGCCACCTCGACCAGTGTCGCAATCAACAACGCAGGATTGCCGTTCCCGGTATCAAAAGGAAAACTCTATATCTCGGTTACCGATCCAGCTGGCGAGAAACGAACCAGTTCAATCGATTTCGACCCCGCAGTCGATAGTATGCAAGACCTGGCGACTCGAATCAGTTCACTCGACAACCTGCAAAGCTCTGTCGATTCTCAAAATGGCCAACTCTCGATTTTCGCCAAGCCCGGTTATCGATTTGACTTCACCGGTAATACCGAAACGATTCCGGGCCTCGCGCAATTTACTGGCACAGCGGTCCCGAGGTTTTCTGGAAACTTCGAAGGCAATGTCAATCGAAACATTGCTGTAAAGATTGTAGGTTCCGGAACGATTGGCTTGACCCCCGGTCTGACAGCCCAAGTCACCGATGTGGATTCCGGCGCAGTAATCGCGGAACTGGATATTGGCGAAGGTTATGAGGGCGGGACGTCCCTCGCAGTCACCGAAGGCGTTTCGCTTACCTTCAGCAATGGCACCGTCAACAATGATGACCAATTCGCAACGAGCTTGGTCGCTGATTCTGATTCCACCGGAATTTTGGCAGCACTTGGTTTGAATAGTTTCTTCACGGGCCGCGATGCGAGAGACATGCAGGTATCGTCTCGGATCATGGAGAACCCTCGAGACCTGGCGTCCTCGCGCTCCGGAGATCTGGCCGATACATCCAATCTCGCCAAGCTACTTGACATTCGTGAGCAGCCAGCCATTGGAAATCCAGGAATGACGTTTCAGGATTTTCTTGGCGACGTGTCTTCCGAGATTGGCTTTCAAGTTCATTCCCAACAGCAACTGGAAAACAATATTTCCGTGATTTATACCCAGGTGGAAACAGAAATCGCCTCTGTTTCGGGAGTCGATCTTAATGAAGAAATGTTGGGGATCGCCCAGTTTCAAAAACAGTATGAGGCCGCAGTGCAAGTCCTGCGAACGATGGACGCCATGTTGACGGAGCTAATGTCTCTGGTCCGATAACGGAATCAGTGCACACGTCATCCGCATTCTAATTATTCAAAATTTGTTTTTCTGATCTGGACGGCCTAATGACCTTTCGAATGACATCCCTTTCCATGGCCAATTATGCGGCCCAGTATTCCGCAAAATTCAATGCCAGTATCGCAAAGTATCAAATGCAGATCACGTCTGGTTTGAAACTGCATCGGCCCTCGGAAGATCCGGTAGGCTATCGTTATGTGATCAGCCTTTCCGCCCGACTGGAGGAACTGGGTTCGGAAGCCGCTTCGGTGAGCGATGCGCAAGCAAAACTAAATTTTGGCGTTTCAAACCTCACCGACGCCAACAATCTGATTACGAAAGCCAAGATCTTGACCCAACAAGGTATCCAGGCGCTTGATCAATCCGAACGAAACGGGCTGGCGACTGAAGTTGAGAACCTGTTGGAGAGCCTGAAAGTAATTGCCTTGGCCAAAAATGCAGGAACCTACCTGTACGGCGGCACCCGAACGGATGTACCGCCGTTTTCTTTTAATAACCCGCAGGTGACAGGCGGCACGCTGGACGTAAAGTACAACGGTTCAGCACAAGCCAGCCGAGCTCACATTGGACAGGCGATCGAGATCGACACCTATTATTCTGGCAAAGAAGTGTTCGGCGCCACTGATCGGCAGCCAACCCTCTTGATCGGTAAAACTGGAGCAAAAGCCGGAACAGGGACAGACACCTTGGTCGGTCGTGCAACGTTGCAGGTCAAACACACATCCACAACCTATCAGCCCGGGTCAGGAATTACAGCGGGTACGGACTCGGCTGCAAAAGACACCATCATTGGGCCGCCGGGAAAATATCAATTGCAGATCATTGACACCAGTGGCGACGGCTCGAGCGGAACGATTTCGTTGAATGGCGAACCGCCCATTACATTCACGAATGCCGATACCAATTTGCAGATCACAGGGCCCAACGGACAAAAGATCTACGTCAACACGACTGCGATCACAGCGGGATTCAACGGCACGGTGGACTTGACGGCCAACGGAACGCTAAGTGTTGATGGAGGATTGACGACATTGCCAATCGACTTTTCCGCGAATCAGGCCGTCGTTGATTCGACATCCGGAAGGTTGGTGCACATCAATTCAGCTAATATCGAGACTGTCGGGGAAGACTATCTGGAATTTCCTGGAAGTTCCAACGCCTTTCAGGTGTTGTATGAACTTGTTCAGGATCTGCGCGGTTCCCGCCAGTTGAGCAATAGTGAGCTTGCCCAATCACTTGATCGACGACTCGGCGAACTGGGGGCGACCAGCGACCAGCTTCTCAATATTGTCGGTCAGCAATCCGCCTCGTTGGCGACGTTGCAACAACTGGACTCGCGCATTTCGGATTTTCAGCTCCTGACCGCGGAACAGCTCAATGGAGTTCAGGCCACCGATATTCCTACCGCAGTCTTGCGAATGAAAAATGATCAGACATTGCTGGAATACACCTACGCCGTGACCGCAGAGGTCATGTCCGTCCAGTTGATCAACTTCTTGAGGTAATCTTCGCGGAGTCTGCCCACAGGTCGTCCCAACGTAACGGAATTTTTCGCGTCTGTGTTTTTCTACCGACATTCCGTCCCTACGGGACGCAACATGCTGTGTCGCCTTATAAATACAAGCGCGAAGTGCAAGCGAGTCAGTCCTGTTTTTGCGCTTGAAAACTCACATGCTCGCGCCGCGTGCTTGTATTAGCGAAACACCGCAACGCTGAGATCGACGCGGGTCTCGCATTTGGAGATTTTTCTTAGAACATTGTTAATCAATAAAATCGTTATAAAACCATCTGCAGCAACCGAATTTGATTCGGTCTATCCCACCGGTTACACGTTTTCCAGCAATGGACCTGCCGAACCGGAGATTCTTTGGCCGGTGCTATCAACTTTCCAAAGCGGGCTTCGATAACAGGATTGCATCGTTCGTCAGTATCAGGCTGCGCGCAGGTCATTCTCGCGCGATTGCCCGTTGCTGCGAAATGCCACCAAGGATTGGTGATTGATCGCCGACAAGATTATTCCGGCGTATCAAGTGCATCTTGGCGGTTGGCGGCCAATAGGACATGGACGTTGTTAGTGAGCTTCCCGGTTCAGACGTTTTCCTAGAGAATTCCAGATGCTGGTTTTTGTCGGACTATTTGTTGTATTTGCCTCAGTTATCGGCGGATTTTCCATCTCCGGTGGTAACTTCTTGGCACTCATCCATCCGGCAGAAATATTGACGATCGGCGGCTCCTCCATGGGCGCCATGATCATGATGTGCCCAACTAAAGTCCTCATCGACCTGGCCAAGGGGATTTTGACGTCGCTCAAGGGCTCGCCCTACGGAAAAAAGACTTACGTCGAATTGGTTGGCATCTTCTACGAACTCATCTCCGTTGCTCGACGGGACGGACTGTTGGCTTTAGAGCCGCACTTGGGTGCTCCCAAAGAAAGTGCCATCTTCAAGAAATATCCATCGCTGATCAATAACCATCACAACCTGACTTTCTTTTGTCGTTGCCTGGGACTCACTCTGAACTCGCCCATGGATGCAACTAAATTTTCGAAATACATGGATTCAGAATTGAAAGTCATCCACGACGAGCATCATGCACCGATTGGTGTTTTGCAGAAAGTCGCCGACGCGTTGCCAGGATTCGGAATCGTGGCGGCGGTTCTCGGGATCGTGATCACGATGGGTGCCATCGACGGACCCGTGGAAGAAATCGGACACAAAGTGGGCGCTGCGTTGGTAGGAACATTCTTGGGAATTTTATTGTCTTATGGCGTGTTCGCTCCATTGGCAGTGAAACTTGAGTTTATGGCGGACGCCGAAATGGTCTATTTCAAGACCATCGCGACCATCGTTAAGGGATTTATTGAACAACTGGGACCGAAGGACGCGATTGAGTTGGGCCGCAGAGGACTTGGCTCCGACGTCCGGCCATCCGAAGAAGAGTTAACCGAGATCTTTGCTAAAGCGAAGTCAAGCCTTTAGTCCAACGCATTTGAGGAACTGAATCGATATGGCTGGTAAAGGTGGTGGAGCTTGGAAAGTTGCCTACGCGGACTTTGTTACCGCAATGATGGCTTTTTTCATGGTAATGTGGATCACCTCCCAAGACCAAAAAATCAAAGAAGCCATCGCGCATCATTTCAGCGATCCTTTCGGCGCGAAAGACCGCAATGGAAAATCGGGGGGGATGGACTCCAGTGGCCCACCGTTCAACATGAACGACAATAAACGCCTGGCAATTAAGCCGCGAATTGTTCGTGAAACACTTGACCGTCGGTTCCAACTGGGGACAGCGGCCTTCTTCGCGGAAAACTCTGCGGAGTTGAACGACGGAGCAATTGCGGCGCTCGAATTGTTGGTGCCCACGCTGCGATGGGAAGCCGCACAAATTGAAATTGTCGGTTACACCGACAAAAAAGCAGTCTTGGCTGGCGAATTGACTCCCTGGATTCTGGCCAATCAACGCTGCCTCGTTGTGAAAGACTATCTCTCGGCCAAGGGCATCATGGTCGACAAAATTAGATTGTCCCAAGGAATCTCCGGGCCCGTCGTCGATCCAAAAATGGTCGAATCCCAGATGCCGGCCGATTTTCGCTTCGAAAATCGAGTTGAAGTGCGTGTTCCGCCGGCACCAACTGAATAAATTCACGCAACGGAATTTCTCATGAAGTCGCACGCATCTCCGAGGCGTGACTGGCTTGGTTTGAGACGGCAGTTGGATTCGCTCGTTATGAAATTGCGCTCAATTGCTCCGAAACTCGGGTCTGCCGGTGACTGTCTTGCAAAGAGCTAGCGCAGCACAAACCTGCCAGTCCTGCCCCGACAATTAAGACTTTATGACTCATTCTCAGCAACTTTTTTTCGATCACAGATCACAGGCGTGAACCAGAGACGTTTCTCTCCGGGCGTTGGCCGTCAATCACTGATTCGCCACGTGACTACGAATCATGATCCATCTTCTCAGCTTCTTTCGCCAGATTTCGAAGCATTCCGGCAAACACAAATTGGTGAAGAGGGTAAATGCCGTACCAATAAAATAACCCGGCAAGCCCCAACGGATCGAAGATCGCCGTTTGCCGTATCGTGCTTCCTTTTTCGCTCGGAGTGACTTCGAATTCGAGCCATGCACGACCCGGCAATTTCATTTCGGCTCTCAAGCGTAGTCGTTGTGGCGGTTCATAGACTTCAACCCGCCAGAAATCCAACGCCTCGCCAACATGCAAGTTGTTTCAGTCCCGTCTCCCGCGCCGGACCCCTACCCCACCAATCAACAAGTCCATGAATCCACGCAACGACCACAACCAGTTTCCGTAATACCAACCGTTCCTCCCGCCGATGCGACGTATCGGTGCAAACGCTTTTTCCGGAGACAACGAAACTTCTACCGTTCGCGAATCCACCAGTCGTGAACCAAACCGATCTCCGCCCCACGCTTGCGCTCGGCCAGCGGCAGAAAGAGCATCAGACCACTTCGTTTCCGCAAACTCACGATCCTCATTGACGAGTGCTCGGGCAATCGCATCCCGAACCGAACGGGGACGAACGTTGAATGCCGATTTCGAAAGGTTGTTGGAAACCAATGTCGGATTCTTCAAGCTCTCAACCAGCTTTCGCCCCACGCGAGCATACAGAGGTGTGACGAGGCCAAGCCAGAGACTCGAAAGATAGGGAGTGAGCAATGGAACCGGAATCATCCAGCGCCGGAGCCCTCGTTGTCTCGCGTACTCTTGCATGATTTCGCCGTAAGAAACTTGGTCCGGTCCGCCAATCTCAAAGACCTGTGGTTCTGAACTATTTAGCTGCAACGCAGCGAGGAGATAAGCCAACAAATCTTCGACCGCAATCGGTTGTGCCTTGACGTGAACCCATCGCGGACAAATCATCACGGGCAATCGCTCGACCAAAGCCCGGATCATCTCAAACGATAGACTGCCGGAACCGATCACAATCGAAGCCCGAAACTCGATGACTTGCGGATGGTGGGCCCGCAATACGTCGCCCGTTTCCTGGCGGCTGCGAAGGTGTTTCGAAAGTTTTTCGTCGCGGCTGCCGAGCCCGCCAAGGTAAACAATTCGGCGGACATTGGCCTTAGCCGCGGCTTTCGCGAAATTTTCAGCGGCGATTCGATCTTGAGCTTCGAAATCGCGACTGTCGCCCATCGAGTGCACGAAATAGTAAGCAATCTCCACGCCCTCAAACGCAGGTTGCAGCGAATCCGGTTCGAAAACATCGCCCGAAACAACCTCCGTAATGTCGTTGACTCGATCTTGCAAAGCCTCCGGTCTTCGCGTCAAACACCGAACGCGATGCCCCTGTTGTTGCAACAGAGTCAACAGTCGCCCACCGACGTAACCCGTGGCACCTGTTAACAAGACTAGTCCGGACATTCGATGCCTACACCTTTTCTTGCAACTGAACGGCTCGTGGTGGCGATTTGGTTGCGTAAATGTACACTTTCGCCAACTCCTGCGTTCTTGAGAGAATGGCGATTGCAGAAAACGACAGTATAGGCAACTTTGAATCGGCGGCAGCACCGCACTGTGGGAAATTCAATACCTCGGCGAGGCTTGGTTGTCGCGCTCAGTGGTTGGCTACTTTCGTGACAGGACATGTCCCAATCCACCATCGATACCGATGACCTGACCTGTAATCCAGTTGTTCTCCGCGTCGAGCAGCCAGTGCACGAGCGAAGCGACTTGTTCGGGCTCACCGAATCTTCCGAGGGCATGCATTTGAGCTGAAGCCGCAGCGCTCGCGGGATTGTCCCAGATCCTTCGCGTCATCTCGGTGCGAACGAGGCCAGGGCTGACGACGTTCACCCGGATGTTGTTGGCGGCGTAGGTCGCCGCGGCGGACCGCGCAAGGCCAATGACTCCGGCTTTGGCCGCCGCAATGGCTTCGTGATTCTGAATACCGATCTCGGCTGCTGCAGAAGCGAACAAAATAATCGTCCCACCACGCTCTCGCAAAAGTTTTGCCCCGACACGAACGGTCGCAAACGCGGTGAACAAGTTGGTCTCCACGATTTTGCGAAACTCTTCGTCGCTCGTCGAATGCGCCGACTTGAGCAGCACCGAGCCAATACAGTTGACGAACGCCTGAAATCCGTCGTGAGTCTCGGCCATCGACCGCAAGGCTTCTTCGAGAGACTGTGAGTTGCTGAGGTCAACGACGACGAAGGGTTGCTGGAGCTCGTCCGACAGGGCCTGGAGCTTTTCTTCGTTTCTACCAATTAGCAAAACCCTTTGCCCGTTGCGAACTAAGCGCTTGGCCAAGACGCTGCCAATGGTCCCCGTCGCACCTAAGATCCCGATCAAGCTCATGGCTTTGTTGCCTAAATATTTCCATGGTAAAGCCGCAAAACAAAACGGCCATTTGTTAACCGTTGACCGCGTCGCCCCGGATTGAATAACCCCAATTTCCCAAGATTTGGCATAATCGTCGCTCGACTCTCCGAGTCGAGATTCTGGCCTACACGCCTCGGAGATGCGTGCGACGGTTTGAGCCGCAATTGTCGCTCGACTCTCCGAGTCGAGATTCCTCCTACACGCCTCCTAGTCGAGATTCCACCAACACGCCTCGGAGATGCGTGCGACTTTATCACCCACGCCTCGGAGATGCGTGCGACGGTTTGAGCCGTAATCGTCGCTCGACTCTCCGAGTCGAGATTCCTGCTACACGCCTCCTGGTCGAGATTCCACCAACCCGCCTCGGAGATGCGTGCGACTTTATCACTCACGCCTCGGAGATGCGTGCGACGATTTAGTAA
>JBEBGH010000241.1:0-8296 GCA_040081565.1 Pirellulaceae bacterium
TTCGTTCCAACTGCGTAACACGGGGCATGATCAAATCTCCAATACGGAAATCCACCAGCCTAAACCAACCGTCAATAATGCCGCTGGTGTACGCTTACGACTTGGGTTCCGCACAATTTGCGGCCATAAAAAATCCGAAGAGTTCATTTGTCCACCTTGCTAACGGTGCGCGTGCTACTTTTTCTCGCATTAAGGAAGCTGTAACCGCGGCTGGAAATCAGGTCAAAGTCAGTTTGTATAGTCGAGGATTTGGCCGAAGGATTGCGTTGTTCCCGGATTCAGTTTCACCTCATCAACTCCAAGGGCATTTTAAGGCGAAAGGGTACGCTTCCCAAACACCGAATGGTAAACCGTGGGACCAGCTAAGTGAAGCCGAAAAAAATGCAATGAGAGATCAAGATGTAGCTGCAGTTAAGGCAGAATTGGACAAAAAACTTGGCCCTGGAAACTGGTCTTCGGCAGATCCCGATAGTGGCAAAATTCGGATTAACGGCGTTGACTACACCATCCATCATCATCACAAAAAGGGCTACTTTCAATTGGTAGAATCCAAGGTACATGCCGAGGTTGGACATATTGGAATGGCATATTGGCATGGTGGGTAACCGAAGCAGCCCTGTGAAGGTGTCATTTCCACGATAATTACGGGGGATTCGTAAATCTGGTTCGAAATCAGATTGCGATAAACCTGGCGAACCAGAACCAATGTTCGGAAAGCCTCGTATTTCAGGTCAAATTCATCACCTTCACAGGGCTGGTAACCGAAGTAACCACGTGTAACCGAGTAACACTTTTTTTTGAGAGGAAATTTGATGAAAAAATTACATCAAAACGATTTCGTTAAAGATGATTACTCTGGCAAATGGCATGCTTTTATGTCATTGCCCAGTGGAGAAATAGTACAGATTTCCTTGAAGTCTTCCCCGGACGACAAGCTTATTGGACTCGTAACGTATTGTTTAACCCAAATCGATATTATTAAAGGGATGGTTTTAGATTCCCCAACACCTTCAATCCGGAAAGTTGTCCAACATGCCTTTCGAGCTACAAAATTGCCTGAATCTATCGACAATATGAAAGTATGGAGCGTCACAATTTATCCTGATATTGGCCAAGCGTTTACTGCTGGTGTTACCTCGTCAATTTCCAGCGAAACTCTGGACCCGAGAAAGACAGGCAAATTACCGCCAACCCTGCGCTTCAGTACCCGTTTGGATGCGTCTTCAAAGGAAGTAACCATTATCGATGTAGAAAGGCTTAGTGACATTGAAGACTAATTGTACTTCGAACGACGTCACGAAACTCGAACGACTAGCGTTCGAGATTTGATCTTTGACAATTTGACTTTTCGGTGGTTGAGGCTCTAGAAATAGCGGGAGAATCGACGGCCCAACAACGCGACCGGCGACGATTCAACCACGACTTACGGTTACACCGGCACGCAGCAGACTTCGAAATCGGTGAGCGTCAACAGCACGCTAAAGACGACCCAGTCGTTCAGCTATGACCTGCAAGGCCGCATGACGATGGTCCGTCTCGAAACGATGAACACCGCCGGCACGGCTATCGCCTCAGTCGAAGAAACCAGCTTCGAATACGACACGGGCGGTACGCGCATTGCCTCGATTCACAAGATCGACTCCACCAACGACGGCCCCTTCGAAACCATCCGCCGCACCGAGTATCTGACGGATCATGCGAACCCGACGGGTTACTCGCAAGTGATCATGGAAACCGAGACCGACGCCAACGGCAATCCGATCAAACGCACCGTTTACACGATCGGTCACGATCAAATCTCACAGACTGTTTATGGTCCTGGCACTGGTGGCGCGACTTGGGACGCAGGCACCACGCACTACTTCGGCACCGATGGCCACGGCTCCGTCCGCGTCCTCTACGACTCCCTCGCCGCCGTCGTCACCTCCGCCGCCAACGTCCTGCAACTCTTCCACTACGACGCCTACGGAAACCTCCTCAACATGCAGGCCACCGCCGCCCTCACCGCCTACCTCTACTCGGGCGAAGCCTTCGACACCCGAATCAACCAGCAATACCTCCGTGCGCGCTGGTACGACCCCTCCACCGGCCGCTTCACCTCCCTCGATCCATTCGCGGGAAACATGTCCGACCCTCAATCCCGTCACAAATACCTTTACACACATGCCGATCCGATAAACGGCATTGATCCAACTGGAAAATTCACTTCAACACAGATTTCTATTTCGATTGGCACGATTGGTGGCGGAATTCTTGGAGGCTACTGGGCCCATGCTTCTGGAAGGAACGTTTTCGCCGGAATCTTGTTTGGTGCATTGTTGGGCGGATTGGGTGGGCTTGCATTCGGGTCAGTGGCCGCCACAGGCTTTGGATTTTGGGGTGCATTGTCTACATTTTTTGGTTTTGGCATTACCGGAGGTTCCACTGCCGCGATTTTGCAGGCGTTGGCATTTCAACACCATGCCGGTCAACAAACTGGCCCTAGACCGTCGGCCATTGTTGTGAAAAACAAAGGTGTCAGGAACCAAATATTGACATTTGGGGTTGGTAACAGTTTAGTCCAATTTTAGTTTGGTTTTTGCGATTGAGGTTTTTTGCATGGAAGCGATCGAGCATGTTGGATTTTGATTTGAATGAAAGATGGCTTGTTCTGGTTTGCGATTTTTGCCCTGGCGGATAAGGATCGCGCAGCAGCGAGCCGACTTGCAACCGGAATGGTCCCAAGCGATCTTGAACGCATCGAGCCAGCGCGCGAGCGGCTGCCTGGCTATCCAGGGCGATGGAAGGGAGTTGGAGAAACCGCCTTCCGTCGATCGTGGGCGATTGCTCAAACGCCCGCGTACAACTTTCGCAAGACTTTATCGGGCGGTCGCGTGTAAAGTCCGAAATAGATGTTGCTGGGCCGATGGCCGTGCCGACGCGCTGTCTCGGCGACGGTCATCAAATTCGCCATTCGCGCCGCACCGTCATCACTGCGACTTCCAAGCGTGATTTTGCGAAGCACGACCAGCGGTCGCAACGCGCGTTCGGCCAGGTTGTTCGTTGGGGGAACTCGCAGATCGTCCAGGAAGACCAGCCATTGGTCAGTGTGGTTGAGCAGTCGCGCTTGCAACGTCACCGCTTTTTCATGAACGACAAGAACCGTTTCGAGTCGGGCTTGTTCCGCACGCAACCACTTGATCTCTTTAGCCTGGCCTCGCCCACGGAGCTGACCAGCGGCACGCTGGCGATGAAAGAAGCAAGCTCGATTAACGAACCGTCGGACGTCGTCAAAGAGCCGAAAATCGTCGCTGCTGGCTTCGGTCAGCTTTTGCCAATCTCGAGCCGTTCGCGCCAAATGGGCCAGACACTTCTGTTTCGCTCCGGCAGCCGAAGCAAAATAGCCACTGTAACAATCGGTCACCAACGTGCCCGCAAAATCGTCACCCAGAATATCGCGTGAGACCTGACCGGCCCGGGAAGTGTCGTACTGAAAATGTACATAGTTCAGATCGCCATGTACCCAGAAGTACGAACGCGCCCCATCGGTCGTCCAGTAAGTTTCGTCCGCATGCACCGCCCCGTCGCTGCTGGCCAGTTTCTTGGCAATATCATCAACGACCGGTTGAGCTTTCCCTGCCAGCATCGTTTCAAATCCAATCAGTGCTGCTGGCGTGAAGGTAATGTGGTGCATCTCTTCGATGATCTGCGGAATCTTTCGATAGCTAATTCCAATCACGTTACGCAGCCAGACCGCTCGGCTTCGCAAATAAGGCCCGATGCGACTGTCCAGAATTTCATCCTTGCCAGCTTGCTGAACCCACCGACCACACTCGTCGCAACGTGCCGCCGGATGCTGGTAACAGACCACCCGATATGTGTTGTCAATGATGTCTTCTTGCAGGTGGTCGATCTTCGGCTGCGTCGCAACAACGGTGACATTGCCGTCGCAGTGCGGACAACGACGCGGTGCGGCGACTTCGACCAGCCAGTCGAATTCCTTGGGCGTCGGCCGAAACCACCCTTGATGCCCTACCGGTGCGCCTCGCTTTTTCGTCTCTTCTGTAGCAGGCGGTTCAGCCGAAGACCCGGTCTCGGTGGTCGATCCGGCTTTTTGCTGAGCGGTCGCGAATTTGTTCTGCCGTTCGAGTTTCAGTTCGAGTTTGGCTTGCGCCAATTCGGTTTCCAGGCGAATGTTCTCGGCGACCAGTGTCGAGTTCCGTTCTCGTTCCCCGTCAAGCTGCTGATGAAGACGATCGATTGTGGTGCCGCTGTGATTAGCGATCTGTACCAGGTGCCCAACCGCAGCACCTCCCAGATGTGGACAATGGCTGACGTTGACACAGCCATGTTCAAGTTTCGGCTAAAAACAAAATTGGTTTAGCACTGAGCAGCATCCGTTCGCTATCAAGATGGCGAACGAATACAGAAAACCAACGGACAACGCAAGACAATTCGACTAAACTGTTACGGCCGCCTCATAAAGTAGAATGTCCCCTTTTTCCCCTTCGGCCGCCTCATAAAGTAGAATGTCCCCTTTTTCCCCTTTTGTTTTTCTTTTGTTTTTCTTTTTTGCCTTTTTTGCTTTTCTGACGAGGCGGGAAAGGGGAGCGATCGGCCGGTTTCGAACGCGGCATAGTAGTCAAATCGCCGGTTCCAGCTTGCGAGTTCTTCTAACCAGTACGATCTTCTTGTAAATCCGGTTTAGACTCGCGACTTCAATCGAGGCCGTCGAACGAATAGCCATGCTCGCGCAATTTGCGTCGAAGTCTTAACCAACGCATTCGAATGAAGGCGGGTTTGCAATTGAGTATCCTGGCGGTTTCGACGGAACTGTTGCCAGCCAGTTTCAGCCGGACAAGTTCTTGATCTAGTTCGTCTAATTGCGCGAGGAATTGTTGCAGAAGATCTTTGGCGGAAAATAATACCGAAGCCGTTGGATCTTGACCCGCAAGGGACTCCAGAGATGGATGAGGGTTGGTGGAATTGTCTATGGGATTGCTGGCGGGCATTCGCTTGATCTTCCGCCAGTGACGAGAGATTTTGCTTTGGACCATCGCGACCGCCAACCCAATCAACTGCTGAGGCGTCGAGAATTGGTACTTTTCATCACGCAGTCCAATCAGCAAGCTGCGGTGAACGGACTGCACAACATCCATCGAATCAAGCGCGCCTCGCATATTCTTTCCCAACCGACTACGGACGCAACGCAGTACGGAACGCTCATAACGCCGGACGAGCACTCTGGCAGCGGACTCGTCGCCCAAGCGAACCTTAGCGAGCAATTCCGCGAAGTCGCCGACGGACCGAGACGATTCGTTCTCGAATTCCATAAGATTTGCAACCTGGCTAATGAAAGCCTAAAGTATTGTGAAGCATTAAGTCTACCTGCAAGGATTTGAACTCTGCAATGCTTGAGCCATCCAATAGCACACTGAAGTCTTCAGCTCCTCCAGTTTCTGGGGCAAACGGAGACGTCGCGCAACAGTTGTGCAAGACTTTGGAAATCCGTTTAAGAGCCGGTGAGAAGATTCGCTGCGAGCAGTTGTTCGCGGATCATCCGGAAATAGCAGCGGACCCTGAACTCGCGATGGACTTGATTTACACTGAGTATTCGACGCGATGCGAACTTGGTGAAAAGCCAGCACATCGCGAGTACATGTCGCGATTTCCGCAGTGGCAATCCCTGCTGGACGAGCAATTCCAATTGGATGAATTCCTCGACGTGGAGCCCTTGTCGCTGAACCCTGTCCCGCGTAAAGCTGGCGGAAGATTTCGGGTCCTCTCATTGCTTGCGCGAGGTGGCATCGGTCAAGTCATGCGCGCCATGGACACCGAACTGAACCGCGAAGTGGCGATCAAAGTGATTCAACCTTCACTGGCGGAAATTGACGACCTTCGCGAAAGGTTTATGCGCGAAGCAGAGATTACAGGGCGACTGGAACACCCTGGAATTGTCCCCGTCTATGGCAAAGGCGAAGATTCCGAAGAGCAACCTTACTACGCAATGCGGCTCGTGCGCGGTGAGAGTTTTCATCAGGCGATCGAGGACTTTCACGCTCGCGCAGGCCATCGACCTCGCTTCGATTCCATCATGTTTCAAAAGTTGCTGAGGCGTTTTCTAAGCGTCTGCGAAACCATCGCCTATGCTCACAGCCGAGGTGTCATTCATCGCGATATCAAGCCGCAAAACATTCTGCTTGGGCCTTTCGGCGAAACACTGGTTGTCGACTGGGGCTTGGCAAAAGTGACCAGTGTGCCCGATTCGCTTCCATCGCGACCGGAATCTGAATCGACGCTTGACGACGAGCTTCGATTCTCACTCGCTGATGATCTCGACACTCCATCGACGTCAGCAGCCAATTGGTCGGTCGAACTTACGCAGTCAGTCGGCGCGCTGATCGGTACACCTGCCTACATGAGCCCCGAGCAGGCGCGCGGTGAATCGCAATCGATTGGTCCCGCTTCCGATGTGTATGGCTTAGGTGCGACGCTGTACACTTTGCTGACTGGCCGCACACGGTTTGTCGATTCCGACGTCAGCGACACGCTTCGACAAGTGATCTCTGGCGAATTCGCTCGACCACGCGACTTGAATCAGTCCATTCCAAGGTCTTTGGAGGCTATTTGCCTCAAGGCACTGGCTCTCAAACCGGAGGACCGATATGTATCCGCAAGTGACCTCGCCAGCGACATCGAGCATTGGTTGGCCGATGAAGTGGTTTCAGCAGCAAGGGAATCAATCGCGGTTCGGATGATACGCTTTGGTCGACGCAACCGCAAAGTCGCCATCGGCGGGCTGGTAGGGCTTCTCTTGATAACTGCGATTTCCACCATTGCCGCCTTTCGAATCAACGGCGAACGCCTCCGCGCCGATGGTGAACGCGACGTCGCGAATCATCAGCGTATCGAGGCCGAGCGCCAGCGTGTCGAGGCGAATCGTCGCACGGCCCGTCTTGCGTTCGACCGAGCTTTCGCGTTGTCGAAAAATCACGAATACGGGGAAGGCATGCATTGGTACGCTCGTGCACTTCAACACGCCCCAGAGGATGACGTCGAGATTCGTCGCGTCATCCTCACGAACATGGAGGCCACTCGGCATTACCTTTGGCAAAGACGCACCTTGTTCCCCAAAAACGTGAACCTCGGTCGCATGGCGTTTACCTCAGACGGCAAGCGTCTGGTAACCACGAGTATTCGCGCGTACGCCCGGCTCTGGGATGTCGAGTCCGGCGAGATGTTGTCCGAGCGGAAGTTGCAAGAAGGCAACAGAGGCAACGTTTTAGCACTGCACGTTTTCCCTGACGGTTCTGCGCTTGTTGCCTTTGCAAACGGCCAGAACATTTCAGTGCAACACCTGCCCGCGGACTGGGGAACGCCACTCGACCCGACGATTGAACTGCGAAACGAGGAGAAAATCGCCAGCGCGGCGTTCAGCCCAGACGGAACAGTACTGGCTGTTGGGAGCAACGCGACTGGCCCATCCAAAATTCGACTCTGGCGCGTTTCCGACGGCGAGCGACTGGGAGACCTCAAGCACCCGGCATCGGTCGTGCAAATCCTGTTTCGCCCAAAAACCAGTCAGTTTGCGACCGTGGGAGGCGACGGCGTTGTGCGATTGTGGAAAGTAAACGATGGTTCAGCGAGTAAGGGCGTTGTCTCGCTGGTTCGTCAATTCAGAGTGATATCGCGACATCTTCGGAGGTTTGCGTTTTCGCCGGACGGCATGCGGATGCTGGTCGGCGACTCACACGGTTCGATTTCGGATTGGGATGTAGACTCTGGCCGGAGATTGCCCGATCTTGCGAATGAGCCCGGAATCGTCACAGCAATCGCCGTCGCTTCGGACGGTCAGACGGCTGCGGCGGCATGGGACACTGGCGTTGCAAGGGTCTGGAATCTCACCAGTCAAACCAGGTCTTGCGAACTGCTTCGTCTTGATCGACACGTTGGCATTCTTACGTTTCGGCCGGGGTCGCGTCAGCTGCTTATGGCAAACGAACCGCAAACCGCAATGCTCTTGGACGTTCCCGAACCGGCGTCCCTGGCTCCAGCGTTTAATCAGAAGTTAATTTCCTCGATTGCCTTCAGTCCGGACGGCGGGCAGGCAATCACTGGGAGTCGGGACAAGACCGCGCTGCTGCGGGACTCCCAAACGGGACGACCTGTTGACGGAGTCGGCGAAATTCGCCATGCGGCAAGCGTCAACCAAGTCGCTTATCGGTCCGATGGGGCAGTCGTTCTCACCGCGAGCAGCGATGGAACAGCTCGTCTTTGGAACGCCAGAGACGGCAGTTCGTATGGGCAACTGATGGAC
>JBEBGH010000585.1:0-2110 GCA_040081565.1 Pirellulaceae bacterium
AATTTGAGTGATGGCGTGAAAGTGATCGCATTGACCAATAACTTTGGCAACCACTTTATTACGATCTATGACATGGACGCCAACGGCATCTTGACGCAGCGTGCCTTCACCCAACTGAATAATGATCCGGGTATTTCAATTACCGGGTCAAACATCATTTACAGCCCCCAGTTGCGCACAGGCTTTGTGTCGCTTTCGTCCGGCAACATTCGGCTTGTCTCATTCAGCGTGGATACTGGCCTGGTGCTTCAAACGCTCGTGACACCAGTTTCGGCTCATCTGAAGCTATTCGAGGATGGCTCGCGACGAATGATCGTCGGTGGCCTTAACAGGACGCTAGTGTTCGTTGATTACTCGAATCCGAGTCAGATGCACGAGCTCGGAAGAGTCGACCTTCCGACCAACGGGGCGTTTTTTGGCACATGGGAAATGTCTCCGGTCTTCTCATCGGACGGGAACTATGTCTTTACCGGGAACGGCTTTACCTTCTTGTCTGCGATCAGGAGCGACACACGACAGATCGTCGGCTCGATAAACAACGACCGCTATCGCGTAAACCAATTGAGAAGTTTTCAAGCTGGAAACGATCGCTTCCTTATGATGCGCGGCCTCGAGGATGGTACGAATGTGCTAAAAGGATTCGCCCTTATTAAGGCGACAGACCCGTCGAACCTTCTTGTTACCAACGAGATGGCCTTGGGCGAGAACATTTTTGCCGCGCGCGATTTTTGTATCTCTCGGGACGCCAAACGGATATTCGTGGCATCATACGCCAAACTCACGACATATAGCCTTCCGCAATTTACCCCATATAGCGAAACTGTCCTAAATGTGTTTGACGCTGTGAAAGTCCTCACGTTCGGACAGCGAGAACGCGTCCTCGGCGCATGGTGGAATAAGATCTATTCAATACCGAACAAGTCAAATATCACTTCGAATTTCGATCTTGATGCGAAAAGCGATCTTGGGACTTTTCGACCGGCGCAAGGGACGTGGCAGTGGTTAAGAAGCAGTGACAACATGCCAAGTCCACCGCTTTCATTTGGTCAGCAGGGCGATGTTACGATACCGGGCGATTACGATGGTGATGGTAAGACCGATGTCGCGATATATCGCCCGCTCGCGGGGCAATGGCGGATCTTGGAGAGTAGTACGGGGGTCATCCGCCAAGTTAATTTCGGCCTTGCGTCAGATGTGCCGGTTCCCGCAGACTATGACGGGGACGGCAAGGTTGATCCAGCTGTGTTTAGACGCAATCCGAATCGGTGGCTCGTTCTTCGGAGCGGTGATGCGGAACTTACTATTCGCCGTGCTCCATTTGGCAGGTTGCAGCCGATTGCTGGCGACTATGATGGTGATGGAAAAGCAGATTTTGTGAGTTTTTTGAATGGCACTTGGACACTCCAAATGGCTAGTGGTGCAATAAGCACCGTCCAGTTTGGCCAGACTGGTGACATTCCGTTAGCAGGCGACTTCGACAATGATTGGAAGACAGATGTTGCAGTTTTCAGTCCGACTACCCAAACATGGAGAATACAACAGAGTTTCGCCGGTCTTAGAGTGGTTCAATTCGGACAAGCTGTGGACCAGCCTGTGCCAGCTGATTATGATGGAGACGGAAAGACAGACATTTCGGTTTACAGATCGTCGACTTCAACGTGGGAGATACTTCAAAGCTCAAGTAACACAACACGGACGGTACAGTTTGGCCTTGTCGGCGATGTGCCGTTGACGCGTCAATAGTTTGGCGTGATCTGTTGCAAAGATTTATGAACAACTTAACATTCGGAATCATAAAGCCCGATGCGGTTCGGGCAGGGAAACAGGGACAGATCATTTCACGTATTTTGGGCGGGGGATTTAAGATCCGCGGCATGAAATTGATCCATCAGACGCGTAAACAGGCCGAGGGTTTTTATGCGGTACACAGGGAACGGCCGTTTTTTGGCGACCTGGTGGATTTCATGATTTCCGGACCGGTGATGATCCAGGTGCTGGAAGGCGAGGGCGCCATCCTGAAAAACCGCGATCTGATGGGCGCCACTGATCCGAAAAAAGCCGCCAAAGGCACGATACGCGCGGATTTTGCCGACAGCATCGATGCCAATGC
>JBEBGH010000242.1:0-8261 GCA_040081565.1 Pirellulaceae bacterium
GTGTGGCAGCGACGTCAATCTGAGTCGCAAAAATCATCGGACCGCATTGTCCCGATTCAACTTCGTTCATCTTCGAAAATTCAGACTGGTAGCTCCAAAAGCGATACATAAAGCCGTCGATATCAATTTGTTTCTTTTTCAAATTTGGAGCATCGACAAAGCGACTTGGGACAACGACCGTAACTGGAAAGCGGTTGCGAAAAACCAATTGTTCGGAATTGTCGAAATCGACGGTGACTTGAGTTTTTCCTAACGGTACCGAAAGTTGGACTTGGTAATATTGCGGCTTAAGTTTTTGTGATGGATCGACGTTGTCGCTGGCGAAGATCGGTATGACCTTGACGACGCGTCCCTGCAGCGCGACGCGATCGCCTGCTCGCATCTGAGGCCGGCGGATCAAGTCCAACAGGTTGGCGGCTTTTGTAGAATTGGGACTCGCCGATTGTTCCTGGGCAGAAATCGATGAGACGGTTTCCAAAAGCGAGAAAAACGCAGTGTTCTCGTCGATCTTCAGCGGCAAGCGGTTGTTTCGTTCAATGTCGTCCAGCAGCGCGAGATTGAAGCCCGCTTTTGCCAACTCCAGTTTCCCGTCGCTCAGCCCCAAGCCATTGTCGTTCATCGGTCGCCACACGAAATGAGAGCCGACAAAGTGTGGAACTGGTTGTTCGACATCTGGAGACGTCAGCGAACCCATCAAAAATCCGTCAAACTCGACCGGCTCATTCAATGTTTCCGCACGGGCCCACACGGAAGGGGCGTGCAGCGATAGGATCACCGCGCGCTCACCGTTTTCGCCACGAAGAAAACTGCGGAAGTAGTGGGGGATGTCTTCCGCATAGGTCGCTGGCGATTTGACTTTGATGATGCGATCAACGACGCCCCTTACGCGTTGCACGCGAAATTGAAACCGGTCGGTTCGGGTTGCCAACGTGTGCAAGTCTTGGGTGCGATCTGCTGCGGCCGCGATCTGCTGGTCAGAGAGTTTTTGAATTCGGTAAAACAGACGGAAGACGCGTTCATCGCCATTGGTCAAGGTCGGCCGGTCGATTAACGACTGAGCTTCGGCTCCGCCAAAGCCCGACAGCGCTGCTGGATCGTCCGGGTCTTGGGCGAGAAGAGATCCCCAGGCCGAAAGTACGATCAGTTGCCCGCAAATCATTCCGACAATTGACGACGAAGTCAAAAATCTTTGCACGCTATTGGTCTTCCTTTTCTAATTCGGCGATTTGTTCCTTGACCGTTTTAATCGAAGGGTCATTCTTCAGTTCGTCGAGACTTTCGTCCAAACGCAACCGAGACTTCGAATAAACGGCAGGGTACACCTTATGCTGTGACGAACGATAGACCGACACGAGCGCAGCCACAGCCGAGCACAGCAGGATCACGCCAATTGCGGGCATGAACCAAAAGGGAATGCTCCAAGTCGATTCAACAACTGGCCGAAAAACGATTTGCGCCTGATTCGCAAACAGCATGGGGCTGGTCTCGATTTGTTCTTCGCTGCCCACGTAATTTCGGATCTTATGGAAGTGGGCTTTGACTTTCACATCGAAATCTGCCCGGGCATAATTTTCCTTGGGCGGCTCGATTCCCTCTGGCAACTTCAAAGTGTAGACGCACACCATCGGAAACTCTGGCTTTCGTTCGACTATCCAAAGAATGTAATAACAGTCGATCCCCAATGCGTTCTTCACCATCAAGTAGCGTTCAACTCCGGCAACCGTTCCGGAAATCTCAACCGCTTGACCGCGATAGGCCTCCGGTTGCGTCGACAAATCGAAGCTAGTCGTCGGCTTGTAACTACCGCCCGAGTCTTTCAGCACGCGAGTCCAGTTGACCAACCACGCGGCACCTTCATCGGGACGATACACCTCAGACTTGTCGCGAATTCGAGTCAAGGCCGCCGACTCAATGTGTGATTGCCAAATTCCAAAAGCCGATTTATCGAGTTCGAGCGTCGTCATGTCTTTGTCGATCGCGCCCCGGAGAAACGGCAAGAACGATTGATCCCACTCCCGGGTCGAAGCGACTATTTGATCGGCGAGGGGCGAGTTCGTATTCTGCAGAGCCTCGAGTTCGCTCAGCGATTGAGCCTTCGCTACCGAGTCAAGTTGGTCAAGCATCGCCCGCATCTTGTCGGCAGTTGCGTCGTCATAGCTCTTGCCTTGAACCAGATCATAAAACAGGGCGATCAAATTCTGTTGCTGTTTATTGTCGAGCTTTAAAAAGACCGCTTTCCAGAAATCTCGCACGCCTCTTAACGATTCCCTGTCTTGCTTTTGTTCCGCTTGCTCTGTTTGGGGCAATTCGCCCGCCTGAGGAGTTGACGGAATCGACGGAGTATTCTTCGACTCCACCGGCTCCTGATTCATTCGAATAGTGATTCCGGGAGTCTCGACAAAGCCAGCTTCTGTTGTCGAAGTCGATGGTGCCTCGGTGGGAGCGGCTGGATTGGCTTCAGTTGCAGTGACGATTTGCCGGCCGTTCTTGTCAAACCCCATCCATTGCCAGCGCTCGGGTTTTCGCACCTCGCGCATCAGAAACAGGATCAGGAAGAAACTGGCAACCAGCATAAATAACCGCCGTCGCACCGCTCGCGACGAATAATCGATTGGCGGGTTGAGTTTTCGGCGGGGGATAACGGGTTCGTTATCGTCTTTGATTTCAATATCGTAAGTTTCCATGCCCCGATTATATCCATTCCGACCGGTAAGTTCAGCGAGGTTTCTTCGTTTGACAGTGTGTAAACACGCAACTCAAAAAAAATGACCACAATCCGGATGCAATCCGTTACCAGAAACTGGAATTGCTACAATAATGGAAGTAGCTTCGATTTTAGGAACATGGCAGGCAATTCCCGATGACACGCTCAATACTCGCCACGACCTGTTGGCTGGTTCTTTTCGTATTGGCCCCGCAGTACTTGCGAGCCGAAGAGCCGGTTGCCGAATTTCTCCAAGCCCTTCGTGACAAGCGGCTGTTCGATCTGGCCGACGTCTACCTCGATAACATGTCGACGAGTCCGTTGGTCGATGACAAATTCAAAGAACGAATTCCGATTGAACGCGCCGAGAATCTGATTCAAAGCTATTCTACAACGAAGAACATCAGTATCCGCTTGGATCGTATGGCCAAGGCCGAAGCGATTCTGGCCGAATTCACCGCGAAAACTTCCAACGCCGAATTGCTCTCCTCGGCCAATGAGACACTGGCGAGTCTGAAATTTTACAAAGCCCGCAGTTTGCTGTTGCTTGCGGATTCCGACCGGATCACCGAGGCAGAGAAAGTTGAAAAGCAAAAATCCGCTCGTCAACTGTTCTTGGAAAGCATCGGACTTTACGACAAGATTCGTTTAGCGATGAATGATGAAATAAAACGCCTGACGGAAATGGCGAAGCAAAACGCGAAATGGGCACCGACATTGAAACGCCGCCGCGATGCTTATACCCAAATCCTGTTGCGTTCTCCGCTCATCAAACAATACTCGGCCGAGACCTTCCCGCCGAACGATCCATCGCGCGAAAAATTGCTCACCGCGGCTATCCAGGAATACGATCAACTTGCAGAAGACTACGCCAGCTATGGAGTAAGTATCGATGCAATTTTGAATGCCTCGCGTTGTTTGAACATGCTGGGTAAACCGGCCGAGGCCGTGAAAAAGTTGGAACGAATTTTTAATTTGGAAAACACCATGTCCTTGCGGCCGACGCGAAAGGCCGCAGGTTTGGTTGCGATCGAGGCTTGGGTGAAAGTGGCGCCCTATCCCTACCGCGAAGTCATCGACAGCTTGGAACCGCTGCTGGGAACCCTGACCAAAGCCGAACAGCGTGAGGAGGAATGGGCCAAAATTCAACTCGAGGTTGCCAAGGCCTACCGGGCAAAAGCCGAAGATTTGCGGGCCAACAAGAATGGCACGCCGTCCGATATTTCTCGGTTCAATAACCAAGCCGCCATGTTGGCCAAACGGGCCGCCCGTTCAACCGGCACAGTTCGCGATGAAGCCCGAAAGGTCCTCGACGAATGGAATATCCAAATTTCTGACTCCGAGGTCGAAACAGTCGAAGTCTCTTCATTTGCCGATGCCAAAGAGCTCGCACTCGAATCTGCGATTGAACTCGATGCAAAAAACCTGGAACTTAATGCCGAGACGCAAAATCTGGCGAAGGCAAAACCAGAGGAAAAACCTGCAATCGAGTCGAAGTTGGCTACCGCGAAAACTGAATTGGTGACAGCGGCCAAACAAGTTCTGCTGAACGTCGAACAGGCCCTGAAATTGGCGGGCAACGAGATTTCACCGGAAGATCAAAATCATTTGCGTTACCTCCAGGGTTACGCCTATTACGTCCAAGACCGCTTGTTCGAGCCTGCGATTATCGGCGAGTTTCTGCTCAACCGCAGTCCCGGCGTCGAATGGAGTCGGCAGGCTGCCGGCTTGGCCGTTCGTGCCTACGCAAAAATGTACGAGAAGGCCCCGGCCGAACAGCGCGATTTGGAATTGCAAAAGTTGACGTCATTAAGCGAACGGGTCGTTAAGGTTTGGCCGGGATCCAGTGAGGCCGATAACGCGGCAACGATCATGGTCCGGCTGGCTCTCACCAATAAAGACGAAGCGGCAGTCAAGAAATATTCCGCAATGATCTCGCAAGCCAGCGGGAATCAAGGCGCGGTCGGGCTCAAATTGGCTCAAAACAAATGGTTCGAATACAAAAAAGCCAAGAAGGCAATGTCGAACGAGGAACAACAGGCCAAGGCCACCGAACTCAAATCACAGGTCGCTCAAATCGTCAAAGATTTTCAGGCAGGCTTGAACGAAGTGAATCGAGACAACGCCAACTTCGATGCGTGTTACTCGTCCCTCCTGCTCGTCGATGCCCTGCTCGAGTCGGGTGAAATTGGACAGGCCGTTAAACAACTGGAGGACTCAGAAGTCGCGCCGCTCGATCTGATTAAGCAAAAACACGCAGCGGTTTTTGATTCTCCCAACGCGAAAATCTACCAGCAAAGCGCGTTTCGTTCTGCAATCAATGTCTACCTCGCGTCGATGGCAACGGGGCAAGATCCACAACAACTGATCACGAAAACACAAGGCGTGCTGAACGCCTTGCGCGACCTGTTGGACCAAGGCGACAAGGCGGAAGCGTCCAAGCAGATTACGGCGATCTATGGACTCATCGCCAACGAGCTGCGCGAGCAATTCAATGGAATTCAAGACGAAGCGGCGAAGCAGAATTTGGCGAAAAACCTTGCGACCTTTTTGGAATCGCTGGCAACGTCTTCCCAAGACACAGGCACAATCATTTGGGCAGCGAAGACGTTGCAAGACACCGCCGACGCGCTCTCTGGAAACGGACAACCAAGTGCTACCGCAGCACAGATTTATGAAAAGTCAACCTCGACGTTTGAACGTGCACTTCAGAGCGACTTGTCTAAACTCGGCCAAGACACCGAGCAATTGAAGTTGGAATTGAAACGACGGAAGGCTCTGGCAACGGCTGGACAAGGCAATTACGAAGAGGCGATCAAGCAGTTCACTGAAATCCTCTCAAGCGAAAAGGGTGGCTTGGGCGTTCAAATAGATGCCGCTCGCACGCTTCAGAGGTGGGGGATCGTCGAAAAGAAAGCGAAGCCGCTTGAGGAAGCCATGATGGGCACAGGTTCCAAACTGGATCCGAAAACCAAACGCAAAAGCAACACGATTTGGGGCTGGCGGGCAATTTTTTCTGCGACACGAGGAAAAGAACAATTCGTCGAGCAGTTTCATGAGACCACGCTCAACTTGATCGAAAGCCAGTTTGAGTACGGCACTTTGCTGAACCGCGCCGATGCAATCGGGGCTGCTCAAAAGGAACTGGCCAATGCTCGGGAGCGTGACCCGAATCTGGGCGGTCCTAAATTCAAATCGCGTTACGAACAGCTTGAGAAACGAATCAACCCGGAAAAGAAATGATCGCTTATCCGAAATAGGATCGGGAGTATTGGCACAAGAAGCAAGCCTGTCTTTGGATAGGCTTCAGTCAAAAAATTAAGATTTTTGGAATGGAAAAACGCTGATGAATATTTCTGTGAAACTGACAGTGCTGACGTTCATGCTCATTGCGGCAATACCACTTCAGTCCGTAGGCCAGCGAATGGATGTGAGCCTCAAAAACGGCTCGCCGGTCCGTGGTGAATTCAAGGATACATCGATAGAAAAATTGACGGTGGGATCTGTTGAAATCAGCGTCGATAATATTCGCAATGTTGTCTTGTCCGACGAACCGCTGGAAATGAAGACCGCCCGCAAACGGTTTGAAGATTCTCGCTTCGATGATGGCTTGGCTGAACTCGACAAAATCAACGAGAAGATTTCGGAAAAAGTGGTTGAGCAGGAACTGGACTTCATGCGCGTTCAGGGGGCGGCCGGCTCGGCCTTGAACGGAGGCAAAGTCGCAACCAAAGAAGCGGGGCGAATTGCTTCGGAGTTCCTCAAGAAATATCCCAATAGTTATCGATTCTATTTCGTCGTTGACTTCGCAGGTGCCTTGTTCGCGTCCAGTGGTATGAATGCCGAAGCAATTGCCGAATTCAAGAAACTGGCGAACAGTAATCTGTCGGAATTTAAAGTCCGAGGGAACTTCAACATCGGCAAGGTTTCGTTGGCAGCGGGAGACGCCAAAACCGCGGCGACAACACTGCTGGAGATTCTTAATGCCGAAGATAATTCTGAATCGACTCAGAAGATCAAGGTGATTGCCGATCCCTTGTATGCCAAAGCTCTGGCGTTTGATGGGAAGGTCGACGAGGCCCGCAAACGCGTCCTCGATTTGATCGCCCGCGAGAGTTCCGAAAATCAGGAATTATTCGCTGCTTGTTACAACGTTTTAGGCATTTGCGACAAGGCCTCAGGGGACTTCAAGTCGGCGGCTCTCAATTTTTTGCACACCGACTTGTTGTTCCGAGGTGGGGATTCACATGCCGAGGCCTTGTACTATTTGGCTGCGGAAATTTGGCCAAAACTCGAAAAGGCGGATTTGGCTCTTGAGGCGCGCGAATCATTGAAACGACTTTATCCCGGCTCTTTTTGGTGGGCGAAACTTAACAAATAACTGCCTCGGTCTCGCCACGCGATATCTGGTGAAATGACTGGCTGGAAACTAAACTAGAACCAGTCGCTAAAACCAGCGGAACAGATTCTGGCATTTTGGCTTCGCGTCCAGTTGCGGGTTTTCCTTGAACGGATTCCTGCGGACGACTTGTTGATTCATTGAAAATAAGCACAGCGGAGAGGCATATGCAGATCGTCACTCGGTCAGTTTGGACCAAGTTGTTCCTGTTCACCATGTTCGTGATCGGGATGCAGACCACGCTTTTCCTCCTCCCCGGAATCAACTGGAGCGGAAGTAATGTTGTGGTCGCCCAAGAAGAGAATGTACCCGTTGCGGACGCGGGTAACGCCAAAGAGGAGAGCAAGCCGAAGGACATTAGCGTTCTCGGTTGGCTGATCGAAGCCTTGGGTTGGCTTTACATACTGGTCTTCCTCGCATTGTCCTTTGTAATGGTCGGACTGGTGATCATTAATATCCTGGCGGGGCGGCGAGACTACGTCTGTCCACAAACACTCATCGACGGCTTTGAATCGCTGCTGGATGAGAAGAAGTACCAGGACGCATACGAATTGGCGAAGACGGACGGATCGTTCCTCGGCAATGTTCTTTCGAGTGGCCTTGCCAAACTTTCGAGCGGCTACGATCACGCCATCGAAGCGATGCAGGAAGTCGGCACCGAAGAAAACATGAAAATTCAGCATCGCTTGAGCTACTTGGCTCTGATTGGCAATATCGCCCCGATGGTCGGCCTGCTGGGAACGGTGGACGGGATGGTGCGAGCGTTTTTCGAAATCGCCACAGCTGGAGGCACACCCGACGCAGACAAATTGGCCGACGGGATTGCCAAAGCGTTGGTGACGACGCTGGTCGGTCTGTTGATTGCCATTCCCGCGATCGCGGCCTTCACGATTTTGCGTAATCGCTTTGAACAGCTTGAGTTAGAGGTCGGGATCAACAGCGGGAACTTGATGGGCCGCTTCGAGAAAGTTGGTACCAAAAAGAACGAAGTGACCACCACTTAACTGGACGGGCTCTTCAGACACGCGGGCAATTGCGATTTGTAGATCATTGGTCGGGAATCCATGAGATTTGTTCGAAAAAAACGCCAAGAAGTGCCCGATATCGATCTCACTCCGATGATCGATATGACCTTCAATTTGATCGCCTTTTTCATGA
>JBEBGH010000586.1:0-2099 GCA_040081565.1 Pirellulaceae bacterium
CCAACTGGCCGCGCGCTGTCAGGTCCGTTGTCAGGAATTTATTGCGTAGCGTCGCCAGCAGTTGGCTGTAGATTCTCCCGCCATCCTGGAAACGAACTTCCAGCTTCGCCGGATGGACGTTGACATCCACCATTTCGTAAGGCATTTGCAATCGCAAAAAGCAAATCGGAAAGCGTCCGGTCATGACGAGCCCGCGGTAGGCTTCCGAGAGGGCATGCTGCAACGATCGGTCGCGAATGTAACGTCCATTCAGGAACAAATATTGCATTCGATTGTGCGAGCGAGTCACACTCGGGTCGACCACAAAACCAGTGAGTGAAATGGTCGGGTCAATGCTCTCGATCGGAATCAAGGCATCGCCAATTTCCGGCCCAAAGAAATCGTAAATACGCACCGACCAGTCGTTCGTTGGCGCGAGTTGAAATTGGACTTTGCCGTTGTGCAACAAGGTCAAATGGCATTGCGGATTGGCTAGCGCAATTCGGGCAAACGCTTCACTGATGTGGCCGAATTCCGTTTGCGAAGACCGCATGAATTTACGGCGCACAGGCGTGTTGAAGAACACGTTTTCAACCACGATCGAGGTCCCCACAGGGCAACCAATCGGTTCGACCGCAGACGCTCGTCCCCCGTGAACCCGCAGTTCGTATCCGCTTTCCTGTTCTTCAGTTTTCGACCTCAGCGTAAGTTCGCTGATTTCGGCGATCGAAGCCAAGGCTTCACCGCGGAAACCGAATGTGCCGACTTGAAAGAGTTCTTCAGCGTCCTGAATTTTACTTGTCGCGTGACTGGTGACGGCTAGCAGCAATTCGTCGTGCGGGATACCTGAACCGTTATCGGTCACGCGAATCAAATCGAGTCCGCCATTTTCGATCGACACCTCGATTTGCGAAGCGCCGGCGTCGACCGCGTTTTCCAGAAGTTCTTTCACAACCGAGGCGGGACGTTCGATGACTTCGCCTGCAGCGATCTTGTTCACCACGCTGGGTGGCAATTGTCGAATTGGCCTGGGCATTCTCGTTGGAGTGCTAATCGTCATCGGCTTGTTCGCCATCGGCATGATTGTGTTCGCGAAGTTTGTATTCGTTCAGCTTGCGATAAAGATTTCGCTCGCTGATGCCTAAAATTTTAGCCGTTTCTTCGCGTTTGTAGTTGGTCAATTTCAGCGTATTTTCAATGGCCCAGCGTTCAATTTCCCGCATGCTTTTACCCAGCAGTTCTTCCGTTTCGGCGGTCGCCGTGATATCAACCTGAGGCCGGTCGGAAGTGAGTGTTGAAAGGTCCGCTCGCCGTGCGTTTTGGGCTTTGGCCGCCATCACACCGACGTTTTCTGGTGGTAAATCGACCAACAAATCGGGGGAAAGGTCATCCAAATCCAAGAAGCCGTCGAGGTCGAGCACCACGGTGCTTTCGATCACGTTTTTCAATTGCCGGACGTTGCCGCGCCAAGGATATTCGAGGAGCCATTTGCGCAGATTCGGCGAAAAGCCCGAAATAGTCTTATTGTTTCGTTTTGCAGCCTGTTTGCGGAAATAATCGGCCAGCGGCAGAATATCGTCGCGGCGTTTCGCCAGCGGATCGAGGTGAATTGTTACGATCTTCAAGCGAAAATAAAGATCACTGCGGAAGCGGCCTGCCTCGATTTCTTTTTCCAGATTCTTGTTCGTCGCAGCGAGAACGCGGACGTTAACATTGAGCGGTTTATTGTCGCCGACTCTCGTGATTTGCCGCTCCTCTAATACCCGCAACAGTTTGATCTGGGTCGACATCGGCATATCGCCGACTTCGTCCAGAAACAGCGTCCCGCCGTCGGCGTACTCGAATTTGCCCTGGCGGTCGGTGATCGCGTCGGTGAAGGCTCCTTTAACGTGCCCAAAGAGTTCACTTTCGACCAGATGTTCCGCGACGGCGGCGGTATTGATCGCCACGAAGGGTTTTTTCTTTCGCGGGCTGTTTTGATGAATGGCCTGAGCAATGACGTCTTTGCCAGAGCCAGTTTCGCCGGTGATCAGCACGCCGGCGTCGGTCGGAGCGATGCGGCGGAGTCGTTCCACGACAGCTTTCATGCTGTCGCTGGCATAGATCAGATTGTCGAAGCC
>JBEBGH010000243.1:0-8230 GCA_040081565.1 Pirellulaceae bacterium
CATATTCAGTCAGAGAAAATTCAAAAGTGGCGGAACGAGAAGAAATTCGAAGCGACCGCTGATATGTCGAGACTCAGCGAGGCCGATGCCATCCTGATTTGTGTACCAACTCCGCTGAATGACACGCGCGACCCTGACCTTCAATTCGTCGAGGGTTCAACACGATTCATTGCTGACTCGTTGCGCAAGGGCCAACTCGTAGTCCTTGAAAGTACTACCTATCCGGGAACGACGCGAGATGTCATGTTGCCGATTCTGGCCAAAAGTGGATTGGTCGCGGGCAAAGACTACTTCCTCGCATACAGTCCCGAGCGTGAAGATCCAGGCAACCCGCAATTCTCTGCCAACTCGATTCCCAAAGTCGTTGGCGGATACGACCCCGTGAGCCTTTCGCTGGCTGACGCTTTGTATTCCAAAGCTGTGACGAAGACGGTCCCGGTTTCGACTCTCGAAGTTGCCGAAGCCTGCAAGATCCTGGAGAACACTTATCGCGGCGTTAACATTGCGATGGTTAATGAACTCAAGGTCCTGTTTCAGAAATTAGGAATCGATATCTGGGAGGTCATCGACGCCGCGAAAACGAAGCCCTTCGGTTTTCAAGCGTTCTATCCAGGCCCAGGCCTCGGCGGTCATTGTATTCCCATCGACCCGTTCTACCTCAGTTGGCTCGCGCGGAAGTACGAGGTTCCGACAAAGTTCATTGAGCTCTCTGGCGAAATTAATACGAGCATGCCCAAGTATGTAGTGAACCGCGTTTTCGAAGCCCTCAACGCTGCCGGCAAACCCATTCGCGGCAGCAAGATTGGCATCCTCGGAGTGGCTTACAAGAAGGACGTGGATGATCCGCGCGAAAGTCCGTCGTTCAAGTTAATGGAGTTGCTGCAACAACTCGGGGCGGTTCTCAGTTACTCGGACCCCCATGTCCCGAAACTTCCTTCCATGCGGCATTACGATGTCCCGCAATTGAATAGCTCGGAATTGACTCCGAATTATCTTGGTAGTTTGGATTGCGCCTTGATCGCCACCGACCATAGTGCATTTGACTACAACGCAGTCGTCACCCATTCAAAAATCGTGGTAGACACCCGAAACGCCACGAAAAACGTCGCATCTGGCCGCGAAAAAATTTGGAAAGCCTGATTTTTTTTGCGAAAATTATCACTTAATACTGAACTTTTGAGTTTATTCGCATCTTCAAGGGAAGAAATTGCTACTCCGGATCGATGGAATTTCTATGATTTGGCGCTTAACTGTTAAATTCCCCCTAGAGAGCGCACTCATGACCAATATCCGATGGTTTTTGGCATTAACACTTGTTGTCATCGCAAGTTCAGCTTCCGCTGACATTGCCTTCAACACAAACGGACAGGTTTACAATCAAGACTTCGACACGTTAAATGCGATCAACAATTCGGTAAATGCGTGGGCCGATGACTCGTCGATTCCGGGATGGTACACGAATCAAATTAGCTATATTGCCTCAACTGGATCCAGCACGGCAGCTTCGATTTACAGTTTCGGTCCTGCAGGTCAACCGGATCGCGCGATAGGGAGCATTACGACTGCTCCGGCTGGCACCAATTTGATCGGCGTTGGTTTTGTCAACAACACCGGTGCGACGATGACCCGTTTTCAGGTCACCTTTGACGGGGAACAATGGCGAAAGGCTGTTAACGCCGTTCAACAAACTTTGACATTCGATTACAACATCGGCAATGGAATCAGCATCAATAGTGCAGGCTATGTTCCTGTTTCACAGCTTGATTTTGCCGGTCCTGTAGTCGGCCCACCTGGCGGTTTACTCAATGGAAATCTTCCGGTCAACCGCGTTGCCGGTATTTCGTTCTGGGTAAATGGCGTCAACTGGCTTCCTGGTCAACAGATGAAATTGCGTTGGTCGGATGTTGACGATCCGGGCACCGAACATGGTTTGGGAATCGATAATTTTTCCTTCACCGCCATCCCAGAACCGACAACTTTTGGCCTCGGTTCGTTGGTCGGCCTCGCTGCACTCGCGATATTTCGTCGTCGAAAATAGCTTTTTCGACATTTCCAAAACGGCTGTGAACTGGATTCCAGCCGTTTTTTTCTTGCGCTAAACGAAAAATTTGGCCTAAAAAACCAACGTTTTGCAGCCCAATTGTGGGGAAATGGGCCTTTTCTGGCTAAGACGGTTTTTCAGCAAAACGCCGCTGCATGAGCATTCTTAAGCGTTTTTGATAGAGCGCCACCTTATCGATTGCGCAATAAAACGCACTTTTTGCCTATTTTGACTTTTCTTCCTTAAATACCGTTCCGGCTGCTTGTAATGCGATTCCGTTT
The DNA here is from genome assembly GCA_040081565.1 of Pirellulaceae bacterium. Taxonomy (GTDB): domain Bacteria; phylum Planctomycetota; class Planctomycetia; order Pirellulales; family Pirellulaceae; genus BJ22. The sequence goes on from JBEBGH010000243.1 coordinate 2,323, forward strand.
AGATCAAAATAAATGAATTGGATAAAACTTACCTTCCACTTTCCGCTGGAGTAAACAAATGTTTAAGTACTTATTGTCACTGGGGCTATTGGCTTTTTTTCCGGTTTTCGCGGCTGCAGATTTTTCGTACACGACTGGCGGTTCTGTTTATGTACAGGACTTTGATACTTTGACGACTTCTTCAGGCGCTTCGCCTTGGACCGACGACACAACTCTTTTGGGCTGGTTTTCAAGCGAAACCACTTATGAAGGTGAAAATGGCGGAAACAATGCCGGAGGGCTTTACAGTTTTGGAACCACTGCATCCGCTGAGCGCGCGCTCGGAAGTATAGCCTCAGGTAGCAACACCCCAATTACTTGGGCACTGCGGTTGACCAACAACACAGGCAGCACGATGAATAAGTTTTCCATCACGTATGATGGCGAACAATGGCGAAGAGGTTCGGCGACCCTGAACACCTTGACGTTCGATTACAAGAATGCGGGCGCGGTGGCGATTGGTGACGCTGGCTTTACTTCTGTTCCACAGTTGAATTTTGCAAGTCCAAACCTCGTTGGTCCAACCAGTAGTCTGGACGGTAACTTGCCGGCAAATCGGACCGCTGGAATTACGTTCACCATTCTGGGGATTAATTGGCTAGCTGGTGAACAGTTGATGCTGCGGTTCACAGACATTGACAATGGTGGAGCAGACCAAGGCATGTCGATCGACAACTTCAGTTTCTCCGCTGTTCCTGAGCCATCCACCTTGCTGTTGGGTTCTCTAGTCAGCATCGGCCTCGTCGGTGTCTTCCGCCGTCGACGGGTTTAAGTTTAGTTTTGTTAGCTATTGAATGTTTTCTAAACTCTCTCGGGATATAACGTGACTCGCCTGTTCATCAAATCCATTTTTTACGTTGTCGTTTTTTTGGTGTCGTCAGCGGCGTCCGTTTGGGCCGATATTTCCTACACGTCCAATGGACAGGTTGTCACACAAGACTTCAATTCGCTCGGAACCGCTGGAGCTAGCTGGACCGATGATTCCACGATTGCAGGTTGGTTTTCGAACCGAACAACCTATCTGGCTGGTAACGGATCCGGAACGGCTGGGGGATTGTACAGTTATGGAGCTACTGGAAACTCGGAAAGAGCGATTGGTTCCTTGGCTTCAAATTCAGTTGACCCAGTTCAAATTGGTATCCGCCTTACCAACTTGTCGGGAAAAACGTTGACCAAACTCACCGTCACATATGACGGCGAGCAATGGCGCGCCGCCAACAACGGTAGTGCCCATTCGTTGACTTTTGCTTACGCCATCGGCAGCAGCTTGACTCTGGCAAGCCCAGGTACCGCCGTTTCTCAATTGAATTTCACTTCGCCCATTCTGACCAATGCCGGTGCGCTGGATGGAAATGCTGCGGCAAATCGAGTAGCAGGGATTACTTTCGCAATCAACAACATTACTTGGTTGCCTGGCCAACAGTTAGTTTTGCGCTGGACTGATGTCAACGACAGCGGAAACGACCACGGTCTCGCGGTTGACAATTTTAACTTCATAGCCGTTCCAGAACCGACGACGTTCGGTCTTGGCTCACTGCTCGGGCTGGCTGTCCTCGCCATGCAACGCCGCCGAAAGTAGTTCTTGCAAAATATCTAAACTTTGGGAGCATACTCCCAGGTTTTTTTCGCTAACCAAGAAAACTGGACGTCAATCCTTCACTTCATTTGGGTCCCTCGCCTTTGGTGCAATAGCCTTTTCCTGGCGTTCTTTGGGGCTAACTAACAAATAAATGCCCTGTCAGGGTGGTTTTCGACACTTCCAGACCCACTGAAAATTCCAGGTTTTTATTCCAAGACGAGAATTTCTGCAGATTTGGCCTAAAATGCTGCAAGAAAACCATCAATTTGCCTGTACCACCAATTGCAATAGAAAAGACTCTCGTTCAAAATATGGGCCAATCAAGACCCGTCGCTTTTTTCCTGAGGTTGAAATGCTTCGTTCGTTTTTCGTTTTACTTTTGATTGCTTTTTCGCCAGCAATTTTGCGTGCGGATATTAGCTACGCCACGCCGGGAAGTACTTACGGCAATACGTTTGATAGCTTGGCAAGCTCTGGGACAACAAATGCTTGGTCAAATGACGTTTCCCCGTTTCCGGGATGGTATCTCTTCACCGGTGCTGGGTCGGCGATCACAACTTATTCCGGTGGAACGGGTTCTAGTGGCACGGGTAATTTTTGGAGCTTTGGTACGGTAGCTGCTGATCGAGCCTTGGGCGGTGTTGGGTCAGCGGGAGCATATTTTGGCAGCCCAGCATCCGGTACAGTTGCCGGATACATTGCCGTTCAGTTTACGAACAATACTGGAGTGACTCTCGACCAAGTAACTATTAGATTCGATGGTGAGCAATGGCGTAACGGTGGAAATTTAAGTCTTGCTGCACAATCAATGGTTCTCGAATATGGTTTTGGAGCTACCTTTGGCACCGTCGGTTCGTGGACGGCTCCAGGTGGCAATTTTGATTGGACTTCAGTGGTAAACTCTCCGGCAACGGCAGCCGCTGTTGATGGAAACGTGGCCGGTTTGGTTGCTGGTCGCGGAGGAACTTTGACAAGTGTGCCTTGGTTAAATGGTCAATCAATGTGGGTTCGTTGGATCGAGCGTAATGACACGGGAAATGACCATGGATTGGCAATCGACCGATTTTCATTTTCGGCCATTAATTCCGTTCCAGAACCATCGTCATTAGCTGTGGGTTCATTGGTCGGTCTGGCGTTGGCCGGTCGATTCCGTCGTCGCCGCTAAAGGCTTTGACAGAAATTTGAATACTCTCGGCGGCAAAATCTTGCCGCCTTTTTTTTCGCGCCTCGTGACGTCTGCGTTTGACGGACTTAAGACGAGCTTTCCGCGGCAACTACCTTCTGCCATAATTCGCCCATGCGAATCCTGTTTTTCAGCCATTACTTTGCTCCGGAAGGCAATGCGCCGGCGTCCCGAACCTATGAACATTGCTTGCGCTGGGTTCGCGCGGGGCATCAGGTAACGGTCATTACCTGTGTTCCCAACGTACCGGACGGCGTGGTCTACACTGGCTACCGCAATCGGCTTTGGCCACAGCGTGAAAACCTGGACGGCATCGATGTGGTTCGCGTCTGGACCTTCCTTTCGCCTAACGCCGGAAATGCACGCCGGATCGCCAACTACATTTCCTACATGTTGAGTTCTTTGGTAGCCTTCGTTTTTTTCTGCCGAAGGCCTCAGGTCGTGATTGCAACCAGCCCGCAATTCTTTTGTGGGTGGGCAGGGGTTTTGGCGTCGTGGCTGAAATGGTGCCCGTTCGTGCTCGAAATTCGCGACATCTGGCCCGAGTCGATTGTCACCGTAGGTGCCATGCGAAAGGGATTGGTGGTGCGCTTTCTGGAACTTCTCGAACGCTGGATGTACCGCTCGGCCCGCCACATCGTTACGGTGGGACACGGTTATCGCGGAAACATTCAAGGGAAAATCGGCGACGCCAAACCGATTACCGTCATCACGAACGGTGTCGATGCTAACCTGTTTTCGCCCCGAGAAAAATCCAACGAACTTTTGACCAACTGGGAGTTGAAAGATCGCTTCATTTGCGCCTACGTCGGAACGATTGGCATGGCACATCACCTGGAGGTCACGATTCGCGCCGCGAGACGGTTGCTGGACAAGGGGCGCAAGGACATCGTGTTCCTGATCGTGGGAGACGGGGCTCGTCGTCTAGATCTCGAGGAAATGGTTCGGGCCGCTGGAGTTGGTGAACTGGTCCGATTCACTGGCCGAATGGCCAAAGAAAAAATTCCGGACGTCATCGCCTCCTGCGACGTGCAGTTGATTCATCTACGCAAATCGGAACTGTTTGAGACCGTAATTCCCTCGAAAATATTCGAAGCGATGGCGATGGAGCGGCCGTTGATTATGGGAGTCCGCGGTGAGTCGGCCGAGATTGTGGCTCGCGCGAATGCAGGACTACCCATCGAACCGGAAAACGATGCCGAGTTGGTCGATGCCGTGGAACGCCTGGCCGATGATCGTCAACTCTACCGTCAACTTTGCGCAAACGCCCGCCAATTTGTTCTAAGCGAATATTCTCGCGACGACTTGGCCGAGAGATTTCTTACTCTCTTGTTGGAGATTGCCGGCCAGAAATAAGATCCTATCCCCAAAGGGGTCAGACCCTTGGAAAGGCAGAGAGGGTCAGCCCCCTTTGGGGATAGGATCGCCGAACTAAGGCAATTCGATCGTCGACTTGGGCTTGGCTGGGCCCTCAGTTGGCGAGTTGGAGCGCGACGCGACAAAAGCCATCCGCAACTGATGCAATGTCTCGGTCAACAAGGTGGACTCTTCCGTGTCCAAATTGCCTTTGGTCTTCTCCTCGATCACCGACAACATGTCGATAAAATGTTTGGCCAACGATCGATTGACCGCTGGCTCCTTCGTCATCGGATCAGGGATGTAACCCATCGAGACCAATGCCTGGGTGGCGTAAGTCGTAATGAGTATTTGCAAAGATGCCGGGGGAAGTTTTTCGCCAGCCGCTGGCTCTTCGTTTCGGCTCTGCTGTTTCAATTGCTCACGTTCTTTGGCGACTTGGGCCTTCCAATCCTCATCCACGACGATCTTGGGTTCGTTTGGTTTCTCACTCATGGAATTCTCTTGCTCAAAAAGTTGGAACACATTGAAAAAATGTTTTGTCGCGCAGGGTCTTAACGTGCGGCGCGATGTTCGCCAGACGTTTCCTTGGTCGCGATCGCAGCTCCGACGAATCCGGCAAACAGCGGATGTGCGGCAACGGGTTTTGATTTGAATTCTGGATGGTATTGCACCGCGACAAACCAGGGATGATCTGGGATTTCAATGATCTCAACCAACGAGTTGTTCTGGCTGGTGCCGGCGAAGAGCATCCCGTTCGCTTCAAATTGACTGCGGTAGACGTTGTTGAATTCGTAGCGATGGCGGTGCCGTTCGCTAATCCGTTCTGATTGATAACACTCCGACGAACGCGAATCGGGTGCAAGCTCCCCCTCTTGGGCTCCCAAACGCATTGTGCCCCCCTTGTCGGTGATATTCTGCTGTTCGTCGAGTAGGCCAACGATCGGATATTTGGTGTTGCGATCGAATTCGGTGGAATTCGCGCCCGCCAACCCGACGACATTTCGTGCGAATTCAATGGCGGCGCATTGCATGCCCAGGCAGATCCCCAGGAACGGAATGTTTCGTTCACGCGCGTAGCGAATCGCGTCGATCTTCCCCTCGATTCCACGCTCGCCAAATCCTCCGGGAACAAGAATTCCATGGTAGCCAGAGAGCAGGCGTTCAGGTCCCTCGCGTTCGATGTCTTCGCTTTGAATACTGGCGACGCGAACCTGTGCATTATGAGAGATTCCGGCGTGATCGATCGCTTCGTAGATCGATTTGTAGGCGTCTTTGTGGCTGGCGTATTTGCCCACGACCGCGATGTTGATTTCGGTCACGGGATTTCGCATACGATGAATCATGTCCCGCCAATCTTCGATATCCAGATTCTTAAGGGTCTTTGATCCCAGACCCAGCTGTTTGACGATGAGTTCATCCAAACCGTTATCGACCAGACTGAGGGGGACTTCGTAGATCGAGAAGTCTTTATCGCGTTCTTCAATGACGGCTTTAGCAGGAACGTTGCAAAACAGCGCGATCTTATCCTTGTCGCTTTGCGGCAACTCCCGCTCAGTTCGACAAATCAAGATGTCCGGTTGAATCCCGATCTGGCGGAGCAATCCAACGGAATGTTGTGTGGGTTTGGTCTTTAACTCGGCGGCGGCTTTCAGATAGGGAACCAGCGTCAGATGAATATAAAGGCAATTTTCTTTGCCAATGTCCAGCGAAAACTGGCGAATGGCCTCGAGAAATGGCTGGCTCTCGAT
>JBEBGH010000244.1:0-8222 GCA_040081565.1 Pirellulaceae bacterium
CGCCCGACTCAGTTCCTTGGTTTCCATGTCGATCGAATCGAGCGGATTTTGCAGCGTGCTAATCGGTTTCATCGCGGCTCGTACGACGATGGGTTGTCCGTTGGTCATTCCGGCTTCCAGTCCTCCCGCGTTATTGGTTGGGCGGACATAGCCAAGAGAGGGAGTGTGCTTTTGGGCAGGATCGAAACCAATTGGGTCGTGCACTTGCGAGCCTCGCCGCCGAGCGGCTTCAAAACCCATCCCGATTTCCACACCTTTGATTGCTTGGATCGACATTACCGCTTGGGCTAATCGACCATCGAGTTTCCGGTCCCATTGAGCATGACTTCCCAGGCCGAACGGAAGTCCTTCGACTCGGACCTCGACGATACCTCCTACGGTATCGCCCGCTTGCTGAGCGGCATCGATATTTTTTTTGATCCGCGGATCTTGAGTGGCGTCCAACGAGAAGACTTCGCTGCGCGCCCGTTCCGCCAGTTGTTCGTCAATCGATAATCCAGGTCGAGGCGTAATCACTTCGCCTCCGATTTCCACGACGTATCCGATCGTGCGAATCCCAAACGACTGAATGAGTTGGGTCGCCAGTGCGCCGGCAGCAACCCGCGCCGCAGTCTCGCGAGCGCTTGCTCGCTCAAGTACGCCGCGAATTGAACCGAGGTACTTGATCGCTCCCGTCAGATCACCATGACCTGGACGAGGCCGCGGCAGTTCCTGAAGGCGTGGAAGTTTGAAGTCGTTGTTCTTGATTTGTAATTCGATGGGGCTGCCAATGGTGACTTCATTCCAAAGTCCCGACAAAATCTCCGCCGTATCAGTTTCTAGACTTTGCCGTTTCCCGCGACCGTAGCCCATTTGCCGACGCTGCAATTCACGATTGATTGCGTCGTTGTCCACGCGAACGCCAGCCGGGAATCCATCGACCAAGGCCGAAAGGGATTTGCCGTGCGATTCTCCGGATGTCCAATATCTAAGCATGTCGGGGGTCTGCCATTTTTTACGGAATTCGGCGCGGATTCTACTTGGGCTCCCCAAGCGACGGAAGCCGTTTTTTAGGGCTTTTTAAGCTAGCAAAACACCGGCAAAGCGTGTGAATCGAATCGGTTAGGCAGTACGTCTAACAACGAACTTCCTGCGAAAAAACCGGTCTTTAGAGGTGAAGTCGCCTTGAGCAAGGCACCCAAATGCGGTCAATTATTTGGGTCCGGCGGTTAGCCGCCTATAATTTCCACGAACTGACCCATGAATACTCAACTTCAATTCCGCCGAAATTCTTCACCTGCGATGACGATCTGGTTTTTCGCAGTCAGCCCGTTGTAGCTGCGCGCTTCAAAGCGTTTCCCCTTTGGCCGCCGTCGGTCGGCGACCGTCTTTTTTCATTTCAGCTACAACGATTTTGAGCACCATGCGAGACACATTAGAAGAAAAACTGGCCCGTTTCGAATACCTCGAACAACAAATGACTGATCCGGCCATTCAGTCCGATTCCACCAAGATGGCTGCCGCTGCTCGCGAACATGGCAGCCTCGCCCGAATCACGAACAAGTACAAAAGATTCAAAGACATCGTGCAGCAGATTCGCGATGTTCGCGAGATGGCCAAAGACGCTCCGGACGTGGAAGAACGCGAGATGGCCGAAGAAGAATTGCGCACACTCGTGGCGCAGCGCGAGGCCTTGTGGGATGAGTTGCTGCTCATGACCATCGGTGGCGAAGACGCCAACCGCAGCCGTTGCATCATCGAAATTCGCGCAGGCACCGGCGGCGAAGAGGCTGCACTGTTTGCCTCGGACCTCTTCAATATGTACAGTCGCTATTGCGACAAGAAGGGCTGGAAATTGCAGATGATGGACTACAGCCCATCTGACATGGGTGGCTACAAAGAAGTCACTGCAACGATCGAGGGCGACGGCTGCTATCGCGAATTGCAATACGAGAGCGGTGGGCATCGTGTGCAACGAGTCCCCGATACGGAGGCCAAAGGCCGAATCCATACTTCTGCCGCCACCGTCGCAGTTCTGCCAGAACCAGAAGATGTCGAAGTCGATCTGAAGCCAGGGGACTACGACGTCGAACGTTATTGCGCCAGTAGCGGAGCGGGTGGCCAACACGTTAACCGAACGGCTTCAGCCATTCGCATCACTCATCATCCAACCGGCGTCGTCGTTCGCTGCGTGGACGAACGCAGCCAGCACAAAAACCTCGCGAAGGCCATGCGTGTGCTAAAGTCCAGAGTTTACGACTTTTACCAGCAACGCGACGCGGCAGCCCGAGCCTCTGAACGCAAGAGTCTCGTGGGTTCTGGGGATCGCAGTCAACGAATTCGCACCTACAACTTTCCTGACAATCGTGTTTCCGATCACCGCATCAATTTGACGATTTACAAACTCGATCAGGTCATGCTGGGAAATCTCGATCTTGTGTCGAAGGAACTGATCGACCACGATCGTCAGACGTTGCGCGAGCAAATGGGCTCCTTGGATTAAGTTGTGTCGGTCAATTTCTCCCTTTGGCGATAGCCCACTCATGGTCGAAACTGAAACTCAGCAGTGGACAATTCAACGCTTGTTGACTTGGACAACAGAATATTTTCAAAAGAGTGGCCGCGATTCACCGCGTTTGGCCGCGGAGGTCTTGCTCGCAGAGGCGCTGGGATGTCCGCGAATTCAGTTGTACACACGATTTGCCGAGGTCCCGGTCGAGCCCCAGTTGGGTAAGTTCCGGAGTTGGGTAAAACGACATGCTGCGGGTGAACCAGTCGCGTATCTTGTCGGGCATCGAGAGTTTTATTCGCTGCGGTTCGAGGTAAATTCGGATGTGTTGATTCCACGCCCCGAAACGGAAATGGCAATCGTTGTCGCGATCGATGCGCTTCGAGACCCGAAGTGGTCGGCGAAAAAAGTGATCGATGTTGGCACAGGCAGTGGCTGCATTGCGGTTACCTTGGCGAAACAGATTCCGGATGCTTCGATTGTGGCGATCGATATTTCCGACGCGGCTTTAGCTGTGGCCAAACGAAATGCTGAGCGTCACGGGGTAAGCGATCGAATCGACTTTATTAAGTCAGATTTACTTCAAGGGCTTCCATCGAACACTCAAGTCCCGGTGATCATCAGCAATCCACCATATGTTGGGCGGAATGAAGTCGGCACGTTGGAAGAAAATGTGCAAAAGTACGAACCGGAGCTTGCACTCTATGGTGGCGAACTGGGAACCGAGATAACGTCTCGGCTAATCGCCGAGGCGGCGCCGAGATTGTTGCCTGATGGTTGGCTGATTTTGGAAACCAGTCCGATGTTGGCGCGACAGGTCAAAGACATTGTTGATCAATCCGGACATTACGCCTGCTGTGAGATCAAAAAAGATCTCTCGAAACAAGAACGCTTGGTCGTCGCTCGCCGTAAAGCATAACGCCTACGTTGCGACATAAATTCGGTTGTTGTCTAGATCAGTTTACGGTTGCTGAGTTGCGGCAATAGCCAGATTTCACTAACTGATTTCGAGAATTTTCGAAATGCGGCAACCCTCCCTTGATCAAAGACTTGCGACGCGAGCGTTGGGCGTAAAGAGCCCAGTGATGTACCAGCGATGGAGTGATCTCCTGTTTGTTCATTGGCGCTGGGATGCGGCTGATCTGGCTGGTCGGTTACCGGCAGGCATCAGTGTCGACACGTTTGACGGAAGCGCCTGGGTCGGCGTTGTTCCGTTTTTCATGCAGCGAATTCGGCCACGTTTTCTGCCAGCGGTTCCGGGAATTTCCTGGTTCCTGGAACTGAATGTCCGAACTTACGTCTACGATTCCAACGGCACCTCCGGAGTCTGGTTTTTTTCGCTCGACTGTAATCAGCGACTTGCCGTTCAACTGGCGCGGAAATTGTTTCACCTTCCGTACTTTGACGCTCGAATGTCGGCGATGCGTAGCGCGAAAGACAATATCGAATACGACTGTTGCCGACGTCGGCAAACTAGTTCTGCGAAGTTCAACTATCGAATCGAGGGAGAACCTTATCGGGCGGAGCCTGGCACGCTGGAGTTTTTTCTCACGGAACGGTACGTTCTCTTTTCAGAATCGCCAAGCGGCCTTCACCGTGGGCAGGTCGAGCACAAACCTTATCCGCTGAGCCAAACCACAGTGGAAAAGCTCAGTGCAGCCCCTCTTCTTTGGAATGGATTCGCAGCGCCAAGTACAAAACCGGACCATATCATCGGTTCGCGCGGCGTTGACGTCCGTATTGGAAAATTGGAGCGGCTTTAATCCACTCGCTCCATTTTTTCCAAAGCGTAATCTGCTTCTACGATTTCAGGTACTCAAATCCCTCGCGTGGTTTCCGCGCGAAGAACTTGGCTGCTTCTTCGTCGCCCACGATCTTCTCCGCCTTCGGATCCCATTTGATCGAGCGTCCAAGCCGAGCCGCGATTGCAGCCAGATGGCAGGTGTTCATGATTTGCACATGGCTATAAACATCACTGACGGGCAATCCGCCCTCTGAGATGCAGCGGTAGAAGTTCTGTTTGTGGCCTTCAAAAGGTTTGCCTTTGTAGAGTTCCATAACATCTTTTTCGCCAAACTTATCCTTGTCCCATTCTTCTTCGACGGGTTTGCCCGTGATTTTTTCACGGTTGACAAAGATGCGGCCTTTTTCGCCTTCAAACCGAATTCCATTGTCGCTGCGGCTGTCGATGACCATTTGAGTTCCGTTGGCGAACTTGCATTGAATGGCAAAATCATGCGAAGTGTTGTAGCAGTCGTCCACAACTGGATAGCCGTTCTTAAATTCGACAGGATGCTTGGCATCGGAACCATCGAACTCGATCGGTCCTTGACCCTTGTCGTTTTCGCCCAAGGCCCATTGAGCGATGTCGACGTGGTGAGCGCCCCAATCGGTAAATTTGCCTCCCGAGTATTCGTACCACCAGCGAAATTCGTAATGGCAACGTTTTTCGCGGTAGGGAACTTTTGGAGCCGCACCAAGCCAGAAATTCCAATCGAGATTTGCGGGCGGTTCAGCAACAGGGAAGGGGCCTCCTGTCGGACTGCCGTTGATGCCAACCACAACTTTCTTGATCTGGCCTAACAATCCCTTATGCACCATGTTGACCGCTCGCAAGAAAAGATTGCGTTGGCTTCGTTGCTGTGTGCCGACCAGGAACACTCGATCCTTGTGTTTTTCGCAAGCGGCGCGGATTAGTTGATTTTCTTCCAACGTCAATGTCAACGGTTTTTGGCAGAACACATGCTTGCCAGCCGCCAAGGCCTCGAGGGCAATTTTCACATGCCAATGGTCAGGAGTAACGATACTGACGACGTCGATGTCGTTTCGTTCCAGCACTTTGCGGTAGTCGCCGTACGCATCCGCCTTGCCCTTGCCAATCTTGTCGCTCGTTTTTGCGGCTTCAGCTCGTTGGCTATCAACGTCGCACACTGCCAAAACATCTCCGAAGCGGGCGTGTTCATGAGCATCGCCGGTGCCCATGCTGCCGACACCGATGCAGCCGATACGCGGCCGGTCGTTGGCTGAATTGTTGGCAAATGCCTTTTGAGTCCAAGGAAAAAAAGGAACCGCCGCCGCACCAACGACTGCGGTTGCGGAGGCTTTGACGAAATCACGACGGCTGGCTGTTGCTGAGGAACCCTTCATTTCGATGAACTTTCAATTAGTGATGAGTTTTCGTTCGAGTCAGTTGATTTTACATTGTTGCCACAGGCCATTTCAGTATAGGCCAAACCATCTCGCGCGTGTTAATCTGTGAGAGCGAAAAAAAACGACTCAATTTTGAGTCCATGCTGAATGGGATAAGCCCCAGAATGCACGTCTCGCAAAAAAAGGAATCTCGATGTCGACCGTGATCCCCGTTTTCAAGCTGAACACAATTGCCGATCTACCTCGCACCAAGTTGATTGCCACGCTCGGTCCCGCTTGTAACAAGCCCGCAGTGTTGCGTGAAATGATTTGCCGTGGAGTTGACTTGTTTCGTTTGAATATGGCTCACGGGGATCAAGCATCCCATGCAAGTGCGGTCCAGGCGGTTCGGGCAGCTGCGATTGAAGCGCAACGGCCGGTTGGAATCCTGGTGGATCTGCCGGGGCCAAAGATAAGATTGGGCCAGCTATTTGAAGAACCCCTGGAATTGGAGAACGGACAGTTCGTTCGATTCGTGCGCGGCACGGAGTCAAGAAACAGATTGGAGTTGACTGCTAATTACGCACCGTTGCTGGACGAGTTACGAGTCGGCCACGACATCGTGCTGGCCGACGGAATTGCCCGCTTGAAAGTCATTGAGGTGTTCGCTGGCTTCGTGATTTGTGAGGTAACCGACGGCGGCACCATTCGGTCGCGCCAAGGAGTGAACCTGCCATCCACAACTTTGAGCATTCCAGCTTTGGGTGAAGCTGATCGACAAAAAGCAATCTGGGCCGCATCGGTTGGTGCAGACTATATCAGCTTAAGCTTCGTGCGAAATGCGAACGAAATTTTGGAGCTTAAAGACTTGTTGGCGAGTGTAGGCAGCGAGGCTCGCGTCGTCGCCAAAATAGAAAAACGTGAGTCGTTAGACAACCTTGAGCAGATCATCGCTGTTTCTGATGGGGTCATGGTTGCCCGAGGAGATTTGGGAGTGGAAATCGACATCGAGAAGACTCCCATAGCGCAGAAGCGGATTATTCGAGCCTGTCAACAACTTGGCAAGCCCGTGATTGTTGCGACTCAAATGCTCGAGAGTATGCATCATTCGAAACAACCGACCCGAGCCGAAGTCAGCGATGTGGCAAATGCGATACTCGACGGAGCAGACGCTTGTATGTTGTCGGGCGAAACGGCCATCGGCGAATATCCCCTCGAGGCGGCTCGCATGATGAAAAAGATCATGAAGGAAACCGAAGAGTTGCTGCGAAATCGCCCCAGTGTGCTGACCCATCACGAGTCTGATTCCGCTTGGGAGATTCTGGATTCTGTCATGTTGGGTGCCGCGCAGATCGCCCGACGGCTAAATGCGCGACTGGTTGTGATCGTGACCTCCCATAGCACTACATCGTTGGTGAAATCCAAACAACGCGATTTTGTGCCAACCGTGTGCCTGACCGACGATCAACTCGCTGCCCAACGCATGAGTTTGTATTGGGGCGTCGTTCCAATCGTCGTCGATGACCTGAAAAAATACCAATCCGTGCCCGAGTTTGTGCTGCAATGGGCCAAGGACAGTCTCGGACTCCAGGTCGGCGAACGAATCGTCATGATTCTTGATAATGACGAATTGGAGGGAATCCACGATACCATTGCCGTTGCCGAGGTCACCTGATCGCGTCCCTTCGCAGATTCTGAGGCGGGCTCCCAATCGGCCAAAACCGAGTTAGACTTGAAGCATCGAGATCTCGGCAGGTGCCACGCCATGTATTACCGAATTATCCACGTCAACACAGCGCTGGGAAAAGACGAAGAGGTCTGGGTTGTGAGGCCCCCCACAACGATCGGTCGCAATGCTGAACTAGAAGTTCATGTGGAGGACGAATCGGTAAGTCGTAGTCATTGTCAGTTGTTTCTTAACGCCGAAGGCGCGTTGTGCGTCCGCGATTTGGGTTCCAAAAATGGCACCTATGTCAATGACTTTCGTGTCAATCATGCAATTTTGCAGTCAAACGACCTCCTGCAGTTGGGGTCAGTGACCTTTCGTATTGTTTTTTCAACGGATACTGATCCAGGAAAGCCGCCGCCAAAAGCCAAGCCCAAGACAATTTCGTCGGCCGTTACGCAGCCATTGAAAGTTGTTCCGGCAGCGAAAGCGGAACAGGCGAAGCCGTGGTGGAAGATTTGGTAGCCTCGCAAGCCTGGCGAATGAGTTAAAACCAAAAAGCCCGGGACCAGAAGGTCGATCGGGCTTTTTTGGGCTCACGTGAAAAGATGGCTGCTACGTTCAATGGATTAGCTTCTGTTGTCCGCCTAAACCTGGCGGCTCGACTGCCTAAGATTCACGCCAACATCCTGTTCGAGCAGGACTCCTGATTGTAAAAAGAGAGAATGCGATTTTCATTTGACAATCAACTTCCGAAAAAGGTTCGATGGATTTTTTCCATCAACGCTCGGGAATTAATCGCCGTGTCAAATGACGACAACAATACGCGATGATCCGGCGAATGGTTTGAGGAAACTTCAGAAAAACAGAAGTTATTTTTCTACCGTGACAGCATTATCAATGGGGCTGCAGCAGCGAAGTCTTAATGGCCTGAAAAAC
>JBEBGH010000587.1:0-2092 GCA_040081565.1 Pirellulaceae bacterium
GGCGCGATTCAACGCCACAAGAGGTTAGGCGGAATGCTCAATTATTATTCCCGGGAGGCCGCGTGACAAGACGCGATCGAGTATTTTGACCTTACGGGCGAGAAATGTGTTAGACGAAAGAATGATCGGGACGGTAGATGGTAGTTGATGCGAGGCTGGAGATGAACTGATGGTTGAAGCCCGTAGGGGCCGCATGACGCGATTTGACCTAAGTGCTCGATTGACGAAGCCAACAGGTACTGGCGATCCTGCGAACCGGATCTAGGAACAAGAGCGAGGAGCAACGAATGATACCTGACGTATCGCGAGAAAAGATCCTGAAGGCAATCAATCTTTTTGATCTTGAACTTCGGCAGACAATTCCTTGGCGAGATTGGGAATACCATGGTCACAGAAAATACGCGATAAAGTACGATGGAAAGCTCTATCCTGTAAAACACATTATTCATTCAGCGACGAATCTCCCCAAAGCTGATTTCCCCGGCGGTGCCGAATCGAACAATTTCGTGGTGGCTCGCGGTTTTGAAGTTATACCGCTACAAAAGACAAAGAACGACTCGATTCAGGAGAGTCTCGCCTATATTTTACGCAACTACGATGAGATTTCCTCGCGACCCTTTGCTAAGCATGAAGATCTCTGGGCTGCTTTCGAAACGGCTAAACGCTTTCTTCAAAGTCTGCCGGCTTTCGTGAATACACCTACATTAAAAGTGAAATGGAGCGCGGGTCTTGGAAATTGGTCGACCGTTCCATGGATAGCTGTCCTTGACGAGCGAGAGACGGAGAGCACCCGAAATGGGCTCTATTGCGTGATGGTCTTTCGCGAAGACTTATCTGGCGTGTACCTGGGTATCGGCATGGGGGTAGAGGACCTTATCAAGCAAGTTGGTTTAAGTAATGTGGAAGAGGTGCTTTCACGAGATATCGCGAAGGTAGCAAGCGCTTTCTCACAATTAGAGAACTACGGGTTTGTATTGGATTCCGCGGTGGATCTCAGGGCTACAAGAACCCTTGGACGCGGCTATGAGAAGGCTTTCGTTGCAAATAAATTCTACGATGCTCTGGATATTCCTGACGACGAATCCCTTGCTGAGGACTGGGAGGGTTTGTTGGCTGCGTACGCGGGCTTCTTGAATAACAAGACTGTCGACTCTTCCAACAGAATTGAGAAATTTAAGAAGCGCTTTCTTGAAAGGATGGGAAACTTCAAAACGTTCCCATCAGCGGATTCTGCGAGCCCTTATGCCATTCAGGAGAGAAACTACAAAGACGAATTGGCTGCACTATATAGGCAGACTGTCCAAGAGCGGCTCCGTCAACCAGCCGGCGGCGACGAGGGCGAGGAGGCCCTGATTGACGACATTTATCGTCTCTGTGCCCAGCAGAAACTCAAGAGTAACGCTGGCAAGCCTCAAAACCTCCTTCAGTGGCGCAGCGTAAGTTTGTTCAAAGCCCTCGACCGGTCAAGGAAAATCCGATTGGCTGCCGCGCTCCGCAAACTTGTCTATGGGTCTGGAGAATCACCTGAGCGCTTGGAAGTATTCAACCTTGAATTCAAGGAGATTCTGCGCGAACTATCGGTGAAATACATATCCTCGCAGAGCCGCTCTATCCCCACATTTTTTCTAATGCTTGCTCACCCGGATAAAGACATATTTGTGAAGACAACCGTATTCAAGGATGCCATGATCGAGCTGGCGGAGATGAAGCCATTTGAGAAGGGCATGTTCAATGCCAAGGAGTACGGTCGGGTGCTTCAATTTGCCGAGCGCGTTAAGGAGCAGCTCGCCGCATGGGGTTGGGAACCCCGGGATATGGTAGACGTACAAAGTTTTATCTGGGCTGTCATGAGCGAGAATTCGGAGAAGGCGGACGTGGAGGGAGACAATACGAATTACTGGCTCGTCGGAGCATGGTCTGGAGACGATGATGTAACAGATCAGTTTGTGGAGGACGGGATCTGGCGGAACGGATACGAAGACAGATATCTCGATCTGGTCGAAGAGATGAAAGTCGGCGATCGTATCGCCATCAAGTCGACCTTCACGCAAAACAAGAATTTTCCTTTTGAGAATCAGGGTCGCACTGTATC
>JBEBGH010000588.1:0-2090 GCA_040081565.1 Pirellulaceae bacterium
ATAAAT
The DNA here is from genome assembly GCA_040081565.1 of Pirellulaceae bacterium. Taxonomy (GTDB): domain Bacteria; phylum Planctomycetota; class Planctomycetia; order Pirellulales; family Pirellulaceae; genus BJ22. Next base: position 7 of record JBEBGH010000588.1, read on the forward strand.
TTTGAAATTCTTTTCGTTTCGTTCAGAACTCGATGTTTTAGGTAACGAGTTTTTTGTAACGAAACCGGTGCGGCTCGTCAGCGCTGATGCCAAGACGTTCCTTACGTTGGGCTTCGTAGGTCTCGAAGTTCCCCTCGCACCAATGAACGTAACCATCACCTTCGAAAGCCAGGATATGCGTCGCCAGGCGATCGAGGAACCAGCGATCGTGGCTGGTGACAACCACACAGCCCGCATAACTCAAAATAGCTTCTTCGAGCGAACGCAACGTGTCAACATCGAGATCGTTCGTCGGTTCGTCAAGCAACAAAACGTTCGAACCGGTTCGCAAGAGCTTGGCCAAATGGACGCGATTTCGTTCACCTCCCGACAAAATGCCAACCTTCTTCTCCTGATCGGTTCCACGGAAGTTAAACCGCGAGACATATGCCCGTGAGTTGATTTTGCGTTTGCTGACTTCGATAAAATCCAAGCCCCCAGAGATTTCCTGATAGATCGTTTTTTCGGGATCCAGACTATCTCGCGATTGATCGACATAGCCAAGATCTACTGAGGCACCAATTTTCAACGAACCGCTGTCCGGTTTTTCCTGACCGGTCAACATGCGGAACAGGGTCGTTTTGCCAGCGCCGTTTGGTCCGATCACGCCGACAATTCCCCCAGGCGGCAAACGGAAATTCAAATTTTCCATCAAAATGCGATCGCCGTAACCCTTGGTCAGATTCTCGGCATCCACAACCAAGTCCCCCAACGGACGTGTGGTTGGAATGACGAACTCCAGCTCTTGCTCGCGATCGCGTTCGGCTTCAGCCACCAGTTGGTCGTACGCGTTAATGCGTGCCTTACTCTTGGACTGTCGTGCGCGAGGTGACATTCGAATCCACTCGAGTTCGCGTTCCAACGTTTTCTGCCGGGCTTCGGATTGTTTCTCTTCCTTTTCCAGACGAGCTTTCTTCTGAACCAACCATGAAGAGTAATTGCCTTCGAAGGGGAATCCTTGAGCGCGATCAAGTTCCAGAATCCAGCCCGCAACGTTATCGAGGAAGTACCGATCGTGGGTCACTGCCACAACGGTTCCCGGATAAGCATGAAGCGTCTTTTCCAGCCATTGAACGGATTCCGCATCCAAGTGGTTTGTCGGCTCATCGAGCAGCAACAAGTCCGGCTTCTCGAGCAACAATTTGCACAAGGCAACGCGGCGTTTTTCCCCACCGGAAAGTCTGGTGACGTCAGCATCGCGGTCCGGCAAATTCATCACGTCAAACGCGATCTCAATTTCCCGATCGAGTTCCCAGGTATTCGTGGCTTCGATTTGATCCTGCACCCGGGCCATTTCGTCATAGACCTTTTGCATGGCCTTTTCGTCGAGTGGTTCGCCACACTTGGCGCTCAATTCGTTGAAGCGATCGATCAACTTCCGCCGAGGAGCCACCGCCTTTTCCACATTTCCCCAAACGTCCAGCTTCGGATCGAGTTGAGGTTCCTGCTCCAGAAATCCGCAAGTGAATCCGTCCGTCAACCGAGCTTCGCCATCGAAATCCTTGTCGATTCCTGCCATGATCCGCAGCAGCGTACTCTTTCCCGAACCATTGCGGCCCAGCACGCCGATCTTGGCCCCTGGATAAAACGACAGCCAGATGTTCTCCAACACCGCTTTGCTGTTGCGCTTCTTGGTCATCCCAAGCATTTGAAAAATGTACTGTCGACTCATAAAAACTGAACTCGCAAAATTGAAAAAAAGTAAGTCCGCTGTGGACCGAAAGACGATCGATTTTAGTCGAAATTATTCCCACTCGATCGTTGCAGGAGGCTTGGTGCTGATGTCGTAGCAGACGCGGTTGACACCGGCCACTTCGTTAATAATCCGTGTCGACATCGTCGCTAAAACTTCGTAGGGCAAACGCGACCAGTCGGCGGTCATGAAATCATCGGTGTTCACACTGCGAATGGCGACCACGTTTTCATAGGTTCGAGCATCACCCATCACCCCCACGCTTTGAACCGGCAAAAGCACAGCGAAGAGCTGCGATGTTTCGCGATAGAGACCGGCCCTGTGAATTTCGTCCAAGACAATTTGATCTGCT
>JBEBGH010000589.1:0-2089 GCA_040081565.1 Pirellulaceae bacterium
ACAGCCAGGTGCGATTGGCGTTCCGCGGTGGATCGATGACGAAGTTGGTGCCGATCAAGGAAAATGAATTTGCAGCAGGCGTCGATTCGGTCTCGTTCGTCATGGATGGCGACGCGATCGCTTCGTTCACGCTGACCGAAGGTGAAAAATCGATGACCTTCAAGCCTGCGGCGGAGGAACCCAAGCCGGTAGCGCCCCCGAAGAAGGCCGAGGCTGACGAGGAAGAACCTGCCGCCGAACCAGAAAACGCCCCCCCCTACGAACCAACTGTGGCCGATCTTGCCGTCTCGTCCGCCAATTGGCCGAATTTTCGCGGAATCGAGTCGCGTGGTGTCGCCGACGGGCAGCATCCGCCGACAACATGGGATGGCCCGGAGAATAAAAATGTTTTGTGGCGGACTCCTATTCCTGGACTTGGGAATTCGTGCCCAGTGATTTGGGGCGACAAACTATTTGTGACTTCGGCGGTGAACGAGTCTGCCGACAACGATGTGCGGATTGGCCAATATGGCGACGTTGCCTCGGTCGAGGACAACAGCGAGCATGACTTTGTCGTCTTCTGCCTCAACAAGAAAACTGGCGAAGTCCTGTGGCGACAAACCGCGTGTTCCGCCAAACCGGCGGTGAAGCGACATTCGAAATCTTCCCATGCCAACCCCACGGTCGCGACGGATGGCAAACACGTCATTGCGTTTTTCGGTTCCGAAGGCCTGTACTGTTATGACATGGACGGTAATCAAAAATGGAAGCTTGACTTAGGGCTGCTCGACAGCGGTTGGTTCTTCAATGCAGCCTATCAATGGGGCTTTGGCAGTTCACCAATCATTTTCGAAGATAATGTGATTGTGCAATGTGACATTCAAAAGGATTCATTCATCGCTGCGTTTCGTCTTTCGGACGGCACGGAAGTCTGGCGGACCAAGCGAGATGAGATTCCGACTTGGCCAACTCCGAATGTGCATCGCTTCGGAGACATGCCGATGTTGATTACCCATGGGACTCGGGCCGCTCGTGGATACGATGCGCGCGATGGAGCACTGCTGTGGTCGCTCAAGGGCCATTCGGAAATCGTCGTGCCAACGCCGTTCGTCGCCCACGATTTGATTTTTGTGGCCAGCGGTTACTCTCCTGTCCAACCCATTGTGGCGATCAAACCGACGATGCGCGGCGAAATCGACTTGCCTGGCGTTCAAAAGGACGACGGCACCACGACCCCTGAGGCCAACGAGCAATTGGCTTGGAGTCTCAACCGCGGTGGTCCCTACATGCCGACTCCGATTGCGTACGGAGACTTTCTGTACTGCTGTTCCAACACTGGAATCTTGGCCTGTTATCGCGCGACGACGGGCGAGGAAGTCTACAAAGAACGCGTCAAGGTCGGCGGTGCCGCGAGCTTTACCGCGTCGCCGATTGCCGCAGACGGCCACTTGTACCTGACAGCCGAGGATGGTCGCGTAGCGGTGGTTCGAGCCGGCGAAAAATACAAACTCGTCTCCGTTAATCCGTGTGGCACGAACGTCCTGTCCACACCAGCCATTTCCGCAGGAACTTTTTTCGCGCGAACCTTGACCGAGATCGTCGCATTCGGCGAAAAGGAATGATCTTTCGCCCGCTTGATTAAGTTCGAAACCGGGCCTTGCCCAGTCAACAGTTTCTTCGTCGCTGATGGCATTGGCCGCGCATCGGAATCTTGCAATGCGGCTTGCTGGCAGCCCAGGTTGCTATCACCCGCTGCTTTGACCTGTAAAAAATCGCTCTTTTGTGCTATCCAGTTACGATTCCAGGCATCTCTCCGGTGCCAAATAACGCGCGGCGTGAGTGGTTGTGCGTTTTGGTTTGCCAAGGACCGGCAAGTGGACGACTCGAAGGAACGAGTGTTATGACCGAAGAAGTAAACGAACGCGAACCAAAAACGTTTGGATTCAATCGCGGTTTTATTGGTCGCGTTGTTGCGATTGGTCTCTTTGTAGCGCTCGGCACCTTTGCCGTTACCCAGTCGCTAACAAAACCGAAAACACCAGCGACCCCTGAAGAAGCTGAAGCTCTCGCAAAATCGGCAGAAACCGAATCCGATTCCACGAAATCAGAC
>JBEBGH010000245.1:0-8179 GCA_040081565.1 Pirellulaceae bacterium
TCCGATTCTGATGGGTGTCGACGACATCTGGGGCACATCCGACGTTTATCGTTGTCACAATGACAAATCCCCAGTTCCTGCCGACTGTCAGGTGTTGGTCAACGGCCAGCCTCAGGTGGATCTCAATCCGGATTCGGCGCTGAACAAGGACAAGGAACCGTTGCCGATTGCCTGGACCAAAACTTGGGTCGGAAACCGTGAACTACCGAGCAAGATCTTCCATTTCACGATGGGTTCGGCAGAAGACTTCGCAAACGCCGGCGTCCGCAGGTTGACAATCAACGCGGTGTACTGGGGACTGGGAATGGAAGACTCGATTCGCGGCGACAGTTCCATCGACATCATCGGCGACTATCAACCTTTGAAATCCGGCTTCAACTATCCAGACCTCGGCGTTGTGCCGCACAAAGCGAGTTACTACAAGTAGACACTGGGACACTCGTAACGTCCGTTGTTGGCAACCAGCCAACGCGGGTGGCCTTCTAGTTACCGAACACGGACGTATGGTTGGAGGGAGCGAACTGCTGCGACTGACCCTTTGGTTCCTGTGAACGTTTCACTGGAATTGTGATACTGAGTCCGGCCGAGCGTTCGTTCAAGTTGAGTCGTTGTTTGACATGGCACTTCAGACATTGATTGGCCAACGGAATCCGGCCTACAAACTGAAACTGCTCGTCGACCAAGCCACTGTGTTGCTCTGCACCGTTTCTTATTTTCTCGATTGCCTGTTTTTCGAAGTCAGTTTTCGGTCGATGGTGAATGTTCATTTCGTCCGCATCGACGGTCAACCAATGCACTTGCACTCCTTGACAGCGGGTTAATTCCTCGAAGACATCCTCCAGCGATTGTGACGGGAGCACGTGGGGGTTTTCGTCGTCAAAAAAGTCGCGATGGACTACGAGTAAGGCTCCTTTGATCGTCTCGTGCAAGAGCTTGGCTCTGGCCAACGCATCTTCTGAAGTTTCGGCGGGGTCCGGCAGTTTGTGCTTAGCTGATTCCGCGCTTGCGCTTTCCACTTGGGAATTGTCAATTTGGACAAACATCGGTGAAGCTCGGGCTGGGTCCACGCAATCGACAAAGACGCAAACGACGATCAGCGGAAAAAAATGTGACACTCTCCAACGGGCCCTCCTCAATTTTTGCTTCAACGACATATTGCCACCTCCTTTGGTGTGAATAAGAGCCCGAAGTCATCGGCACGGAACCGCGTCACTGCCATGATCGATCAGGTCAATCGGTTCGATTCGATGTCGTTCAGTTTAGTCCGACCCGCCAATGATCCAGCGCAACACGCCAAAAAAAGCCTGAGTCATTATTGGCGAACAAAGCGCCATCTGGAGACTCGAACGATTAACGTACGGCAGCTTCCAACTCAATCGCACGAGGAAATAGGATATTGTTTTCCTTGTGGATATGCTGATGGATATCTTGTTCCAAATTTTCCAGCGCTTCGAGCATGACCCGCCAGGTCGTACAGGCTTCCGGACTTGGTGTAAAATCACCTGTCAGTTCGCGCAGCTTTCGCAGAGCAGCTCCAACTTCATCATGTTCGAGCTCCATCATGTCGATCGGATTTGCCACACTTCCAAACGGAAAGCTGCCCGCAATCTGCCGTACTTCCATCATGTCGATTGCCGGAAAGAGGACCCGTTCTTCCTTCAGCATATGCGATTCGAGTTCTGCCCGCATCGCTTCGAAAGTCGAAGCAACCTCGGCCAACTCAGAGTGATTCTCCCCGTGGACTTTGTTGACTTTGGCGACTAAAGCGGAGATTCGAGGTAGCTCGGTTCGCAAAAAGTTGTGGTGGGTGTCGACGATGTTTCGGACAAGCTCGGCCAATGGGGCAGCAGTCCAATCGGTTTCATCATGTTTGTTTTGCAGGCTCACGACCTGTCGAATCTCATCCATCACCTGCGTCAGATCCACTTTCTTTCGTTTGCAGGCATCGATCAAGGTCGTCGCGCCTTGACAGCAGTAGTCGATTTTGTGTTTTTCAAAAATGCGGGCAACACCGGGTTGTTCGGCCACGATTTTGCCGACGTGCGTCATTTCTAGTTGTTGGGTGGCCATGGTTGGCTTTCTAAAATAAGTTTTTGGTAGTTAATAATGGTTTCAATTGTTCAGAGCGCGCGATTGTCATTTCAGGTTGACCAGCCCCGGAGCTCCACATTCATAAGGATTTTCCGGTTCCTCACTGATGCCAAAAGCGTCGGCAGGTAAGCCATCGACGACCCAGCCGTGCCAGGCAATCAAGGCCGGCCAGACTTGTTCCAGCAGATTTGCGGCCGCTATCAAAACGGGATAGTCTGTGACTTGTCGCAAGTGCGCTGAGAACAACGGCAGCCAGTCATTCAGGTGGTGACGGGTAAACTCCGCCAGGGCCGACTCCGTTGTCGTTCGCTGTTCTTTGTTTTCCGCGCGGGCGGCCATGACTAACAACATCGCGCAAAACTCTATCTCGACGAGAAAATGGTCAGGGCGTTCACCGGAATCGGCAACGGTTGTCCAGCCGAACGCGCGATAAAAGCCACAGACGTCGCCCATGATGGTGCCTTTGTCGCGCCGGATGTAGGCGGCCTCGTTGATTGGACAAAGGATCGCGCCATCGAACAATGTGCGATAACAGGCCGACCATTCCTCGGCGCTCGCCAGCCGCGCTGCTTTCGTCGCCTCGTACAGAAGATCGCCAAGCAATTTTTTCTCAGGCAACCCGGCCGACTCGGCCAGCATTTTCAGATTCGACTTTTTTAGACTTCCAAATGCATGACGAATTTTCTCGGGAGGGCTGAACAAGTCGGCGATGATCAACAGTAAATCGGCCTGTGCCAACAGCTTAATTGAACGGTTCATTTTTCCACCTTCATCGGAAGCCAATTGGTAATGTGTTTTTTGCCGCCACGGTTTTGGGCCAGTCCGTCCCAAACTGCAAGTGCCAACATCTGTTGTTCCGGGTTATCCATAAATCGCTTGATTAATGGATCGACTGAATCGTTCGGTCGTTCAAAGACGACGTACCAACGACCTGCTTTCCAGACCCCTCGAGCTGAAACGGGTGACTTTGGTAACGGAGTCGAGCTGCCAAAGCCCTCGGCTCGCAGTTCCTGAACCGGATGGGCTCGGTGCGGATTGGACATCGTATTTCCTGCTGCCATCCCGCTCATGAACTGTCGCGACGTTGGCTCTTCAAACGCAGTCGCGACGGGCTGCGGGCCGGTACCTTTGGCAAACCAGTACAGGTCGTACCATGAATTCGGGTAGACTTGCGTAACATCCTGAAAACCTTCGTCGATGTCTTTTTGCCACAAGGCTTTCCAGTACATCATGGCCACTGGCATGTCTGGCCCACCCATCGTGTACGGAGCACCATCTTTCAGTGGGAACTGGATGGCAATGGCATCGGAGAACTCGGAAACATTGCTCTTGTACGATGGTTCGGCTTGCTCCCAGGACAACCGCCAGACATATCGCGTCGCATCGTGAACGGCCTGAAGCTCGACTTCCTTGACCGTTTGCGAATCGAGCATCGGTTCGGCTGTTTTTTGCATCTCGACGGGGATCTTGAACTTGGCGATGCTATCCCACGCGGGATTCAGCGGATCGTCGATGGTCGGAGCCGAGTTGACACGAACTAGCGAAATCATTGGAGGCGCGGCGGGGGTTTGAGCAGCGGCAGCCGGAGCGGAACCGGCGCTTGGAGCAGCTCCTGGAGCGACTATCCCGGAACCGTCAGCACCGGCGGGGATCACAACCACCACGGGTCGGCGTGTGGCCACAAAGATCACCACAATCATCGTTATGGCGACTACGAAGAGTGATCCAATAAACAGGACGATCATCCGGGAATTATTGTTTTCTTCTGACATCATTTGTGCTCCTTGGAACGTTCAGCTGGGCTAACTCTGATCCGGGAATTGTTCGACATTCCCTAGACCGTATTCTGGCGGTACGCTCCGTATTGTTCGTCGAGATGCTTCCGGAAATACGTTGGTTCAGTAAATGGCACGCGTACGCACTCGACTCCGTCCACGTCCCAACCTACGGCTTCATCGCCCTGGACTTCGAAACGATCAATGATCCTCGGTGAGGCCCCAAACAACATCAAAGCGCCGAGCAACTGGCGATCGTTTTTCAAGTTTCGATAGAGTTCTTTAGCTGCCTCGACACCAGGGCCAAAAATCTGTTCCAGGAAAGGGTCAGGAACGTGAACGGGAGGGATATAGAACACGTTCGGAGCAGTACCGAATTGGGGATAACTGGGCAGTGCCAATTTGCGAATCTTGACGATGTAGTCCAACGGATTGTTTTCGCGAGGAGGCGCTGCAGTTGTCAAAAATCCGTGCAGGCGAATTTTTCCAATGCAGGACTCTACACAGAGCGCGACATTCCCTTCTTCGACTCGGGGATAACAGCCAATGCATTTTTCGCTGGCGCGGCTGATGACGTTATAGAAGACTTTCTTGTACGGACAGGCTTCAACACAATGTTGATAGCCGCGACAGCGTTCTTGATCGACCAACACGATTCCGTCTTCGGGACGTTTGTAAATCGCTTTTCTAGGACAAGCGGCCAAACAGGCTGGATAATCACAGTGATTGCAGATGCGGGCCAGGTAAAACAGCCAGCCTTCGTGAGTGCCTTCAAAATGCGATCCGAGATCAATCATCTTTGACAGGTCGTCTTCACCAAGATTTGGCGAAGAATAGTCCTGCGGTTGGGGAAGGTGTCCCAGCGGTGGTTTCCCTTCGCCATTTTTTTCAAAGATGGTCGGGCTGTTGAGGGTGTAGAGTTGCTTGTCGCCTTTCCATTGACAGCCGCCACACTTTTCCATCAGTTTGCTATCCCAGGCGTGAGGATAGCCGCCATAGGGTTTGGTTTCGACATTGTTCCAAAACGTTGTTTCCTGTCCCTTGCCACTTGTCCACGCCGTCTTGCAGGCCACGGTGCAAGTCTGGCATTCGATGCACTTGTTGGTGTCGAACACGTAGGCAACCTGCCGCTTGGGAGGAGGTGCGTCGTAAGGGTAATCCTGCTCACGTCCGATTTGCCAGTTGAAGCGTTTCACCATGGTCGTTGTCCTTAGAATGGATTCCAATCGTCCGCTTTGATCAAGAAATTTTTTCGGAATAGCCTGCTGCCAAATAGCGTTTCATCATTGCGTTTTCATAAGTGGGCCGTAGACCCAGCGAAGCGGGTCGCCAGAGACCCTTACCTCCGATACCACCTGCTTCAGCGCGCGTGATGCGCACCATCGATTCACGAGGCGCACCGGTTGGACAATGCACGTCAGGCACAAACCCCTGAGTGATTTCCTGAGTGAATTGTTCCTTGACGTTCAGCGTTTCAGTCATGTGGGTCGGCTTGATGAAGCCGCGGGTGCAGCTTTGATGACTGCCATGCCGGAACATCGCCTTGTAGCCCGAGATATTCGACTGGGCCAGACCTGTCGGATGCTGCGACGCACCCAGGACTGACCCATAGGTTGCACCGTGAGCGTTGTGCCACATCCGCGTCACGCCACGCGGCGTACCGGGATAGTAACGAGCTCGCGCCATCAAGCGGGCAACTTTGTACCACTCCGGATTGTTCTCCCAGCCATGGAACGGACGGTCTTTCGGATCGGCATCGATCCAGACATAGTCCCCTTCTTCAATCCCCAGCTCTTTCGCATCGAGCGGGTGCATGTCGACGTACATGTCGACCACCATGGGCATCCGTCGATCGGCACGGGTCATGTCTCCGAACGGGCCAAACCAGACCGCGATGATGTCCAAATCAGTCGGCGTTGAGTGGGCGCCATGTCGATACTTGGGCGTGTGGAAAATCAGGTTGTAGCCATATTTCTTCAGCGGATGCTGCGTCTGCAACAGTTCTTCGACTGTCTTGATCACATGCCGGGCCTGTCGGGCGTCTCCCGACAAATCGCTGCGCAATGCGCCATAATCCTCAGGTGTTTTCGGGCGAATCAGCGGATGAGCCGCAGCCACGATCACATTCGGTTCATAGAACGTCGAGTCAATGGGCTCGCGATGCAGAACGAGATTTTCGCCGCTATCGAGGAACTCATCTTCGTCGCGGTAGAACTCCAGACGCCCGGTTCGCGTGTACCAAGGTCGGTCTTCGTAGGCTTGTTCGAAGCCGGAAAATTTCGGATAGGTTCTGGTTTGCAGGATCGCTGGAATCCCCTGAGCGGCCTTGGCCTCCAAGTCTTCAATTTTGTAGCCGCGCATCGTGCTTGAGCCGTTGATGATCCGCTGGAGGTAAGGACGAACGTCTTTCTCCTTGATAATATGGTGCCAGTAGTCCACGAACCGTTTGTCTCCGGTCAGGCGGGCCATCGCTTCGCTGAGGCCAGAAGCCACTTCGATGTCACTGCGTGTGTCGTGAATTCGCGGTAGAGGCGTCGCCGGAAAAACATACAAGAACGGATTGGTGACGCTGATCGTCAAATCGGGATACTTGAATTCAGCCCAGCTATCAACCGGGAAAACGATATCCGAGTATTCGCAACTCGCCGTCCACCACCATTCGTTAATTGCGACCATCTCGACGCGACGCAGCGTATTGACGACGGTCTCATAGTGCCCCTTGGCGTTGCCAATCAACGAATTGGAATTGGAGACATGGATCGCCTTGGTCGGAGTCGGAATATGGGACTTGCCAGTAAGTACCGCATCGCCATAACGCAAGATCGAATCGCCATGATTGAAATAATGGACTGACTCGGCGCGGAAGTAACGCTTGGGACGGGCAGGTTTGGTCGGATCGAGTTCGATGTCGAACGGATTTTCCGTGTTGTACTGCACCGCGCCACTGGCAAAGGCAACCCGATAGTTCCCAGCATACGAACCGACATTGCCGCCAATAAAGCCGACGTTGCGAGTCAAGCCAGCGATCAGGAATACTGCGCGATCCTTGAGGTCATTGTTGAAGAACTGGTTTGGCCCCATGCCCAATACAAAAGAAGTTTTTTCCGGATTGGCAGCGATCTGCCGAGCCAGTGATCGAATTCCAGCGGCCGGAGCCCAAGTCAATTTCTCAACTTGTTCGGGAGTGTATGTCGAATCGAGTAGTTCGCGCGTCACATCGAACACGGTGCGGCATTCGATTTCCTGACCATTGACGAGCTTAATCTTGAATGTTCCGGAAAGTGCTGGCTCGATTCCGGTGGCGACAAAAAATTTGCCGACCTGGTCGCGGTTGACAATCGCCGGCTCTCGTGTTTTTTCGTCGAAGCAGAGATAGTCGCCCCATTCTTCGCGTCGGGTCTCGCTGACGTAGGCCCCTGCCTGCAAATAGGGAGCTGGAGGACGTTGGCCATCGGGCAGAACGGTAATTCCGTTTTTGAGCGCGGCCGATTGATAATTCGGAAAAATGTCTTTTGCCTGCAGCATCTTACTGTTGTCCATTCGCACCAGCAGCGGCAAGTCGGTGTTACTGGCAACGTACTGCTTATCAAACAGTCCCTCGGAAATGACGACCTGTGCCAATCCCAGTGCCAAAGCTGGCGTCGTACCTGGACGAACAATGAACGCTTCGTCGGCTTTACTGGTCGTCGCCGAGTATTCGCAAGCGATCACGACCACCTTTGAGCCCTTCATGCGGGCTTCCGTCAACCAGTGAGAATCGGGCATCTTGGTGCAGATCCAGTTCATACCCCAAGCGATGATTAAATTGGAATGCTCGACATTGCAAAGATCAAAGTCGACGGTCTGTTGTCCGGTGACCATGGGATGACCTGGAGGCAAGTCGGTATGCCAGGTGTAATTGTCCCAGCCTCCAGCGCCTTTGGCCTTGTCAGGGCCTAGTCCGCGCAACTTGCTGTCGAGTAACACCATCGAATTGGCCAGCCTGTACTGGGCCATGATCCGCGAGATACCCAGCACTTGCATCCCGCCGCGGAACTTGAATGTGCGCACCCCGGCACCTTCGGTCGCATTCACCATCAAAGGATCATAACCTTGTGCCACCAATCGCTCTTGTCCTTCGGGACCATTGTAGGTCTCGGCGATATTGATCAGCGTCCGGCCCATATAGTCAAAGGCTTCGTCCCAAGTCACGGCGACAAATGGATCTTTGCCGCGTTGCATGTATTTTTCGTAGTCGACCGCACCCGTGTTGGGATCACGCGGAAAACCATCGTCGATCCATTGTTTGAATCCTTTGCGCAGCAACGGTCGTT
>JBEBGH010000590.1:0-2083 GCA_040081565.1 Pirellulaceae bacterium
GAATACTTGGACGAAGTCCTTTCAAGCCGCCCAATTCATCACGGCGATTGATTACTTGCGAATGCAGCGTGTGCGCCGCAGGCTGATGCTCGCCTTTGAGGAGGCGATCAAAGGAGTCGACGTCTTATGGAACGCCAATGATCTGATGCACACGAACTTTACCGGACATCCATCCGTGACGTTGCCCTTTCAGATTCGTCGGTCTGGAGAGGTCGACGTTCCCCAGAATGTGGTCATCACCGGCCATTTGTTTCAAGAGGACAAGATTCTGGCACTCGCACAAGCCTTTGAGCGGGCGCTCCCGTCCTCACTCCCCTACCCGCAGCTCGACACCTGGCTCGCGAAGCACGCCGCCGGAGAATTGAATGAAGTCGCGCCTCCAACCGAACCACAAAAGCCGGCGGAACCACAGAAAAAATAAAGATGGCCGCCGTTCTCGAATCGATTGTTTATTTCGAAATCAACTGCGAGCAAACAAGTCGGCGAAATTTGGGTTGTTGATAAAATGAGCTGCGATCCGTTCGGAAACGGCACAGATCGTCAGATAGGGATTGGCACCTAACGCGGTCGGAATAACGGCACCGTCGGCTACGAAGAGCCCATGGTGCACGGCGGCTTGGCCATGAACATTCGCATAGCCCCCACAATGTCCATCGTAGACTTGGCCCAAGTCGTTGACGACTCCGCAGTCCGGCGTGTCTGCCATCGCACAGCCGCCCAGGGGATGGACCGTAACCAGATTGTCGCCAAATGCTCGAAGGCGCTTGTATTTTTTCCCCTCAACTGACGCGATCCTTTCGAATTCGCGAAACATCATTTGGCGATACTCGCTGTTCTTCAAGTTCGGCCAACAGATTTGATATCGGCCGTCCTTCCAAATCATCTCACCGCGGCCTTCGTCGTGTCCCATGCCCAACATCACCATGGAATGGTCAAGGTATTTGTCGCGCAAAAGGATCGAAAACAAATTAGCGACTCCCCGCGGGATCGCCGCCTCTTGAACGATGTATTTGTTTTCGATACCCGGTCGATCGAAAAAGTTCAACGTCGATTGGACCGTTGAACCAATCGGCCACCGGCAATCAGGCTCACAGGTGCTGATGCCTCCGATGTTGGTCGCATCTGGAGTTTTCATGACAAATCCAACCACGTCACCATTTGCGCTCCAGCGTTTTCCAAGCATCGAGGAAAAAGCAAAATCGTCTTGTTGAGAATTCAAGAGGATTTCAGAACTCCCCAGGCTACCGGCACCAAGAATCACGACTCGCGAGTTGATCGAGAGGGGGTGACGCGTGATTTTCCCCTCTGAATCATCAACGTAGGTGAGATGCAAAGTGTAAAAGCCATTGCGTTTTTCAATCCGGTCGACTTGGACCTGGGTGAACATGTCCGTCCCATTCCACTTGGCGACCGGCAGATAATTGTAAACCAACGTGTTTTTGGCCCCGACGTTACAGCCCGTAATGCAATTGCCGCATTGGGTACAGGCGCGTTGGATCATTCCATGTTGATTGCGCATCTGCTCGTCGAGGTACCGATGGTCGTACATCACGGCGACCGGAGAACGGTCGTAGTTGTCCGGGTGGCTATCGAGAATCTCGGCAGTAATCCGCCGTTTCTGGATCTTGGGGACCATGTCTAACGGCGTTCGCGACAGACTGAGTTGCCGAGCCGCCATGTCGTAATAAGGAGTCAGCGTTTCAATATCACGAATTGCCGCTGGCCACCCGCGCTGGAAAGTTTCCGGATGCGGTCGCAAGGCCACGTTGGCATTGATCGTTGATGTCCCTCCCAACGCAGAGCCAGAAAGGATGTTGATTTCATCGTTAAATGAAAGATTGAAAAGGCCCAATGGATTGATGACCTGCCCCTTGCCCGGTCCCATCATCTGCTGACGGGTCGACTTCGTGATGTTCGCGAACGTGTCTGGGAATGAACCTGGCGTCCATTCGCGTCCGCGCTCAAGGATGGCGATCCGATGATTCGGATTGAGTGCTTGAGAAATACGGGCCGCGCAAATCGATGCACCGTAGCCAGATCCCACAACCAGGACGCTGTAATGAAGTTCGTCGGGACGCTGCGC
>JBEBGH010000591.1:0-2082 GCA_040081565.1 Pirellulaceae bacterium
ACTATGTCTCGCGCCCGCTCAATAAAATCACAGCCTCTCCGCGAAAGTAGCGTACTTGGGCGGAGCGAAAGGCGACAAACACGGGTCATACGATGCAGTAAAGCGAAATCACTGAGTCGCGAATTCGGCGATGCAATTGCTTAAACTTACTCCGGCAGCGGCTTACCCTTCGTCTCCGGCGCGAAGGGCAAAGCCAGGAGGCCAATCACAAAGACTCCGCACATGGTTACTGCTGCCCAACGAAAACCCTGTTCAAATCCATTCTCTTTGGTGTACAGGTATTTGGTCATTAACCCCAATACAGCAGGCCCTGCCGCGGCGACGATTCGCCCGACGTTGTAACAAAAACTCGTGCCCGTCGACCGCAAACGAGTCGGAAATAGTTCCGGAAAATAAATCGCATACAAGCCGAACAAAGAAAACTGGCAGAATCCCATGATGGGCACCATCCAATACATTTCCGAAAACTGATCGAGTTGCGAAAACGTAAAGGCGGTGCTGGCCATTGCAGCCAAGAACGCGATGGCAAAGGCCGGTCGTCGACCTATCCAATTGGAAAAGAAACTCGAAAGGTACATCCCAAAGAACCCGCCGAAATTCATCAACAATGAAGCCACGCCGGTCCAATAGGCGACTTGGCCCTGAATTTGTTCCGGCGGCGTTCCAATCGCGTTCAAATGTGCCCCAACCACTCCGCTGAACAACTCGTAGATAAAAAAACCGATTCCCCACAAACCGACGATTCCTGACGCGCCTAAAGTCAGACCGACAAGCGCATTGCGACGCCACAACGGATCTCGAAACAACTCCGTGTAAGAACCCAAATGGGCGGTGCCCGACGCTTTAGCAGCCAGTTTGGCGGCCACCCAACTCTCCGGTTCTTTCAATTTCCATCGCACCAGAATTGCCACCAGAGCCGGCACCGCGCCGATGATAAACATGACTCGCCAAGCCGTCATCGGCATGCCCATCAAATTCCAATCGCGCAGTTCTCCAAGGCTATCGAGATGACCAAGGTACATATTGAGGCCCGCCGCAGTCGCATTTCCAACCGTTGACGAGGCCTGCAACAATCCGAGCGCGTAGGTTCGGATCCGCGCTGGCATCACTTCTGCCACCAACGACACACCGACCGCAAACTCCCCTCCGACTCCTAACCCAGTCAAGAACCGATAAAAGCAAAAATCCCAAAAACCAGTCGAAAATGCGCTCAGACCTGTACAAGCTGAATAGATCAGGATCGTCCACAACATCACCTTCGCACGGCCCACGCGGTCACCAAGTACACCGAAGAACAATCCTCCGGCCGCCCAACCGATGAGAAAGACCGAAGTGCTCATCGTCGCCCCAAAATCAACGTCTTCTTTTTCCGGTGGCGTTTTCGTAACGGTTCCATCGTCCGCAACTTTTACTTCCGTCAACAGTTCTTTCATCGCTGGTTTTCGCGCCAACGCAAAAATCTGTTGATCCATCGTGTCGAACAACCAACCCAGCGCGGCGACGAGCAATACAAACCAGTGGTAGCCATTTAAATGCCGAAACCAAGTCCATTGGTTAAGCGGCCGGGCATCTAAATCGTTCAGTTGCGGCGGTTGTGATTGGCTCATGAACTTCCCCTGGAACTCGCGATTAAGGTCAATCAAGGAATTCTATGGTACTCCCGTGAGGCTCTGAACACAAAGTGGTCTGGTAAGTGCTTCGAAACAAATGGGCCTCGCATGTCCGACAAATACTCCTTGCTTGTCTCTGCGGTATCCAAACGCGACAATGAATTGCCTGATCGTTGTCGTTCTCTCGCTGAGATTAAATCATGATGTTTCAATGGATCTTGACCGGACTGGTAACAATTTCCGTCATTTGTTGCGCTACTGTATCCACCTTGTACATGCAAACAAACGCTGCCGAAACGAAGACTCGTTGGTACCGGGCCTCGCTCACTTCTCCAGGCGGCGATCTGATCTTCGGTCTGAAGCTGGAGACCAAAGACGATCAAACCACTGCGACGGTTGTTAACGGCTCGGAGCACATTGTCGTGCCAACCGCAAAAATCGACCTTGCGTCGCGCCAACTGGAATTGAGCTT
>JBEBGH010000592.1:0-2081 GCA_040081565.1 Pirellulaceae bacterium
ATCATGCTATACGCTCCTGTCAACACCCATGCCAGATTCCCACCGGGGCCGTTCGTGATTGCCAAATCAAACAAGTTCAACGAAAGCGGACTCAGGTCAGGCATTTGTCTTGAGAGGGTTCGGATGAGTTCGTTGCAGGTGATGAACGCGCCATACTGATTCCAATGCGAGTCCGTCAGATAGAAAACCTGTCGAGTCTGTTTTGCTTGCAGCAACACAGGACGCACGTCCAAAACCTCCACTGTCGAGTGGTTCTGCATGTGTGCTATCAGTTGGTCGATCTTGGTCACCGGATTCTGCTTCGGAACCCATCCCGGGAGATACTCAGGATAAATGCTCGGTTTATCTGACGGGATAACGACGAGGTAATGAATACCTCGCCGATTCAACCAGTCCCGACGGGAATCGAACAATGTCTGCCAATCCTCAAGTTCTTTTGAAGTGAAAGGCGTTGTCGCTCGGCGACTTTCCTCCGTAAGGCCAAAGGATTCCGCGTGGTATAGCCAGCCCTTCTGCCCGATAACTACGCCCGACTGCAACGTCTCATGAAACCATTCCCGCTTCCATGTTTGTCCCCAATAGATCAGGCGCTTGCGAAAACCAAAATGATCGTTGTAGTAGCGCTCCAACCCAGAAATGAAATTCCGAATTCCGGCCAGTCCCGAATTCAATTGGGGAAAAGCAGCGGGTTGTCGGTTCTCATTTACGTGCGGAGTCTGATCCCAATGAAATAGCGCATCCAGCGTTGGCAGCCAGATTAACACGACAAAAAACACGATCATCGCGATCTTTGCGCCGATAACAGCTTTGGCCGGTTGTGGTGTTTCCATGGTAAAATCAGAACTTGAAATAAATAAAGGGATTGTAGGTCCCGTCTGCCAGCCAGGCGGAGGAGATGATCAATAGGGCCGTCAACAGGATCGGTTCGCCAACGGCAAGGGCCATTTTGAACGCACCCCGAAAATGTTTGGGGGAATAGCGGACAACTTCTTTGTGCAGCCAGAATACGAATGGCGTGGCAAACACGATCCCCGCACAGCCGATCCAGATGACCTGGTTTGTCAGAATCATGTCCAACATCTGATTGATTTCGGCTGCCTCGCCACCACGCTGACCAAGAAGAAGCTGTAGTGCATGAATCAATTCCAGGAGGTGGGCTGAAAGGACTGCTCCCGTGAAGCCAAACATCGCGCGCAAAAACGAGAGCGCTTGCGTCAAGGTGTCAGCCCGGAAGAACACCCAGCCGACAATCACAATCAGCAGTGCATAAGCGTGACGAAGAACCTTCGACAATCTCCCCAGGCAGTCACCAAGCTTTGTCCGTTCAAGCATCAGAAAGCACCCGTGATAAAGTCCCCAAACCACAAACGTCCAACTTGCTCCATGCCAAAGGCCGCATAGGAAAAACACGACCAAGAGGTTCAAGTGGTTGCGCGCCGCCGAACAGCGGTTGCCGCCCATGGGGACATACAAATAATCCCGAAACCATGTTGAGAGCGAGATGTGCCAGCACCGCCAGAATTCCCGGATGGACTGCGCGGTGTATGGATAATTGAAGTTTTCGAGAAACTCGAAACCAAACATTTTCCCCAGTCCGATAGCCATGTCTGAATATCCCGAAAAATCGAAGTAAATCTGGAGCGTGAAGCAAATGACTCCCACCCAGGCCAGCACCGGGCTCAGTGCCTCCGGCGAAATTGAAAAGACCTGATCAACAGGCGTGGCCATCGCATTGGCGACCAGAACTTTTTTCGCCAGTCCGTAAATGAATCGCCGGATGCCTTCCCAAAAACGCTCAACGGTCACGAAACGCTGCTGCATTTGCGCTGCGACGTCCTCCCAACGAACAATCGGCCCGGCAATCAATTGAGGGAAGAAGAATATGTAGAGCGCCACGTCCGATGGTTTGCGGGTCGCACGGCCATGGCCTCGGTAGACATCCAGCACGTACGAAAGCGCTTGAAAGGTGAAGAATGAAATGCCGATTGGCAAGCGCACCGGAGACATTTCAACAGGGCCGGCTCCCACCCACCCCAGTATCAGGTTCAGGTTGTGCGTGGCAAAATTGGCGTATTTGAAAA
>JBEBGH010000020.1:0-28711 GCA_040081565.1 Pirellulaceae bacterium
GCTTCAATGTCAACAAAAAAAAGAGTGTCGTTCAATTCGCAATAGGTTCGGATCAGCTCATTCGTTCGACGGACTCGGTCCACCATTTTCCAGCGACTGGGGCTTGGCTTGATTGATATGTAATGAAGGGTTGTGCCAGGCAAATGGCGTTGAAGGATTGCCCCGAATTCGGCAAAGTCCGCAAACACTCGCTCCGGCGACTTGCCGGCAGCGAGGTCGTTGTCGCCAGCATACAAGACACAGGCCAGCGGTTTGTACTTGAGAACGATTCGATCGATAAATTGAACGGAATCCGCAAGTTGCGAGCCCCCAAAACCGCGATTGATGGCAACCATCGACGGGAAAGACCGTTTCAAATCCCACAATCTGATACTCGAGCTGCCGACAAACAGAATCGAGTTTTCCGGTGGAATCTGGTCTTGGTCGGCCTGCTCGAACGCGGCAATTTCTGCTTTCCAACGGGACGAATCGTGAAAGTCTTGTGGTTCGGATTGGGCCGATGCCGTATCAATTGTTGAAAGACAGGTAAGTAAGATCGCTATTAGTCGAAGCATGGATTCCAGGCCTTTTGTCGCAAGATTTTCCCGTCAATTGTCGCACATAACGGGCGGCAAACCCAGATTGCAAACAAATCATGTCAGCGAATTGCTGCGGAGAGAGCAACTTTACGTGGAAATTGCGATCACCGGCATGGTGTCGATTCAGTAGAGTAGAATTGCCGTCGCGGCGAATTAATCTGCAGTCGCCGTAATGGAATTGGCAGGGTACCAACTGAAGTAAGGTAACCATCACGATGAATACTGAGCCATTCGATCCGAGAAAAATTGATCGTCCGGATAATTCGCTGTTTCAATATTACCTGCTCGTTGCCGCGTTGACCGGACCGCTCTCGGTTTTGGTGATTTTGCCGCTGTGGTTTCGCTACTCGACACTGCGTTACAAATTCGATGACGAGGGAGTTTCCATGCGCTGGGGTATGTTCTTTCGCCGCGAAGTCAACTTGACCTACCGCCGAATTCAGGACATCCATCTGACAAAAAATCCGCTGCAACGTTGGATGGGCCTGGCCAAGATCAGCTTGCAAACGGCTTCGGGCAGTGCCAATGCCGAAATGGCGATCGAAGGAATTCTCGAGGCCGAGGCACTGCGTGATTTCCTTTATTCGCGGATGCGCGGGGCACGGGGCGATACAGAATCACTCGATGTTAACCGACTGGCCGGGGGTGTTACTGAAGGACTCCATCCGACAACTCCAGCCACTCGTGCGGTTTCGCCCGATCGGGTTGTCCAAACGCTGACTGAAATTCGCGACGCGTTGGCGACAATGGTTGAATCGAAAACCGGAGGCCGCGATGATTCCTGAGAAGGCGGTTTTGCGAGCCAGCCAATGGTGTTACTCGGGCATTTGGCACGTGATCACACGCTGGATGCGAGTTCCAGAATCGCCACCAGAACTTACCGGAGCCAACGATCAACTTATCCAGAGTTTCCGACCCGCCGAAGGTTATCTCAGTTACCTCAAATTTTATTTCTGGATCGGGTTGGTGGCGATTGACGTGCTGTTGTTTATCCTCTGGGGGGTTCTGACGGTGGCCATTCCGTGGTTGGGACTGGTGACGGCCCCGTTGTGGTTGGCGGTCATTGTTTTACCGGACATCGTGGCCTACATCGCCATCCATTTGCAGTACGACACGACCTGGTATGTGCTGAGTGACCGGACCATGCGAATTCGCCGGGGCATCTGGAACATTCACGAAACGACGATCACCTATGAGAACATTCAGAATATTTCAATTCGCCAGGGTCCATTGCAACGTCATTTCGGAATCGCCGATATCATGGTGGAAACCGCAGGCGGCGGGGCAATGAGCGGAAAAGGGGAAGGGGCCACGGTTACCGGACATACCGGGTTATTGGAGGGCTTGGCCAACACCGAGGAAGTCAAAGCACTCATTTCCGCCAAATGGAAGCAATCGCGGTCATCGGGAGTAAACGACGAGCACCACCATCATCAATTGGAGCATGCCGAAAACGCGGTGCTCTGGACCGGCGAATACCAAACCCTCCTCGAACAAATCCGCGACCTCTCGGTTCGACTTGCGAAATGACTCGTTACTTTGGCGGGCGAACACAGGGCAGTTATCGCTAACTCTTTCGGATGAATTGGGCGGCGTAGCTGCGGACTGTTTTGCCGTTGAGAACGTGGACCATGCGGAGTTGTTGTATGGTCGAGTCGCTGAAACGGGTGAGCGGTAGGTGGACTAGCGACTTGCCAAAATGCTTAGCAAGTTTCTTCCAAGCGATTCCCGGCGGACCAGGGCTGACGAGCGCGATGTGACGACACTGGCTGTGCAAACAAGCGGCACCGAGCAAGCGTTCTTCCAACGTTTCCGCAAAATCGAGAAGCGGATTCGTCCAGATGTCGGGAATCGGCACTGGCGGGTAGATAAACATCGCTCCGCCATAATTCGCCAAACAAATTCCCGGCCCGATTGGCTCGTCGGCAAAGTTCGTCGCGTAAAAAGCCAAAGTCGATTCGTCCTTGTGCTCTGCAAACCAAGTCGTCCGCCAAGGATAATTGCGCGGGTCGGCCGGCGAATCGAACAGCATCACGGCACAATCGAGTTTGCCTTTGTTGGGCGGCAGGACCTTAACGTAGATATCGCCAGTGTGCCAATTCCGAAGTGTGTCCCGAATATCGATTCCGTCCTTGATACTCGATGTAAACTTCTCGGTCTTAGCGAGATCCGCCCCCATCACTTCGCGAGCCCGATCAAAAACCGCTTGGCGAAAGTTCTCGATCTTCTCGTCTTCGGGAGGCCAACTGCATTGTGAGTAGGGATTCCATTTCTGTTTCCAATCCCGTTGCTGGTCGCGCGTCGGGCGCGGCAGCAGTTCCAGATTCGACCAAACCAGCGGGGGGCCGGGGAGTCGACTCACGGCCTTCATCTTATCCCCAAGGCCCACTGAAAATGAATCAATGCTCAACCGGGCCTCTTCGTATTTCGGCTGTAACTCCAATCCAAAATCTTTGGCCGTTTCCAAAACGTGGATGGCGTAACCATCTCCGGCGATCTGTTTGGCCGCGGTCACAATCGTGATTAGTTGCGGCGTGAAGCAACGTTCGACCAAGGTCAGGTTGCGAATGTATTGCAGACACTGGGAAATGGTTTTGGAGGGGATCTTGCGGGCTCGGTTTTTGTAGTCGGCAATGTAACGCGAACGCGACTCCAGCAGCAGTTGCTTGATCGAGTCGATCGACAGCGTCGAGTCATCGTCAAGTTCCGCGCGAGCTTTTTCGTACAAGCCGGTGACGTATGGCAATTCGCCGAACATGAAGTACAACGCGTTCTTTTCCAGCGAGTAAATCTTCGGCTCGTCGACCGATTCGTGGTCGGGGCGAACCAAATTGGGCTTCAAGAACGCTTCACGAACAAACGGCCAATCGAGCATTCCCGACACGAACGAGATCTTCTCAAAATCGACCGACAGTTCCCGCAGTTGCCAAGCCATGTAATCGACGCGTTGCTGCCATTGGAGATTTTTTGAGCGTTTCAGGAAGGGCAACACAGCCGCCGAGAATTTTTCGAGCGAGACTTTTTTGAGGGCGTATGCGTCCGGTAACGTGCGCGCGAGTGGTTCGTAGCGATTCGTTTCCAGATCGATGAACCGCACAGGGATATGTTCTTCCAAGGCCACACGCAGCGCGGCGATCACGGGTTGGCACGGATCGATGGGCACGTAGCTGACTTCGGCGTTTGGTTCATCGGTTTCGGACGATTCACCGCGCCACTCGTCGGGCCGATTGATCGCCTGTTGGACCACAATCGAGGGCTGGGGGAGATCGACCACGGCAGACATGACGAGCGCTCGAAACGACTCGGGCAGCGGCACGGCTAGGCAATCAGGGGACATCCGCAAGATCAGCCGGCGAATTTCCCAAGCGAAATCGGCGCTTCCATGCACGACCGGCAGCGCCGTCACGCGGGGACCGATTTCCAGCAAACGACTGATGGCCATCGCGATTACCCTTTGGAATCTGGGTCGTTGCCATCGAACTCGGACATGTCGTCCAGGTCCTCGTCGAAGTCCTCTTCATCGAATTCGTCTTCGCTGAATTCGATATCTTCGTCCTCGTCCTCGTCATCCTCGTCGAGTTCGTATTCCGCACCGGGCCGGAGCGGGTCGTTAGGGTTAAAGAAGAAATCGGCAAAGCCCATTGGCAAGGTCTGTCCGCCCAGGGATTGGCTGCGGGACTTGGCCATTCGATCAAGATCCATCGCTTCGCTTCCCAAGCACTGGGCAAGCGATTCCTGCCAAGCCGCATCGGCCGCCAACGGATGATCGGTTTCCTGGCACATTCGTTTCATCGCGTAACGCAACAGATTAATTCCGTCGCGAGTGGAAAAATCGAGCTTCAGCGTATGGGCCTTTTGTAAAAATTCGACAGTCATCTCCAGCATTTCGGCGGAACAAAACGGCAAGTGATATTTAAGAATCGCCATTTCATCCTGAATATTTGGGAAGCCCATCGTCAAGGTTGGTTGCAAGCGACTTAGGATGTAGTCGGGAATTTCAAAAGTCGATTCGTCTTGATTCATGGTCACCGCACAACGAAAATTTGGATGAGCCGTTATCGAAATTCCGGCGACGATCGATTCGACGTAGCGACGGTGGTCGAGCAAGGGAGCCAGCGAGGCCCAGGATTTTTCGTTCATCCGGTTCCCTTCGTCCAGCACGCAGACGCCGCCGCGAATCATGGCCGTGACCAGGGGCGAGGCGTGGTAAGCGATGCGACCGTTGTCGGCGAGCACCGGCGTGACCAGCAAATCTTCGGGACGCGTGTCGGCGGTGCATTGGTAGATGTATAATTGTTGGCCGCGGGCCAGTGCCGCCGCAGTTCCCAGCGCGGTCTTGCCGATCCCCGGAACGCCGACGATCCGCGGCGTCAGCGGTAGGTCTTTCTCATTAACGACCAACCAACACGCGAGGATCTGTTTGAGGATTTCTTGCTGGCCGATCCATTCGACCCGGGTGTCGTGAGGTTGGCTAAGCGTCAACTGGACCCCTTGAATCTCGATTTGTTCTTTTGGCGAAGAGGACGGGACGCTTTTGTTCATGAGGTCGGCCGAAGCAAGAATGAAAACCAATTAGGGAAAACGACTATCAATTCTAGCAACATTCGTGTGGCCTGCGCGGAACAGCCTAGTAATACGCAATGCACGGGTAGATTGCTTCAAATTAGTTTGCGGACTGTTTTTTTGGCTTCGTCAGAATTCGACGGAGGACCAACGGCAACAGGCCCAAAACGGTGAGCGACAACATCAATTGCCAATTAAGAACGCTGGAGATTCCCCGCTCAGACAATTCTTGCAATCGCGGAGCGCTGGCTCCGGCCCAGACGAATGCACAAGTGCCCGGCAACATTCCGAACAACGTAATCCACCAGTATTCGCGAGTCGGCATTTTCGTCAGGCCCATCAAGGAATTGACGACGATAAACGGAATTCCAGGGATCAACCGCATCGTCAGCAAATAATATGCGCCCTCCGACTCAAAAGCCGTATCGAAGCTCGGCCAACGCCGCGCAATGTGTTGCTCAACCCAAGCGCGGAATAAATAACGGCTCAACCAAAAATTCATCGTGGCTCCTGCCGTGGCCGCCAGGATGACGATTAACACCGCGGGCAAGAAACCAAACAGCCATCCGTAGAACATCGAGACAATCCAGGTGCCGGGAACCGAGGTCGCGGCCACGACGAAATAAAAACACCAAGCCACCACGACGGATACAAATCTTCTCTTGACGGTGAACACTATGAGTTCATGTTCGCGGCGAACGAGTGTCTCCCAATCCAAAAAATTTCGAAAGAGAAAATAAACCAGAACGCACACGACAACAAAGCCAGCGAACACCAACCAGCGGGTCCCGCCGAACTTGCCTGGTTTAGATTCCTCTGTTTGAGTCATGGAGCGAGCCATCTAACTGACAAATGAGTTAGTCGCGACAAAATGGAGCAAGCGTCGATTATGTTTGGCTTGACGGATTCGCGATAGGTCAAGCCGCAGCGATGGCGGTGCGGCGTATTCTAAATGCCAAATTTTTGCGACAATGCGAACCCACGATGGGTCAATTGGGTCTCGCAAGGGGCCGCCCCATTTTTCCTTGATTGCGACAAAGTGATGAGTCTAAACGAAAATCCTTCTGGCGTCTGGCGCTCCTTCGTAAGCGGACCGTCGGGGGCCAAAGAAGTTCTCATCGTCGCGCTGCCGATGGTCATTTCCAGCCTTTCCTGGACCGTGATGACCTTTGTCGACCGCATGATGCTGCGCTGGGTCAGCGGCGACTCAATGTCTGCAGCCTTCCAAGCGAACATCGTCTGGTTTTCTTTTTTGTGTCTGCCGCTCGGCATTTGCTCGTATGCGAACTCGTTTGTTTCGCAATACTTCGGCGACGGGCAAAACCAGAAGATCGGCACCGCCGTATGGCAGGCGATTTGGTTCGCAGTTTTTTGCATTCCGCTGGTAGCGTTGGGAATTCCGCTTGCTCCCAGCATTTTCGCTTGGGCCAATCACGGGCCGGTGATCGAGCCGATGGAAGTGATTTACTTTGACACCCTTTGTATCGGCAGCGGCGGCATGTTGGTTTCTCAAGCCGCCTCAGCCTTTTTTAGTGGCCGTGGAAAGACATCAGTGGTCATGGTCGTCGACTGCTTGTTTGCGGTGGTGAATCTGGTGCTCGATTACATCATGATTTTTGGTTATCTCGGATGCCCCGAGCTGGGAATCGCTGGTGCCGGCTATGCCACGGCGATTGCGTTGTGGCTGAAGGCGATTACTTACGTGGTCATGATGTTGAGCAGCCAAAACCGGATTGAATTTGGCACCGGCAATATTGGGATTGATTGGGATCTGTTTCGCCGGTTGATTCGGTTCGGCGGACCGAGCGGAGTGCAGATGTTTTTGGACGTCGCGGGTTTTTCGGTATTCTGTTTGTTGTTGGGCCGATTGGGGAGTGTGGAGACCGAGGCGACGTCGATGGCTTTCAGCATCAGCAGTTTTGCCTTCATGCCAATCTGGGGCCTGTCGATTGCGGCGGGAATTCTTGTGGGCCAACGACTGGGAGAAAACCGAGAGGACCTGGCGGAACGGTCGACGTGGGTTTCGCTTGTTTTAGCGCTGACCTACATGGCGACGATTTCGTTGTTGTATTGCCTCGTGCCGTATATTTTTCTGAGCGGTTTTTTCGTAGCAGAAGGGGCAGATGCGTCATCTAATGAGTCGCAAGAGCTGGCGGTGATTCTGCTGCGTTTTGTGGCGGCCTACAATTTATTTGACGCGTCGTTGATGGTGTTGGCGAGCGCCATCAAGGGCGCGGGCGACACCCGCTTCGTCATGCTGGTCAGTCTCGTGATGACAACATTGTTGTGTGTTTCGACGTATCTCGCCGTCGTGGTTTTCGGCATGGGTATCTACACCTGTTGGGCGTTGATCACCGCTTGGGTGTGCATTCTCGGGATCATTTTCTTTTTCCGTTTTCGAGGAGGGAAATGGAAGAAGATGCGAGTCATCGACATGGTCCACGTTCCGACCAATTGAAAGAACTTGACGGTTGTTCAGGTTGGGCGTTCTAATTGGAAGGCGATAGTCGCCGGTTTAGGAATCTCGCTAGTTCGAATTGGAGAGTGATTGATGGAACCGAAACCGGGGCAATTGCGAGATGGCGTGTTTTTGGGAGCGACGCAAAGCTTGTGTCCGGAATGTATGGAGCTGGTGCAGGCCAAGATTGTCGCCCGAGGTTCCAGGATCTACTTTGATAAGTTTTGCAGTCGCCATGGTTCACGCAGCGACTTTGTGTGTTCCAGCCGCCGCTGGTTTGACCGCAACGAGTTTGCGGTGCCGGGACGATTGCCCGTATCATTCGGCGTCGAGCCGAAGCTCGGCTGTCCCTATGATTGCGGATTGTGCACGGCACACGAGCAGCATACGTGCATTGCGGTGCTGGAGGTTACGTCTTCCTGCAATCTGAGCTGCCCGATGTGTTATGCGTCGAGCGGACCCGGCGGGCAGCATTTGAGTTTCGAAGAATGCTGCGCCGCGATTGACCGTTTGGTGATGGTTGAGGGACAACCCGAAATCTTGCAATTGTCGGGGGGTGAACCCACGATTCACCCGCAGTTCGCAGAGATTTTTGAATACGCTTGCAGCCAGCCGATCGATTTGGTGATGATCAATACGAACGGCATTCGGCTGGCGAACGACCGTCGCCTGTGCAAGCTATTGGCACGGTATCAGTCACGCTGCCAAGTGTATTTGCAGATGGATGGATTGAGCGATCAGGTTCACGGTGTGTTGCGCGGTGTTTCGCTGCTGGATACGAAGTTGCGAGCGATCGAGATGTTGGGCGAGTTCGGCATCAACACAACGCTGGTCACGACGTTGCAAACCGATCTGAATTTGGGTGAGGTTGGCGGACTTGTTCGATTTGCAATTGAACGCCCATGGATTACGGGTGTTAGTTTCCAGCCCGCGACTTATGTTGGGCGTAGCGTCCTGCCGGAAAATCTGGAACGGCGAATTACTTTTCCTGATGTTATTGCGGCGGTTGAAGAGCAAACGGATGGCCTGTTTCGCAACAACGATTTCTTCCCGGTGCCTTGTGCCCATCCCAACGCTCACACGCTCAGTTACGCCTTCCGGCAGGGCAACTCGGTGATTCCGATCACGCGTTTCGTAAACATCGACAAGCACTTTGATTTGCTGGCCAACGGGATTAGCCTTAATCGCCAGAACACGCGAGAAATCGTCAGCAAGTTCATGGCCCGAATGGCTTGTGGGACGGGTGGCGGCGAAGGTTGCGGCGAATCTATGGAGCAGCGCATTGGACCATCCGCGAACCAGGAAGTTTTGCCGACGGAGACCGCTGAATTTGCCGAGTTGGCTGGCGGGTTTTTTGCACGGGCGATTGCCGAGGACTTGGCGGCGGCCGACATGTTTCGAATCACCACGACGAGTTTCATGGATGCCTACAATTTTGACGTGCGGCAGATCATGAAATCATGCGTTCATCATCTGTTGCCGAGCGGGCATTTGATTCCGTTTTGCGCTTACAACTTGTTGTATCGCGACGGCCGCGTTTCATTGCCAATGCTGAACGGGTTGCCCCAGCGGAGTGCCCAGAATTCCACATCAAATCGCCTGCCGATTTTCGTCCCTTAATCGTCGCACGGCTCTCCGAGCCGTGATTTCCCAGACACACGCCTCGGAGATGCGTGCGACGGCGAATGCAAATATTGCTCTTCGAATCCGTGAAATTCCGTGTCGATCCGTGGCTTCATTGGCTTTTTTCAAAATCAGCTATGGACTTCAAAGATCTTCACGAATGGAAAAACCGGAGGGCTTGCGCCCTTCCGCTAACATTCGGTCGTCGCACGGCTCTCCGAGCCGTGATTCGTTTTAGGTGGATTACCCAACGACACCCTAGTCATCGGCAGTGCGGCTGGCAAAAGAACGCCAGACTCCGATGTTGACGTCGCGAGTGAACGACTCAACATGACCGTCGCAGAAAGCAACATTCACAACTTTGTGATCGCTGCTGGCGGGAACAGACGACTCCGGAATCCGCGTTCCGTTGTGGCAACTGGGACGCTGCGGAGGTGCCGCATGGTTGTAGGTCGAGCGTGTGAGCCCGGACGAATAGAAAACAGTACCGCCATTGAAGCCACTGAAGCCAATCACCAACCCTTTGGTCCTCGCATGACCGACAAAGTTTTGATTTAACGGATCTGGAGGCAAACGGTCGGCTGCCTCCACAAACTCGTCAATTTGGTCGGCAGCATACGGTTGCTCCGGCAAACTCCAGATCGTTCGCAATCGACCTCGTCCGGCACGTAATACTTCGCTAAACAAAGCGGTGGTTTCCAGACCATCAGTAATATCGTCCCATCGTACGCCGCGGTCAGAATCGTTTGCGAGTCTCACAACCGGTCCGACCAATTCGGGTTGCGGAGCCCAGACACCGGCTGTGCCCAGGTAATTAGAGTAGAGGTCGAGATCGGACATAAACGGACCGGTATCGCTGGGGCAAATCAAGATTTCAAAATAGGTGTCCGGCAATTCTCGGTTCGCGACGAACTTGTTGTAGTGCGGACTTTCGGTGTAGGACATGATTTCCTGATACCAGTTGACCGATGGGATTCGTGATTTCAGCGACTCAAAATCAACGGCCGCTTTCGCAAGTTGAGCAAGCCTGTCGCTGCACGCGGTACGCCGCGAAGATTCTCGCCTCGACAATATGGCGGGCAACGAAATCAATCCGATGATCGCGAGAATGCCCAGCGTCACCAATAGTTCGGACAACGTCCAGCCTTGGCGACTATCGTTTGTGTTCCGCTTCATCGTCCTCGTCCTCTGCAGTAGGGTCGGTGGCCCAAACGGGATAGGCGACCTTGGTACCCTTCATCGCACGCCACAAGATCTGGTTCAGCGTGTCTTCGGGTGCCGCATCGATCTCACGAAAGTTCAGCGTTCCCGAAACCTCGGCATCAGCCCTTAGTATCGGGTCTACGATGGAGGCCGGGGAGGGGTTCAATTCGTCCAAGGCCACTTGGTTCGCAACATGCTCGAACGGTCTCAAATCGGCAACATTCGTAAAGCAATCAAACATTGGCGTCGCGCTGGCATCGAATTGGTTCATCGGAGGCAAACCCAAGATCTGTTCGATCGTGCGCAATACGCTGGTCGTGTTATAGAGCGTGCCGACCGTTGCCCCTCGTTTCGAAAAAGGACTAATGCAATAGGCCGTCGTGCGATAGCCGCTAACGTGATCCCAACCCGCTTGAGGGTCGTCCTCGATCGCAAAGATCGCCATTTCCGGCCAGAACCGCGAATGACTAAGTGCGTCAACGATCCGTCCAAAGGCCAAATCATTATCGGCCATGCAAGATGCGGGTGTCGGGCAGTTTTTCGAAGTGCCACTCGTGTGGTCGTTGGGCAAACAGATGATCACGAGCTGCGGATAAATTCCCTGTTTCTCAAACTCCTGCAACTCGCCAATTACAAAGTCGGCGCGGTATTGATCGGGCACCGACATTTCCCAACCAACGCATTCTTTGGGAGAAAAGCCGCGGATGGATTCGACCGCTGGTTCGGATTCGAAGATTACATCATCGTTTTCTTTTTTCCAAGTGCGGTAACAAGCCATGTAGTCGGGAGTGCCTTTCCGCTGAGGATCGCGCCACCGGACTTTGGGCATCATGAATTCGCCGTAATTGCGAATCGATACTTTCTTTTCAACGGCACGGTCCCAAATAAAGCCCGCCGCGGAATAGGCCATAGCGTCTTGCTCATCCTCGCCCATCCCATCGGGATAACTTCGAGGGAAACCGGCGAAGCTCTTCTCCAGATAATCGTTACTACGCGCCGTCGTGCTCCAATTGTGGCCGTCCGCACTAAGGATTCCGCAACAGTAGGTGTTATCGAGCAAGGAAAATTCCCGAACAATCTTGTGTTGGTTCGGCGTGATTTTTTCACCGAAGATGCACAAATCGGCGCGCCCGCGGCCTTGTTCGAGCGCTCCAAAAACCTGATCGTAAGTTCGGTTTTCCTTGATGATGTAAACTACGTGCTTGATGCGACTCGGCTCTCCGATTCGTTCGGGAATAGCGACCGGCTCGACACCAGGGCGCGGTGGCAAGAGCGCCGATTCAATCGCACCTCTTCTTAGGTTAAGCGTGGCTTGAGCCGAATAGGCCGCCAATTGATCCGCATTCGGAACCGGGACCAGTGAGACCGTTCCATGATAATGGTGGGAGTTGAAGCCTTCTGTGCCGTCGCCTTGTTTTTTGGAAGCCAGTGGCAGGCCCTTGATGTTGGCCACGTGAATTGCATTCCGGCCTTGGTCGAAAACCAAGGCTCCCGGATACCAGCCCACCGGGATGAGCCCGGCCAGTCGAGATTCCCCACGGTCTTCTAAATCGAGATCGATTACGCCGACGGCATTCTGTGAGCCATTGGCAACGAACAATTTTTTCCCGTCGTCAGAAAAGCAGATCGCGTTGGGGCTGGCACCAAGCAAGTCGGACGGCTTGGACCGCGCCCAGATGGTGTCGACAACCTCCTGTTTTTCAACGTCGATGACCGAAAGGTTGTCGCTTTCAGCGTTGGCACAAATGACGTACTTCGCATCGGGGGAAACAGCCAAGTCGCTGGCGTGCAAGCCAACCAGAATTTCTTTGGTGACTCGCCCATCTTTCAAATCGATGATCGAAACAGAGCCTTCATTCGCGATGTGACGAACCGGATCGACACGCACGGTGGTGCCGCGACCCGCTGGACCCGTCAAATCGCCGTCGCCTGGACGTCGACCGCCCCAGTTACTGACGAAGGCTAGATTTCCCACAAGTACGACATCATAAGGAAGGGCACCCACGTCAAACGTACGAAGCGTTTTGCCGGTGGCGGTTTCGATTTCGAGCAAGCGATTCGAAAGATTTCCGCAAGCGTACAGGCGCGAGTCGTCGTTGCTCAAGGCAATACCGCTGGGAATTTCCTGCGCTCGACGAGGGGCTTGAGCTGGAGGCAAAGTGATGGTGTGCGACGGTTGCGGCGAGCCATTGGCGGCGATCGAGAAGACCTTGATCGAACCATTGACGTTCGACATGTATAAACGTTTGCCGTCGTGCGAATACAGTAGACCTGTGTAACTCACTTGGCCTTTCGTGTCGGGTTTCAGGATATTCTCCGAAGGCGGCTCGACGGGCGCATCATTGACATTATCGGCAGGCAGCTTCGTCCGTTCGATGACCTCGCCGGTATCGGGATTGATCGAAACCAACTCAGCAGTTTTACCCGCCACAATCACTCTGGAGCCATCGGGCGCTAAAACGATTGCCTGCGGGCGCAGGCCGGCCAGTTCGACTTGTTTGCCAACGGGCGTTAACAATTGATTCACTGGTGTAACGACTGCATCGCCGCGCTGACGACCGACTTGATCTTGATCGCTGGGTACCGGAGTTTGTTGAGCGGATAGTGAGATCGGCACGGCGCAGACCGCGATTGCCAACGCAGAACAAACCAAGTGTCGAGAGATCGAAACTCTCTGATAGGAGCGATGCATCGAAGCCTCTTGTATCGAATTCCCGAAAACTGCCAAGGTTGAACAGTATCAGGATAATTCATTTCGAAGGGGCAGGGGGAGTTCACGATGCTGACGACAACGCCTTGGCCATGCAGATGCTGTTGGCGACGCCTGCATATTGGCCGTAATTGGGGATTCGTCCGTAGCCCAACCGTTCGTAAAGTCGAACGGCTTCTTGTTGTCGATGACCGGTTTCCAGCACCGCGCGCGGAAATCCTTCTGCCGACGCCCAGCGTTCCAGTTCGCCCAACACAACCTCCGCCCAACCTTGTCGTCGAAAATCGGGGTGCGTAAACATCCGCTTTATTTCCACAGTGCCCTCCTCCCAAAACTTGAAGGCCCCGCATGCCGCCGGAACGCCGTCTGCATAGCCGACCACGACGTGTTGTATCGCGTCGAGCTTGTTGTACTGCGCGTAGAAGGAATGCTCGGGGCCATCGAGTTCACCCAGGTATTGATCGAGCAAGGCAACGAGTCCACGAAAATCTGGGTTCGAAGAATCGGTGCGAACGATTGATTTCATGGTTGCTTCCGTCAGACAATTAAAACAGTCATTGTAACGACGAGAAACAAAAATCCACTTGCGCAAGTGATTGCGGTTGTCGATGAGAATAGGTTAGATCGTTTCCGGGTCCTGAAACCGATAACCGACGCCGCGAACAGTCTGAATATAGTCGGCTTTTTTCCCCATTTTTTTTCGCAGACTGCGAATGTGCACGTCGATGGTGCGATCAAGAACGACGGTGTCGGGCCCCAAAGCCGAGTCGATCAGTTCCATGCGTTCAAAGGCTCGCCCCGGCTGGCGAATCAAAGTTTCCAACAAGCGAAATTCGCTGGGGGTCAAGTCAACAGGGCGTTCGTCGATCATGACCCGGTGTTTCAGCCGATCAATCAAGATACCCGAGCGTGCGACCGTGGCGGAGTTGGCATTCGACGGCTGGTTGCGCCGCAGCAGCGACTTGACCCGCTCCATCAGGACTCGAACGCTGAAGGGTTTGGTGACGTAATCGTCCGCGCCGACTTTGTAACCCACAATCTGATCGACTTCTTCGCTTTTGGCGGTCAGCATCAAGATTGGAATTTCCGATGTTTCCGGATTGGAACGCAGGCGTCGGCACACCTCGAGGCCATCCATCACGGGAATCATGACGTCGAGCAGAATGATGTCCGGGTTCTTCAACCGCACTTGGTTGAGCGCGTCCTGTCCATCGCTGCAGCGGATGACCTCGAAGCCGTTGGTGGTCAAATTGTATTCCACAATTTCGGCCAACGGTCGATCGTCCTCAACGAGTAGAACCTTAATCGCGGGCATGATTCTCCGTTCGATCGATATTCAAAGAGAATTGACCATGCAAATGCCGGACGATATCGCCATCGACAACATAGACGACATCTTCGGCGATATTCTCCGCATGGTCGGCCAGTCGTTCGATGTGCCGCGACGCCGAAAAGCAATGCAAGGCAGGTTCCACAAACGCAGAATCGGCCTTCATCAGCGTCCGCAACGTCTGAATAATTTGAAAATTGTTTTGATCCACCATTTCATCCAAGTGGATTACTTTTTTCGCCAGTCGCGTGTCCGAATTGATGAACGAATCGATCGCCCAGCGGACCATCTGCGAGGCCTCCATGACCATTTCTGGCAACCGTTCCGGCAGCGGAAAATCAGGGAACTGGCTCAAGTCGCGGGCGCGTTCGGCGATGTTGCAGGCCAAATCAGCCATGCGTTCCAGGTCGACGTTGATCTTGATGATCGACGAAATTCGCCGCAAGTGAGCGGCAACCGGTTGGTGCAACGCGAGGATCTTCAAACAATCCTCTTCAATTGACACTTCGGTCCGATTAACGATGGCGTCTCCTGAAATAACTTTCTCGGCCAGGTCCGGAGCGCGTTCGCACAGGGCACGTGTGGCCAGATCGATCATCTGTTCCACTCGACCAAACAACTCCAACAATTGTCGATGGAGTTTTTCGAGATCTCGTTCAAAGTGCTTGGACATTAGCCGAACTTTCCAGTGACGTAATCTTCCGTCTGTTTTTGGGCAGGGCGCGTAAATAATTGTTCGGTTTCGCCGGCTTCCACGATGTTCCCTTGGAAGAAAAACGCGGTCCGGTCGCTGACTCGAGCAGCCTGATGCATATTGTGCGTAACGATCACAATCGTGTACTGCTCGCGCAATTCAAAAATCAAGTCTTCAATCCGCGAGGTCGAGCCGGGGTCGAGAGCCGAGCAGGGCTCGTCCATCAGCAGAATATCGGGGTTCACGGCAATCGCCCGAGCGATACACAAGCGCTGTTGTTGTCCACCGGACAAACTCATCGCTGATTGGTGCAATCGGTCTTTGACCTCCTCCCACAATGCGGCCTTGGTCAAAGACCGGGCGACCAACTCATCCAGTTCGGAAGTTGAAATTTTGTAATGCAACCGAGCCCCGAAAGCGACATTGTCGTAAATCGATTTGGGAAACGGTGTCGGCTTTTGAAAAACGATGCCGATCGAGCGCCGGAGAGCAACGACATCGGTGTCCTTGGCCAGAACATTCTTGTTGCCGACAAGAATCTCGCCAGTAGCTCGTGCGGTTGGAATGATGTCGTTCATCCGATTGATCCACTTTAGCAGCGTGCTTTTGCCACAACCGCTCGGACCGATAAATGCGGTGACTTGTTTTTCGGGAATCTTCAGGGAGACGTTTTTGATCGCCTGATGCGCATCGTAGTAGGCGCTAAAGCCATTGATCTCGATCGCCGGGACGAAGCCGTCGTTTGCAGCAGTGGAATTCTGTTGAGGCTCCACGGCGGGTTCTTTCGAAGTTATGGACATACGATTCTTTCGAGAATTGATGA
The DNA here is from genome assembly GCA_040081565.1 of Pirellulaceae bacterium. Classification (GTDB taxonomy): domain Bacteria; phylum Planctomycetota; class Planctomycetia; order Pirellulales; family Pirellulaceae; genus BJ22. The sequence continues at coordinate 15,983 of JBEBGH010000020.1, forward strand.
ACACGCCCTCTGGTTTCGATATCTTCAGTGCCATCACTTTATCATCTCCTGAATTTTTCTGCCCGAAATCGAACGTACATTGCCAGAGAATTCAGCGCTAACAATAGGATTAACAGAACCAGAATCGCAGCCGCAGCCAGGTTTTCAAACTGAGGGTTATCGTCTTGAGCCCAACGAAAAATTGTTACGGGCAATGTGGGCGTGCTTTCCATTAGATTTGACAGACCGCCTGTTGTACTTAAGATCCCGCCCATCACGGCCAATAACGGCGCGGCCTCGCCAATCGCACGACTGAGTGCCAGGATCGAGCCAGTCATGATCCCCGGAATCGCCGAGGGCAACACGGTTCCGGAAACCACTTGCCAATGATTGCCGCCCAATCCGAACGCGGCCTCACGCAACGATTGGGGCACGGCCCGGAGCGACTCTTGGCTGGCCACAATCACGATGGGCAAGATCACCAGCGCCAACGTTAGGCCTGCTGCGAGAACGCTTTTGTGAAGGGGAAAATGAAAATAGTAGGGTTTCTTCTGCGAGGTGATCGAAGCCTTTTGACCCGCATAGACCGTCGAACTCCAGATCGATTCATCCGCGGGCTTTTTCCCTCGTTCGACAACGCTCAAGGTGCCTGACACGCCATTCGCATCAATGAAATCGATCGGTTCAGCAATCGTAAATTGTGTTTGCGATTTATCTGTGCAAGGGATCTTCACGAAATCGCCGGCCAAAGTTTTGACTTGATAAAAGTAATCGATTCCGAATTCAATTTCAGGTGGCCGATCGGTTTGAATTTTGCCAAACAAACCGAACATGTAGACGAAGGCCGTCACGCCCAAAATTCCGTAAACTATCGAAGGCACACCAGCCAGGTTGGCGATATTTACTTGCACCAACTGATGAAATCGCTTGTACAGTTTTTTGCGCGGTTGGTATTCTTCTAACCACAAAGCCGTTCCAATTCCGATCGGCAACGCCGTAAAGGCACAGATTAAACAAATCGTCAGCGAGCCGATGATCGCCGGTCCGACGCCGCTGTCTCCAGGTGCATCTTCGCGATGGCCGTTCACCAGAAAGCCCCAGCTCAGCCAACTGCCGCCTTTAATAATCAACCCCACCAACAGAGTTGCCAGAATCAAGATCGAGACGCTGGCTACTACCCGGCAGATCCAGCCGAACGCCTGGTCGTACAATCGCCGTTGGCGATCGCGCGAGGTTCGAAGGTAGTCGGGCTGAGTCACAGAAACTTCCTATTGATAGACTTCACGAAAACGCCCTCGCACCCAATTGCCAAATAAGGTGAGCGCCAGCGTGATGAAAAACAGAACAATTGCAACCGCGTACACCGAATCGTAGGCAGCCGTCCCTGGTGTGACCGTGTCGCTTTGAAATGTGTTGACGATGTAACCAGTCATGGTTTGCGACGAGATTCGCGGATCGGCAGAAAAGGTTGGTGTACTGCCCGCCGCCAACGCCACAACCATGGTTTCTCCAATGGCCCGGGCAAATGCCAGCAAAAACGCGGAAACAATCCCGGACAATGCCGCCGGTAAAACTACTTTGACTGTCGTTTCGAACTTGGTTGAACCAAGCCCGTAGGAACCTTCACGAAGGCTTACCGGTACGGCCCGTAACGCATCTTCTGCCAGCGAATTCACCAACGGCAAACAGAGGATGCCGACAGCGATTCCGGCCGAGGCAGCGTTGAATGTCTTGAACGACTCCAAGACCCACTCTTGCAACGCCGGGGTTACAAAGGCGATCGCGAAGAAGCCCAGAACCACCGTCGGGATACCGGCGAGAATTTCCAGCGCCGGCTTGAGGACGTTCCGCATTCGTTGCGAGGCGTACTCGCTCAAATAAATCGCGGAGAGTAGGCCCAGTGGTAGAGCGATCACCATGCCGATGACGGTGATTCGCAGCGTACCCGACAGCAGCGGCAAAATCCCGTAGTCGATTTCTCCTTGCGTTTGTCCGATCGTCCAGGCGGTATCTGTCAAAAACGAAGTAAGTTCGATTTCGGGACTGGCAAAAAATGACCAGGATCCAATGACCAGCATTGCGATGATCCCGGCCGTTGTCAGCAGCGAAACCGACGAACACGCCAACAGGCCGAGCCCGGCGATTCGTTGTTTCCATTGGTTCCAACCCATCGAGCGAACTCGCGGGACAAAAGGCCTGTCCAACGATTTTGCCTTGGGAGTTTGCAGACTGTCAGCAGCCGACGCCATCAGACTATTTCGCCTTGCCGTTATTGGGAGTGCGATTCAGCATGTCCCGGAGTGGTCCATGAGCTGAGGTTCCGTCGTCATTGATATAACGAGTTCCGGTCGCGCCAGATTCGACAATTTGCATTGCCTTTTCCAGCAGTTCCGCAGGCAGTGGGATGTACTGAGCCTTCTTGACGATGTCGGTTGCATTTTTCAAGTAAAACGTCGTAAATTCAGCGACTTCTGCCCGGTCTTGAGAATTTGAGTTCACGTAGATAAACAGCGGGCGGCTAAACGGTTCGTAAGTTCCGTTTTCAACCGTCGTGATGGTTGGCTCAATCGCCTCTCCTTTGGAATTCACGATTGGTACTGCTCGCAATTTGTTTTTCGAAGATTCGTAGTACGAGTAACCAAAGAAACCGATGCCGAATTTTTCTCCACTAACTCCTGCCACCAACTGCTTATCGTCTTCGCTCAGCGTGATCTGTTCGTCGGCCCGCATCGTGATTTTTTCTTTGCCGACCAAAACTTCCATGCAATACTCATGGGTGCCGGAGTTGATGCCCGGAGCGAAAATGTCGATCTTCTCGGCTGGCCAACTTGGATCAAGTTCGTTCCAGGTTTTCACGGCCATATCCGCACGAAAGATCTTTTTCAGCTGATCCAAAGTCAGTTGTTTGCAGAATTGGTTTTCCTTATTGACCACAAACGTCAACCCATCGTAGGCGACCGGCAACTCGTAGAATTTGATATCTCCAGCCACGCATTTTTCCAGCTCGGCGGGTTTGATGGGTCGTGAGGCGTCCGCGATGTCGATTTCCTTCCGGACGAAGCTGGCGAATCCGTTACTGGTCCCTTGCTCGCCAACCGACACGTTGACCTTGGGATATTTGACGTTGAATTCTTCCCGAGCCTTGGCTGAGATCGGTCCGACGGTGCTTGAGCCTTCAATTTTTACGGCTCCGGTTAGCGATTCATTGACTGAATTCGCGGCGGTATTTCCGGCGGCTGTTTTACTGCCGGTTCCGGGGTTCTTGGCGACAGGTTTTCCTTCACAGCCGATGAACAGCGGCAGCAAAAGAGCCGCCCAGAATGCAAGTTTGCAACGCATTTTTCTTTCCTATAGCAATGTTCTGGTTTGATTTACCTCCGGACTGTAACCGGCAATTGTGAAGAAATTGTTAAGAAATCGCGAGGATTCAAATCTGTCGCAGAAAACAGCGGGCAACGGCAAAATGGACCCACAAAAGGGGCCGTTTGGGGTAAAGTCCGCCGTAAGCCCAGTCTCTTAATTTCGGGAACCGAAAGTGGTCTTGCCCGCGTTGAAAAGTTGTCGAAGGCGTGTGTCGATCGATGGAAAAATCATTGCCGAAACTCGTTTGAAATATTTGGTTCTGAATCAGACCGCGGTTCGGGAAGAAAAATCAAAATTGAAAGAGAATTCATTTGGCCTTCGCCGTTTCTTCACAAATCGTTTTTACATTCCTCCCCAACAGTCAATCGGAATGCCGGTTAAATCTTTTTTGGGAGAAGTGAATGAACGTAAATCTGAAAAATGGACGAAGTGGGTTTACCTTGATCGAGTTGCTTGTGGTGATCGCGATCATTGGAATTTTGGTTGGAATGTTGTTGCCCGCTGTGCAATCGGTCCGCGAGGCCGCACGTCGCACGCAATGTATGAACAACGTCCGCCAACTTGCCTTGGCCGTTATGAATCATGAGAGTGCTTTGCAATACTTTCCACCCAGCCGCTGGAACTTGAACGGCACAACCACAGACTTCCCGATTTCCTCGGGCTCTGGCCATGCCGCAGGCACAGGGGTAACGACCTCGCAATCTTGGATGACATTGATTCTGCCATACATTGAGCAAGTCAATTTGTCGGACACGTACGACAAGAAGAAGGACTGGTGTCATATGGACAACCTGCCAACCATTTCACAACAAGTTACTATGTTCCTTTGCCCATCGGCGCCGGGCTCAGATCGCACGGACCCTTACCACCTGGTCGGTGCTGCGGCCGGTGACTATGGTTCAATCAACGAAGTCAAACCGAAGGCCTACACCGTGGGCTTGGGCCTTGCCACAGCGCCTTCGCAAAAAGCACGCGATGGTGTGATTTCGAAATTTGTCAAAAATCGAATTCGGGACATTATCGATGGTACCTCGAACACCATCATGATCGGCGAATGTGCTGGTCAACCGGATGTTTATGTTCGTCGCAAACCGATGGATGCCACTTTGTTTGCAGCCTATGGTGACGACAAAGTTGTCAACGCCAGCGGTCGCTACGTTTGTGCAGACGGAACCGGTTGGGCTGACCCCGATTGCGGTTTCTCGATTAACTTCGCCAACAAAGACGGTAACTCGACGAGTGTTGCGGCAGCGACTGGACCATGGTTGCCAATGAACGCCATCAATTCTTCCGAGCCTTATGGATTCCATTCCGGTGGTTGCGTTTTCGCTCGGGCCGATGGATCTACAGAGTTTGTTGCCGAATCGATCGATTTGACATTGTTTGTTAATCGGTCGACTCGCGCCGGCGGTGAACTTCGCGTCAACGATTAATTTGGCATAACACCCTGGTGGGGTTCGTCCGGTCTCTCGATCGTGACGGTCAGCAGGAATGGCCAGATCAGTTGTCTTTTTTACAAAGCACGGAACGGACGGCAATCGCCGTCCGTTTTTTTGGAGGTTACCCATGCAAAAAATTTTCACAATTCTATTTTTGAGCACAATTGTCGTAGCGAATTCCGCCGCTCACGGACAATCGACGAGCAACCGCAAAGCCATTGAATTGGTAGGCGTGGTTTCGATTTCTGCGGACACGCAGGACTTGTCAAAACTCGAGGGAGGTTTTGAAAACGGCATTCGCCAAAACCAATTCGGCGGCATTTCGGGAATTGACTACGACTCGAAGAACGACTGTTATTGGGCGATATCCGACCGCGGACCAAACGATGGTGCCGTCGATTGGATTTGCCGAGCCCACAAGTTGGAATTGAAGCTCGGTCCCGATCGCCAAGCGGCCACAGCAAAACTTTTGAAAACGGTGATTCTCAAAGACCCGCAAGGACGAACGTTTTCTGGATCGTCCGCTGCGTTTCAGTACGTTTCGGCAATCGCAGGTCGCTTCGATCCCGAAGGGATTCGGGTCTTCCAGAATTCGCTGTTTATCTCCGATGAGTATGGCCCTTACCTCAAACAATTTTCTCTGGACGGAACCCAACAGACGGAACTCAAGGTGCCCGATTCCTACAAAATCGAGACTCCTCACCGCGATGAAGCAGAAGAGAAAGCTGCCAATCAATCGGGACGCCTGCCCAATCGCGGAATGGAAGGCCTTGCCTGTTCCGCCGACGGACGATTGTTTGGTTTGATGCAAAGCCCTTTGATCCAAGACTCGCAGCGTCTCGACAACGGCAGCGTTGTTGGCCTGAATTGTCGGTTGGTTGCGTACGATTCGACGCCAGCACCATCGGCGGAATTCGTTTATCGACTCGACGATCAGAAGAACAAGCTCAACGAGATTCTGAGCATCGACGATAATCGTTTTCTGGTGATCGAACGCGATAGCGAAGTCGGTGCAGCGTCGGCCTTCAAACGAATCATGCTGGCCGATCTTGGGCAGGCGACGAATGTCTCGAATCTTTCGAGTTTGCCGTTGGAACTGAACGAGTCCTTGCGCCCCGTTCAGAAGTCAACTTTCATTGACCTGTTGGACCCTTCGTTTGATCTAGTCGGCGAGTCTTTTCCGGAAAAGGTCGAAGGCCTCAGTTGGGGACCGACAATGCCTGACGGTCGAAAGACTCTGGTCGTCGCGGTCGACAATGATTTTGAACCAACGATTCCGACTCAATTCTGGATCTTTGCGATTGAACCTAAGGTGCTTCAATAGCCAGATTCTGACCCCGAACGTAATTTACTCAACAGCCTCGGTTTCGATCGAGGCTGTTTTTGTTGTGGGCTCCTAATTCTTCTTCAGGATCTCTCGTTGTTTTAACCAAGCGATTAATTCATTGGGCCAGTTCTCCGCGCCCGGGACGTCTTTGGCAAGACCCAAGCCGTGTCGTCCCTTCTCATACACATGCAGCTCGGCGGGAACCTTGACAGCATGCAACGCGTTAAAAAACTGAATGCTGTTTTCGACGAGAACCACCGCGTCGTCTGCCGTGTGCCAGAGAAATGTTGGCGGGTTGTCCTTTGTGACTTGTTTTTCATTCGACAATTTCTTCACCAGTTCCGCGTCCGGTTCGCGCCCCAACAGGTTTTGTTGCGAACCGTGGTGCGTGAACGGCTCACCGAACGCAATCACCGGGTAACAAAGGATCGCAAAATCGGGGCGCGAGGAGGCTTGTTGAATGGGATCGGTGTCCTGCGAATTGCCCGCATCAAAATGAGTTGCCACCGTGGAGGCCAAATGGCCTCCGGCACTGAAGCCGATGACGCCGATGCGGTTCGCGTCAATTTGGAATTCTTTGGCGCGTGAGCGAACCATGCGAATTGCCCGTTGCGCGTCTTGCATGGGTGCGGGATGGCCGTAGCCTTTCCCACGGTGACGATAATCGCAAATGAAAGCGGATACGCCTTGCTCGTTAAACCATTTTGCAATCTCGTGCCCTTCGTGCCCCATGGCCAGACCTCCATACCCGCCGCCCGGGCAAATCACGACTGCTGCGCCATTGGCGTCCTTTTCGGAAGCCAGATACAGGATGAGCTTCGGTTTGTCCTTGTCTTCTGAGCCCGTTGCACCCGGGGCACCAGCGGGCCATAGCAATTCCGTCTTTGGTTCTTGAAACGCATGAGCTGGAGTACCGGCCCAGGCCACGATAATTCCAATGAGTAGCAAACGCAAAATGAAGTTCATGGTTATTTCCCTGTCTTAGGAGTTCGTGTGTTGTTTGGTGTCGGCGTACTGCCCACTATAGTTCGCAGCGCGGCAGCTTCACGCGAAAGCTGCTTCCCTGTCCGATCTTGCTCGTCAAATGCACCGTCCCGCCCAAAGCTTGCGTGAGGTGTTTTACGATCGACAAGCCAAGTCCCGTTCCGCCTAACTCTCGCGAACGGGCCCGGTCGACCCGATAGAAACGTTCAAAAATTCTGGCCTGATGTTCTGGTGCAATTCCAATTCCTGTGTCCTTCATTTCGAAGACCACAAAGTTGGCTTCCGCGAATGGGCGGAGCGAAACTTTGCCTCCCTCCGGTGTGTAACGAATGGCGTTGCTGAGAAGATTGTTCAGCACGATCAACAACTCGTCGTAATCGGCAAAGACTGCAACTTGATCGTCGGCCTCCTCCATCGTCAGCTCGATTGACTTGGCAGTCGCGGCGGCTGCGAAGCCCTGTACTGCCTCGTGGCAAATTTCATTGACCGCGAAACACGTGTGGTTGAAACTTGCTTCCCCCGATTCGACCTTCGCCAGCGTCAGCAAATCCTGGATTTGTTGTTCCAATAATTTAGCCTGCGATTCAATTTGGGCGACAAATCGCAGGCTCTGTTTCGGGTCGTTGATGGCTCCCATGCTGAGCGTTTCCGAGTAAGCCAAAATCGAGGCCAGCGGTGTTTTCAGCTCGTGAGAAACGTTGGCGACAAAGTCCCGACGCATGGTTTCCATATGCCGAATTTCCGTAACGTCCTGTAACACAATCGCCACGGCAGCGGGCTGTTGGGTGTCAATTCGGCAAACGCGGGCGCTGATCGACTTTCGCGGATGATCGAAGGTCTGAAATTCAATCTGTTGATAGGGCTGAGATTGTTGCACGTCGTTCACGGCCTGAAGCAATTCCGGCAAGCGCGCGACTTCGTGTAGGTTTCGCTCCAACAATTGACCTTTTTCGGCCAAGAGCATTTTTCTGGCAGCTTCATTGGCCAATCGCACTTTTCCTTGCGGATCAATCGCGAGGACTCCCTCGATCATGCTCCCCAGTACCGCCTCCAGCCGCTGCGAATACTCGAGGAGTCGTTTCTCTCTCGCCGCCAATTCTTGTTGCATCTGTCGAAAGGCATCGGCTAGTAAGCGCCATTCATTGTCGCGTGTCAGGTTCAGTGGAACCGATTCAAACTTGCCCGAAGCGATCGAGCGAGCAACTTGAGAAAAAACTTTCAGCGGAGCCATTTCGCGCTGCGTGAACGCCCACATCAAGACCATCGAGAGGGCGCCCAATGACAGCCCAAAGATCCACAAGAACATAGTCAGCGCGTTCTCAATTTCCAAATAGCCCGCTTGGTCGCCTGCCACTCGAACGACTCCAACGGGCGCAGCTCCCTCCTGAGCAGAAAACGGAATCGCCAAATAACACAACTGCCGTCCGACCGATTCGCTGTAACGAACAGCAGTCCCGAGCTTGCCTTGTCGAGCTTGTTGAATTTCCGGACGGTCGCTGTGATTCTCGAACTGCTGGCCCCTCGCTTCGGAGTCCGCCAAAACTTCTCCGTCCAGCGAAACCACCGTGATCCGAAGTTCCAGTTCTGACGCGAGGGATCCCACTTGCTGCGAAACGATTTGCTTGTCTAGCGTTGGTGTATCCAGCCGTAAATGGTTGCGCACCAGATAAGCCATTGACTTCAAGTGGCTGAAGTTCTGCTTGCGAAACTCCTGTTCGATCCAACCGGATGCCACGACCAAGAAAATCAAGGCCAAAACGCTGTGCAGAATGATGTAAACGGCGACAAACCTCCGCAGTACACTCGATGATCTCATTAAACTGACTCGTCGAAAAAGTTTGACATTCTGTGCCTCCAGCCATTTGCCGATAAAGCTACCAGAAATAAAAATCGTTGCATTCACAGTTTCCAGAAGTAGATCTCAGCGATTCCAAGGCAATTTCGCGAAAGTTGCTGGCAGAGCCAAGCCCCCCACAAATAATTGCGTAAAATCAATCAAAGCCTTTCCCCAAAAGGAGCTTGAACCTTTCGGCCTGGTCCAGGGACAAGACGCTTTTGGGATTGGCAACTAGTCGAGGGTTGATCAAAACGGATCGACCGTGCAGGTACTTTCGGAAAAAAAGCTGAAGTTATGAATTTTCTTGTTGAAGATTTTGTTATCGAGCCAATTACTAAAACGGATTCTCGAACTGCCGATGCCCAATTTCAAGCGGCATCGCTCTTGATTCGCAAACATCTCGTTCAGTTGAGGAAGATTCTCGCGGTCTGGTTCGTGGGCTTGGCAATCTTCGTTGGTGATGACGCGCGAGCCCAGGACACACCAACAGAAAAATCGGCGTCCAGCCGCCAGTCATTCGTCATCCGCGTTCCTCTGCCAATCAATCAAAAGGTGCGCGAACAAGTCGTTCGGGCCATCGACAAAGTTATCGAAAAGGTGCCGCCGTCGGCCCGCACGGAAGACCGCCCGACGATGATCTTGAAATTTGATACCGAACGCGGTCAAACGGGTGCCGGCAGTAATCTCTCGGATTGCATGGAAATGGCATCGCGATTGACGGACGAAAAATTGGCAGGAGTGAGAACCGTGGCCTACCTTCCCGGATTACGAAACAGCCGATTGGCGCTGGATCCCCAAGCCAATGGAGCGGCGTCTCTCTCCGGTCATGCGGTCTTGGTGGCAATCGCGGCAGAGTTAATTGTCATGGACCCGCAAGCTATTTTTGGCAATGCGTTGGCTGCCGACGAGCGGGAAGACACGCTGATTTTGGACGTGTATCGCAATATCGCAGCCCGCCGGTTAACGCTACCGCTGCCGATCGCCTTGTCGGCCGTCGATCGCTCTATGACCCTGTACTCAGTCACGACCAACAACGGCGAAGAACTAGTCGACGCGAAACGTCTCGCCCAGTTGGAATCGTCCGGCAAGGTCATCCAGACCACCACGTTGAAGCAAGCCGGTGAGGTGGCCAGGTTTACCGCCAGTCAGTTGGTAAAACTTTCACCAAACGTTTTAACAGCGACCGACAAAAACGATTTAGCCGCAAAACTTAAGATCGATTTGACCAGCCTGGAGGTTGAAACTGCAGGTGATCGCGAATGGAAAGCATTGCGATTTGAATTGCCGGAAGTCGTCGATTCGCGGACGGTCGATTGGGGAATTCGCGCAATTGAGAAAGCGATCAAAGGGGGTGAAACAAATCTGGTGATTGTGCATTTCACTGAGGGCACGGCCCAGCCGAAAGCCGCCCTGCGTTTGGCTCGCTACTTGGCGGAGATGGACCCCGACCGCGTTCAAACGGCAGCTCTAGTGGAGTCGAAACAGCTCGCAGGCCCTTTGGCCGTAGTGGCCATGAGCTGTAACCAGCTATTGCTCCTCAATGAGGCTCGCCTCGGCGGCCAGTTCTCGCCCGAAATTTCAGATAAAGAAATCAATTCGTTGTTGGGCGACCTGGAGTTGATTGCCGAAATGCGAGAACGCGACTTAGGCCTGCTCCGTTCGATGCTCGATCTCAATTGGAAAGCAGAAAAATTTCAGCATCGGGATTCTGGAATGGTCCGCTGGATGACTGCGGAGCAACAGCGGGCTTTGCCGGACGCCGAAAAGTGGGTTGCCGGCGGACAACTCGATTTGACTGTGCCGATCACGGCACAAGAGGCGGAGACGATGGGAATTACCCGCTCGATCCTGGCGAATGCCGACGAACTAGACGTTTTTTATCAATTGGCTTCGCCGCCTGTGCTGCTGAAGCCCACCAGGACTGACCGCATGTTGTCGAGATTCGCGATTTTTCTCGCCTCGCCACCGGTTTCGTTCTTCTTGTTGATGGGAGCGATCATGCTGTTGTCGACTGAATCGAGCACTCCGGGTTTAGGCGTGCCAGGATTTTTGGGAACGATCTGCATCGTTCTTTTCTTTTGGAGCCAGTATTTTGATGGCAATGCGACCTGGTTTGAAATCTTGCTATTTGTCACGGGTGCTATTTTTGTTGCCGTCGAATTGTTTGTGTTGCCGGGATTTGGCATTTTTGGGTTTGGCGGTTTGCTCATGATGATTGTTTCCATCGTGCTCGCGACGCAGACGTTTGTATTTCCACAAACCCAACAGGACTTCGCGCACTTGCCGGTGTCGCTGGGAATGGCGTTCGCGGCCGCCTGCGGTTCGCTGTTCGGCATAATTTTCTTGAAGCGCTATGCCAAACATATTCCGCTATTTAATTCCATGATGCTGGAACCACCGGTGACCAACGACCAGTTTGGGGGCAGTCGTGATGAGAGTAGTAGCGGGACGTGGGTCGGTCAGCAAGGCACCACAATCACACAGTTGATTCCGGCTGGCAAGGCAAAGTTTGGCGGACGTATTCTCGATGTGATCAGCGAGGGGACCGTGATTGAGCCGCAAACAGAAATCGAGGTTGTTGAGGTAATGGGTAATCGAATCGTGGTCGTGCCGGTAGAAAAATCAGTTTGATTTCGGCGGTCTGTTGAACCCGGCGACAAAAAAACCACGACTCATGTGAGCCGTGGTTATATCGTGACTTGAGTCGGCCAGCGTCATTGTGTATTTCGCGGCCAAATGGAAATCAAACAAGCTATCGCTTATTGGATTTCGTAATCCTTCAAGTGGGTATTCGTCTTAGCATACTCTGCCAGCTTCGCCTTGTAGTCGACGTCAGGTTTGGTGAGGGTAAAACTGGCAACTCGATTTGCTGTATCGGTTTCGATGTTCTCGACACCTTCAATCTTTTCCAAATCGCTTCGGACCGAAGCGGCACAACCACCTCAGGTCATGTTTGGAACGTTAAGTTTCACCTCCACCACATTCGTTGCGGCAGGGGTTTTCGCATCGGCAACGGCATTTTTCGTTGACGACGTACTCATTGACGACTTTTCGGGCGCTTTCGAGGCAGTCGTGCCTCCGCAGCCGATCGCTGCCAGAGCAACGAGGCCCGGCAACCATGCATACTTTCTTGACAACATTCAAATTCTCCAAAAACAAAATTCACCAAACCTGATCTGTTGAATCGACACAACGACTCAAACACTTTGTCAATCTTACGCAAAACCTGCGAAACTTGCGAGTTCGGTATCGCTGAAACGCAAAAAGGCCGCGGACTACAGGGGTCCACAGCCTTTTTACCAGAAAAAAAGAGATACTGGCGGTCTCCGATACGCCACTGATCTCACACTAAACAGCAAGCCGATTGGCCAGAACCTACTTGGTTGGAGGCAGAATGACGGTGTCGATCACATGGATTACGCCGTTCTTGCAAGGGATGTCGGTCGCTGTTACTTGAGCGTTGTTTACCATGACCTTGCCGTCCTTGACTTCGATCTTCACTTCTTGACCTTGTACGGTCTTGGCCTTCGACAACTTCACGACGTCAGCAGCCATGACTTTGCCGGAGACGACGTGGTAGGTCAAAATGGCAGTCAATTTGTCTTTGTTCTCTGGCTTCAGCAACATTTCCAAAGTTTCCTTTGGCAACTTGGCGAATGCTTCGTTGGTTGGTGCGAAAACCGTGAATGGACCTTTGCCCTTGAGGGTGTCGACCAGACCTGCAGCCTTAACAGCGGCGACTAATGTCGAGAAACTTTCATTACCAACTGCTGTGTCAACGATGTCTTTGACTTCAACCT
>JBEBGH010000246.1:0-8119 GCA_040081565.1 Pirellulaceae bacterium
ATTAACGACCCAGCGCTTGAGGAAAATGGATCGTCCGCAGTTGCCGATCAATTGTGGGTCGTGACCAGTCAAGCAGGCAACACCTGCGTTCGGCGGCTCAATGAAAAGCAACTTCTGCGCGAAATCACCGAGTCGGTAGCAGGAAAGTCAAATGAACAAAATGAAAAAACAAATAACGCGATCCAGACTTTGATTGAAAAAATCGCGCCAATCCAACTTCAAATTCGAATGGATTCGCCAAAATATGTTGATGCGAATAGTGAAATGTTAGTCACCAAGGCCACTGCAACACTATTCATGAAAGGAGAGGACGGATCGATGAGTTCAGTGATCTTCTATCATGAAGTGAGATCTCGGGAAGACAGAGACAGCCGAAAGCAGGAGTTTGAACGCAGCATCAATGAACGTCTTATTCGTTGGTTGGCTACGACTCTCAATCTCGACGCTCGATTGGTCGACGCCATCACTGTCGGCAAGTCCTATTCACCAAAATCGAAAGCGACTGCGGAGGACCTAGCCAAAGCGGCGTTTGCGAAAAAATTTGTGCAACTGATTTCACAGGAATTGGACCGAAAAATGATGTTTCGAGCCGTTCGCTCAACGGAACTCATGGCCGAATCACGCGTAATCACCGTTGCGATTCCGGCCTATCAAACAAACGAATGACGTAACCAGATTGGTATTTAATGTCTTTTGTCTCCTTTCGCCAGGAAACGATCGCAACAAGGAGTTTTCTACGCTAGTCGCCAACCATTTGGCAGAACGGCTCCTTTGACAATGATTGGAATACCGTCGCGAATGACGTATTGGGAATGGTTAAGCGTTGTTTCTTCAATTTTCTGAGTATTGGAGATAATCACGCCGTTGCCGATGCAGCAATTCTTGTCAACGATCACACAGTCAACGGTACTGTTGTTTCCGATTCCGATGGGAACGGAGTTTTCCTGGATCGCTTTAGAGATCTCTTCTGGAGTCTGATAGAAGTCAGCGCCCATGATGATTGAGTTGCGAACGACAGCATTTTCACCGATGCGAGTCCGTAAACCAATGATGCTGTTTTCAATCACAGCGCCATCACCAATTTGGCAACCGTTGGCGATGAGACTGTTTTTGATTTGAGCGTTGCCGATTCGAGTCGGCGGCAGGAACCGGGCGCGGGTGTACACCATCGACTCAGCACTGACCAGATCGAATGGCGGGGCGACTTGGGTCAGGCTGAGGTTTGCTTCGTAGAACGAACGAATCGTTCCGATGTCTTCCCAATAACCGTCGAACCAGTAGGACTGGACTTTGTGCGTGCGAATGGTCGCCGGAAAAACCTCTTTGCCGAAGTCTTGGTAGTCGGTCTTGCTCAAGACCTTGCTCAACACACTTTTGTTGAAAATATAAATCCCCCTGCTGGCCATCACATTGCGACTTTCGTCGGTGATACCACGTTGCCGCAGCAGTTCGAGATCGGTGCGGACGAGGTCCAACTCTTCCTTGGATTGGGGCTTCTCCAGGAAACCCTTGACCCGGCCATCTTGATCGAGCCGCATGACCCCGAAGCCGCGGGCCTGCTGTTCGGTCACGGGCATGCAAGCGATGGTGACATCGGCACCGTTGTTCTGGTGCTCGCGAAGCATGTGAGCGAAATCCATGCGATAGAGTTGATCGCCGGACAAGATGACGACGTACTCCACGTCGCGCTGGTCGATGTAAGTGAGATTCTTGCGGACGGCATCCGCCGTGCCTTGGTACCAGTCCGTGCCCTCACTCATTGTTTCCTGGGCTGCGAGAATTTCGACGAAGCCGCCGCTGAATTGGTCGAAGTTGTAAGTTCGCCGGATATGTCGGTGCAGCGAGACGCTCATGAACTGCGTCAGAACAAAAATCTGATTAATGTTGCTGTTGATGCAGTTGGATATCGGAATGTCGATCAAACGATACATTCCGCCCAGTGGCACGGCGGGCTTGGAGCGAATGGAAGTCAACGGAAATAGCCGCGTTCCACGTCCGCCACCGAGAACCAAAGCAACAACATTTTTCATCAAACCTACTCCTTCGCGTCCGACCTTAATCCAGTTGCAGCGGATTATAGCAGATACAGGCCCCTGGCTATTGCTCAACTCCCAGTTCGGATCGGCAGGCTCTCGGATTTCTCATTCCGTGTCAAAAAGCACTCGTCACATTGTGTTGACAGTTTTGGGATAAAAACCGAAACTGTGAAATTGTGAAGCGGCGGCATAATTCACCTTTTTTGGAATGCAATACAAACATGGCGACTACCTTTGATCCGTTCGGTGCCCGAGGTACTTTTGAAACTGGTTCGGGACCGTGTGGCATCTATCGTTTGAGCAAGCTTGAGGAGTTGGGACTTGCGAAAATCGCCCGATTGCCCTATTCGATTCGCGTGTTGCTGGAGGCGGTGCTGCGGAATTGTGATGGCCACGCAGTCACCAAGGACGACGTGACGAATCTGGCAAGCTGGAATGCCGCGAATCCGGCCAAGGTCGAAATTCCCTTCAAACCTGCTCGTGTGGTTTTGCAGGATTTTACAGGCGTTCCGGCGGTCGTCGATCTAGCTGCGATGCGAGCGGCGATGGGCCGACTGGGTGGCGACCCCAAAAAAATCAATCCCCTTATCCCGGTGGACCTGGTAATCGATCACAGCGTTCAAGTCGATTACTTCGGCTCGGAGTCGGCATTGCAAAAGAATGTTCATTTGGAATTCGAACGGAACAACGAGCGATACGAGTTTTTGCGTTGGGGCCAACAGGCTTTTGATAATTTCCGAGTGGTGCCCCCCAACGTCGGGATTGTTCACCAAGTGAATTTGGAGTTCCTCGCCAAAGGCGTCTTCAAATGGCGCGATGCCAAGGGCGAAGTGGCGGTGCCCGACACGCTGGTCGGTACCGATAGTCACACCACGATGATCAATGGCCTTGGCGTTCTCGGCTGGGGTGTTGGTGGAATCGAAGCCGAGGCCGCGATGCTTGGGCAACCCATTTATATGTTGCTGCCGCAAGTCATTGGATTTGAAATCACCGGCAAGTTGAAGCCGGGAACGACAGCGACGGACTTGGTTTTGACCGTGACCGAAATGCTGCGCAAGAAAGGTGTTGTCGATAAGTTTGTCGAGTTTTATGGTTCCGGCGTATCCAACATGTCGCTCGCGGATCGAGCCACGATCGCGAACATGGCTCCGGAGTATGGAGCCACGATGGGCTTTTTCCCCGTCGACAGCGAAACCTTAAACTACCTGACGCGAACCGGTCGGACACCAGCAGAGGTTCGTCTCGTCGAGACATATACCAAAGCCCAACATTTGTTCCGCACCGACGATGCGCCAACTCCAGAATTTTCCGACACGCTCAAACTGGATCTGTCGACCGTTGAGCCGTCGTTGGCGGGGCCAAAGCGTCCACAGGACCGCGTGCGACTGGCGGATATGAAGGCTTCGTTCCGCAAGTCGCTCTCCGCGCCGCTGGCCGAACGAGGATTTGCGCTGAAGCCCGAAGACTTGTTGAAAACGGGCGTTGTTGAAAACGGCAAACCTCACACGATTACCCATGGAGCCGTCGTTATCGCAGCAATCACGAGTTGCACGAACACAAGCAATCCATCGGTGATGCTCGCTGCAGGCTTGCTCGCGAAGAAAGCCGTGGCGAAAGGTCTCTCTGTGAAACCTTACGTCAAGACAAGCCTTGCTCCCGGATCGCGAGTCGTCACTGATTATTTCGATCGGGCGGGCGTCAGCGATGCGTTGGATAAACTTGGTTTCCAAACGGTTGGCTATGGCTGCACGACTTGTATTGGGAATAGCGGGCCGCTGCCGGAAGCAGTTGCGAAGGCGATTACTTCCAGCGACATTGTCGCGTCTGCGGTCCTGAGCGGGAATCGAAATTTTGAAGGGCGCGTGAATCCGCTGACCCGCGCGAATTACCTCGCCAGCCCGCCGTTGGTTGTTGCCTACGCACTTGCTGGAACCACCGATATCGATCTGCTAACCGAACCGCTCGGAATTGATCGAGACGGGAAACCGGTGTTTTTGGCCGACATCTGGCCGACTCAACAAGAGGTCGCAGCGGCGATCGAGCAGTCAATCACTCCGGAGATGTTTGCCGCGCAATATCAAAACTGTTTTCAGTCGAATGCCGAATGGAATGCCATTCAAACGGCGAAGGGCGAGATTTACGACTGGAATGCCAAGAGCACTTACATTCAAGAGCCGCCATTCCTCGAAGGACTCACCCGCGACACCCAAAAAATTCGCTCGATTCAAAACGCTCGTTGCCTGGCGATTCTGGGCGACAGCGTAACCACCGACCACATCTCCCCGGCGGGCTCAATTGCCAAGGACAGTCCTGCTGCCAAATTCTTGTTGGCGAATGGAGTGCAGCCCGTGGACTTCAATAGCTACGGTTCGCGTCGCGGGAACGACCGAATCATGGTCCGCGGAACTTTTGCCAATATTCGCATCCGGAACCAAATGGCACCGGGAACCGAGGGGGGCGTGACACGCCATCAGCCATCGGGTGAACCGATGACCATTTACGATGCCGCGATGAAGTATCAGACGGAACGCGTGCCGCTTGTTATTCTCGCAGGAGCCGAATACGGCACCGGCAGCAGTCGCGACTGGGCTGCCAAGGGTACGATGCTGCTGGGAGTTCGCGCGGTCATTGCCGCCAGCTATGAACGAATCCACCGCAGCAATCTCGTCGGAATGGGCGTCTTGCCGCTTCAGTTCGCCGAAGGCCAAACGGCTCAATCGGTTGGCTTGGACGGCTCAGAAACATTCGACATTCCGATCGACGAATCGTTGCAACCGCGTTCGACAATCAATGTCGTGGCGACGAAGCCGAACGGTGTCCAGATCAAGTTCACCGCGAATGTCCGAATCGACACGCCGGTCGAGATCGATTACTTCCGCAATGGCGGCATCTTGCAGACAGTGTTACGGAATTTGTTGTAACCCGTCGCGGCAAGAGCCTGATCAACGAGTTCGGGGCGTGATCGTGTAGCGAACTGGCCCTTGGGTTGTCGCTGGCGATGAGAGTTGTGTTGGCTTCACAACCGGAATCGTCTGTGGCGTTGCGGCCATGGCATTTTGCTCCTTGTCGAAAACACGGGCGACGACGTCAATAAAGTTTTGACGAACTTCGGGAGTCAGTCCCTCTAGTCGGTAGGCCATGCCCTGCACGCCCGGCCCATTCTTTTCGGTTGTTTCGTTCAGGCGTTGTACGAATTTCATCGATTCGACGAAGTTCTGATCGGCGGTTTTACCGACTAACGGATTGAGTGTTCGCGCAATCAAACCCGCCGCAGCGTTTTCAATCTTCAAGAAAACATCGAGTTGACTGGTGGCAATCGGGCGACCGTCGGAGCCTTGCGTGTTTTCGGTTCGCAACAACAAGACGCATTGACCGTTGACCGGCTTGCGCAACACGGGGCCCTCATAGGTTCCAGTGCCGTAAAACAGATGGACGTTATCGTTCCCGTAAATCAATTCGACATCACTGATACTGCCTGCACCGTCATTAGTATGCAGGACGAACGGAGCCGTTCGCTCCGTAGACATCGCCGACACGCCCATCAGTCGCCATGTTTCAACAATGACTTCGGGGTAGCGGCAGAGGAAACAAAAATATTCGGGGTCGCACTCGATCGCGGTCGTCGGGAGACGTCGGTACAAGCTATGGTCTTGCAAAATCGAAGTAATTTTCTTCTGCGCCTCAGGCGTCAGTTCGTGTAGCGGGACGGATTTGATTGCTTCTTCTTTGGCCGAACGGGAGCCGGTGCCACTGGTTAGCTGCTGCCCCATCAATGGACTCGAGGCGTGAAATATTGTTGCGAAAAACAATATTCCGCCCACGAGTATTTGGGCTGGGCCAAACCTCGCACCTAAATGTCTGATACGGCAATGGGTCATGAAGAACCTCGAGTGTCGTTTCCCCTCGCCGAAACCTGGCATTGCGCGCAGATTTCGAGACGACTCCCCAAACTTCAGAGTATGGGATACTCGATATTTCGGACTTCAAGCGACCGTTGCTGAATGGGACGCACATTCGCAAGTGTCAATTATCCCAAAGCCCCTAGAATAAGCGGCCGAAGTTGCTGGCGAAAACCTAATCTGGGAAAGCCTGAAAAAGCAGGGGAAATTAAGCCGCCGAATTAAGGATCTTGCTTGCGAAAATGCAAATCGCAAGAGCCCGAGCATTCCGATTTATTCCAGCGGTACCGGCGGATCGCAACCTGGCGGTACATCCAAGACCACAAGGGCATGAGTCCTGGGAAATTCATGATCGGAGCGAGCCACCAAAACCATGGCAAACGCAATGTCAAATACCGGAACGCGTCCGCACCGCCGAAGCGCTTGCCTGATCGGCTAACCACCACCATTTCCTTCATCAGCTGTTCATGAGTCAGATCTGGGTAGCGGGCTTTGACAAGCGGATCATGAAGCGAGATAAATGCGAGTCGCTTGCCTGAATCCCAGCGATGTAGGCGACGAACCTGTGCCGAGCAAAATTGGCATTCACCATCAAAAATGACGACCTCAGCAATCGGCCTTTCGGTGGGCGATGGCAGCTCAGAGATTGTGGATTTGGTGGCTAACATTTGGTTTTTTGACTGGCAATCGACTTTCTTTGTTGCACTCGCAAGACCGCTGCAGGTTTATTTTTGTAAGCCGCCAGGTTTTCGGCAACTTGGATGACCAATTATTGCCTTTGCTTGGAAAATAACCGAGGTGAAACTTGGCAACCAACCCAAATTCCGAAAAAATCCTCATTTGGCTCAAATTCTTCGATAAAAAGCGGCGAACAAAAACACTATAATCGATAATAACGTCGCCTCCTTAAACCAGAGGTTGCCGACATAAGACGCTGGCCGACATTTGTTGAGGTCCGTACGGATCGCAGTTGTTGCAAGGAACAAAGCATGAACGATATTCAACGTCAAGTCATTCGAGCTCGCAAACGAATCAACCTCGGCAAATTTTTTCGCGGCTTGGTCACAGCATTGACCGCCGGATTGTTGCTCGGCTGTCTCGCGTTTGCAATCCCGCGCATTTGGGCTTTGAATTGGATGCAAACTACTGAACAGTTGAGTCAATGGCAAATTGGTTGGGCTGTTGGATCGGTTGTGATTGGCCTCCTCGGCGCAGTGATCTATGCGGTACTGCGCGCAACACGCACGACAGAGGCGGCCCTCGAGCTTGACCAGCGATTTGGCTTGAAGGAACGAGTCAGCAGCGCGCTAACACTCTCGTCCGAGGATGCAGCGAGCCCAGCAGGTCGATCGTTGTTGGCGGACGCACAGGAGCGAGCCGCTCGAATTGACGTCCGCGATCAGTTTGCTTTTCAACCGACACGCCGCGCTCTGCTTCCATTGATCCCAGCCGCCATCATGGTCGGTCTACTGTTTGTACCACCACGAGAGTTGCCCGAATCAATTGAGGTGACCAAAGCCGTTGCCGAGAAAAAGCAAGTTCAATTGGTGATCGAGGAAACGAAGAAGAAGATCGAAGAACAAGCTAAAAAACTTGCCGAAAAAGGTTTAGAAAAGGCGGCCGAAGATGTAAAAGCGTTGGCTCGGGAACTTGACGAGCTTACTTCCGAAAACAGCGAACTTAAAAAAGAAGCGTTGATCAAGTTCAACGACTTGAAAAAACAACTGGATGAAGAAAAGGCGAAGCTAGGTGACGCCGAAGAACTCAAAAAAGAGTTCGGCCGATTAAAGGATGTTGCGCCCGGTCCGGGCAAAGAAATGGCCGATGCGATGAAAGAAGGAGACTTTGATAAGGCGAAAAAAGTCGTCGAAGACTTGGCCAAGAAATTGAAAGACGGCAAGCTCTCTGAAGTCGAGAAGCAAAAACTCGGCGAGAACTTGAATGAACTGGCGAAAGCCGTCGACGAAATGGCCAAAAAACACGAAGAGGACAAGCGGCAATTAGAAGAGATGATCCGCAAGGCTGTAGAGGATGGCGATCCTCAAAAGGCTGCCGAACTTCAAGAAAAACTCGATCAGAAAAAAAATCAGGACCAACAAATCCAAAAGATGCAGAAAATGGCGGACAAGCTGAAAGAATGCGCCAACTGCATGGGTGGCCAAAACGGGAAGGGAAATCCAAACG
>JBEBGH010000593.1:0-2065 GCA_040081565.1 Pirellulaceae bacterium
AACCAATCCGCAATCCGCAATCCGTAATCCGCATTCCGCAATCGCTAATCCGCAATCGCTAATCCGCAATCGCTAATCCGCATTCACAAAGTCCCCCGGAGCTCCTGTTCCCGTTCAATCGCTTCAAACAGCGCCTTGAAGTTACCCTTGCCAAAGGACTTGGCGCCCCGCCGCTGGATAATTTCAAAAAACACCGTGGGCCGGTCCTGCACGGGTTTGGTGAAAAGTTGGAGCAGGTAACCGTCGTCGTCGCGATCGATGAGGATGTTGAGTTTTTTCAAGTCCTCGAGATTTTCTTCGATATGGCCGACGCGGTCGAGCACGTCTTCGTAGTACACATCGGGGACGCGCAGGAAATCGACCCCGTTGGCGCGCAACTGACTGACCGTGGCGATGATGTCGTTGGAGGCCACCGCGATGTGTTGCACGCCGGCGGAGCGGTAAAAGTCGAGGTACTCTTCGATCTGGCTTTTTTTCAAACCCTTGGCCGGCTCGTTGATCGGAAATTTGATGTAGCCGTTGCCATTGCTGACCACTTTCGACATCAGGGCGCTGTACTCCGTGCTGATATCTTTATCGTCGAAAGTGATGAGCAGTTTGAAGCCCATCACGTCCTGGTAGAATTTCACCCATTTGTTCATGCCACCCAGCTCGACGTTTCCAACGCAGTGGTCTACAAATTGGAGTCCGACCGATTTCACCGGGTACACGCTTTTGCGGACTTCATATCCGGGCAGAAAAACGCCCTGGTAGCCGCTTCGCTGCACGAGGGTATGGATCGTTTCGCCGTAGGTTTTGATGGCGGCCATCACGACCTCGCCGTTTTCGTCGCGGGCTGTTTTAGGCGCAAAAGCACTTTCAGCGCCGCGCTCCAAAGCGGTGTAGTAGGCTTTTTCGGCGTCGTCGACCCAGAGGGCGAGTACTTTCACCCCATCGCCGTGCAGGGCAACGTGCCGGGCAATTTCGTGGTCGGGCGACAAGGCGGCCGTGAGTACGATCCGGATTTTATTTTGTTGTAAAACATAACTCACCCGGTCGCGCACGCCCGTTTCCGGGCCCATGTAGGCCACCCATTCAAAACCAAATGCAGCCTGATAGTACATGGCGCTTTGTTTGGCGTTGCCGACATAAAATTCGAGGTGATCGGTGCCGTTGATCGGAAAAGTATCGGTTGCATTGGGGTCGGTGGCGGGTGCTGATTTGGTTAAGGTATCCATATTTTGACTTGCGAGTTGCGAATTAGGATTGGTGCATCGGGGCAAAATTAGGTATTTTCTGTTTACCGGAAGGTGGCGGGAACTGCCATCTCTGGTGCTATGAAATTCAAAAGGGCGGTATTTTACTTAACAACTTGTCATAAACATCTTATCTTTGTAAAAAAACAATGCGTACATACACTGTTGGCGAATTCAAATCCAATTTTTCAGATATTCTGGAATTGGTGCGATCAGGCGAAAATATTGCCATTGCTTTTGGCAAAAGAAAAGAAATCGTAGCCTATTTGGTTCCACGTTCCGCTCGTGCCGGCAAAAAACGTCCGCTTGGATTGCTGGCTGGAAAAGCCAAGGTTAACTTTTCTCCGGATTTTAAAATGACGGAGGAGGAGTTTTTAGGAGTATGAACTATCTCTTGGATACGCATACCTTGATTTGGGCGATTACAGCCCCGCAAAATCTATCAAAAACAGCTAGAGCATTAATCGAAGCATCCGAACAACACATTTTAGTGAGTGCAATTACTTTTTGGGAAATTTCCTTAAAACACTCGCTAGGGAAGTTAACATTGGAAAATATTGCTTCAGAAGACTTTCCAACTATCTGCCGTGAAATGGATATTGAAGTGTTGGCACTTGACCCTGAAATCTGCGCCAGTTACCATCAACTTACCGGAAATTATCACAAAGACCCTTTCGACCGAATGCTGATTTGGCTAGCAAAGTCTCAAGGATTCAGCATAATTAGTAAGGATGAAATGGTCAAGTTATATGAATCGGAAGGTATTTCAGTAATTTGGTAGTGGCGTTTCAGGGCTTCTGAGAATATCATTTTACCCACCTTTGAAATAA
>JBEBGH010000594.1:0-2056 GCA_040081565.1 Pirellulaceae bacterium
CTTCATGCGCAGTCCGCCGGCGAATAAGCCCAGTGATACGCTAATCCCCAAGGTAGAGGTTTATTCCGTCCAGCCCTACCAGGGAAATTTGGACTTGGTCGTTTCAGGAACTGTGGTTCCTTTTAAAGAGATCAAGGTTGCCGCGGAAGTCGGCGGACGAATCACAGAAAAGATGCCAGCCTGCGACGCCGGTACTTACGTCCAGAAGGGAACTCCCTTGATTGTCATCGATCGGGAGAGCTACGAGCTCGAGGTCAAAACCTTGGAGGCCGAAGTTGCCCAATCCAAAAATTTGATCATCGAAACGGAGAAGGAGCTACTCGGAATCGCGGAACGGATTGCGATTGCCGAACAGGAATTGGTATTGCTGCAGAATGAATTCGAGCGCAACGAACGATTGAAGAACGTTGTCTCCAGCACGGAATTGGACCAATCAAAACGCGGAATGCTCACTGCCCAATCCCAGCTCAGCTCCTGGCAAAACAATAAACTGACTGCCGAGGCTCGGTTAGAGCGCGTCAAAAGTGCGTTGGTATTGTCCGAGCGAAAGCTGGAACGATCGACGCTGAATCTTGCGAAGACCAACATCGTCGCGCCTGAAGACGGAGTGGTTGTGAAGGACAATGTCGAAAAAGGTGATTTTGTTTCAGCCGGAACCATTCTGCTGACTTTCGAAGCCACCGAAAACGCGGAAATCATCAGTAATCTGACGATGACCGATCTTAACTGGATTAAACAAAACGTCGCCGCGACACCCGGCAACGTGATTGAAGAGGATTTGCGGCGGATCGCGTACGAACTGCCGAAAATGAACGTTAAGATTTTCGATCCTCGCGAACCCGAAATCCAATGGATTGGAACGTTGGAGAGATTCGATGGGATCGGTCTCGACAAAATGACCAAGACCATCCCGGTGCGAATTGTCGTGGCTAAACCGGTCGTCGGGGCTGAACGAGGTTCACGAACCTTGGTTCGCGGCATGTTCGTCAAGTGCCGGATTGAGGTACCCCCGGACGCGCGTGCGGATTCAGCGAGCCACTTGATTTTTCCGGCCAAGGCGATCCGCTCGGGAAGCTTCGTCTGGTCGGTCACCAACAATCGTCTGCGTCAACATCGAGTCAAGATTGTTAACAACACAACGGCTGTTGATCCCAAATATGGGAACGAGGAACAACAACTGGCGATCGTGCGTCAGGAAGAAGGCGGTTTGCAGCCCGGTGATAACGTTGTTATTTCTCCGATTGGTCAACCTAGTGATGGCACCGAGGTCATGGTCATCGGCGACGAAAAATCCGAGACTCCCGCGACGACGAGTGACCCATCGAGCGAGCCGCCGAAAGCAGCGGATTAGAAGCCAAGTCGCCGCAGTTAAAACTAAAACAAGCACACTGTCCAAGGTAGATCCTCTGCTATGCGTTCATTGATCAAATGGGGAATTGATAATTCTCCCGCCCTGAATGTTTTCGTCATCGTGCTGATTTCGATCGGCGCCATTAGCTTGATCGTGATGCCGCGCGAAGTGTTCCCGAAATTCGAACTGGAAATCCTGCTGGTTTCCGTTCCCTTCCCCGGTGCGACTCCAGAAGAAGTCGAAAAGAGCATCTGCCAGAAGATTGAGGCCGCGGTTACCAATGTCGATGGCATCAAGAAAGTCAGCAGCGTTTCGCAGGAGAACTTTGGATATGTAATTATTGAACTGGAAGGAAGCGTCACTGATCCGAAGAAAGTTTTGGACGACGTCCAATCTCAAATTCAGCAGATCTCAACCTTTCCTCCCCGCAGCGAAAGACCGGAAGTCAAACAAATCGTGTTCCGGGCGCCAGCGATCAGCGTTGGTTTGGTCGGGCCGGAACGCTCCGGTGATCCATCTGAGCGACTCAATCAAGAAATTGCGATGCGTCGACTGGTCGAAGATGTTCGCGAGGAGCTGCTGGACTTGCCAGCGGTGCCTCCCAAGAGTTGGATTCGCGCGCCGTTCAAAGGGCTCTTCCAACCAACCGGCCCGGCGATTTCGTCTGCAGAAATTGTGGCGGCGAAACCTTATGAGATTGCCGTG
>JBEBGH010000247.1:0-8078 GCA_040081565.1 Pirellulaceae bacterium
TGCTCGCGAAAAAATCGCCAAGTCAGGTAGCCAGATCATTGAGCTGCCGATGGCCAAACCGGTAATCAAGAATAAACAAGCCAAAAAAGCGGCAAAAAAATAACGCCTTGGCAGGACAATTTATTATTGCAACAACGAGGTGCCCTTAGTCGGTGCCTTTTTGTTTTTAGGGACAGGTGATTGGGATTGCCTGTCCGGACACAATTGATGAAACTTATTTCGAGAGCAACACCCCGGTTTAATCCGACGGCAACTGTTGCTTCGAATTGGTAACTCGTTCAGGACCTAACCCATGCTCGAAAAAATACGCGTCGTCTTCACGATCCCCGAACTTCGCAAGAAGATTTTTTTGACGCTGTTTCTCCTGGCCGTGTATCGCGTGGGCTGGCAGATTCCTCTGCCCATCGTCGATCACACGGAAGTTTCGCAATACGCCAAAGACATGAACACGGGCTTCGGTTCGTTGCTCCAGAAGGTTTCGGTGTTCAGCGCCAGCCGGCTCAATCAGATTACGATTTTCGGTCTGGGGATCATGCCCTACATTACGGCTTCGATCATTCTGCAATTGTTAGGAACGATTTATCCGCCGCTCGTGGAATTGCGGAAAGAGGGCGAAGCGGGCCGGAAAAAGATCAATGAATATACGCGCTATTTAACCGTCGTGCTGTGCTTGTTTCAAAGCCTTGTTTTCTTGCGGATGGTCGTCATGGCGGGCGGGAATCCCGAAGCAAACTTGACGGCTTCAGCCTTTGAAAATACGGTGACGGGCAATTTGACTTTTGGCTGGCAGATCGTGTCGGTTTTGATCATGACTTGCGGCAGTTTGTTCTTAATGTGGCTCGGCGAACAAATTGATGAATATGGAATCGGCAACGGAATTAGCTTGTTGATCATGGCCGGGATTGTGGCGGCTATGCCCGAGGCGTTGCGTTCGTTCTTGCAGACCTTTGAGCCAACCCTGACCGGTTTGAACGCCAACGGTATTGAAAAACTTGTGATGCTGATTGCGATCTTTATCGCGGTCGTGGTCGCGGTCGTATTTATCACCATGGCGCAGCGTCGCATCCCGACACAGAGTGCGAAACACGTTCGCGGACGCAAAGTTTACGGCGGCACTCGACAGTACATGCCGTTGCGAATCAACCAGGCGGGCGTTATGCCGATCATTTTCGCCAGCAGTTTGTTGATGTTGCCGACGTTCCTGCTCGACCCACTGAGTCGCTGGATGGGCGATAGCTCGTTCGGGATCTTCTTGGGCAACGTGAATCAATTGTTCTCGCAGCCGTTGTCAATGTTCTACAACTTGGCCTACATCGTTTTGATCTATTTCTTCTGTTACTTCTGGACCGCAATTTCCTTCAACCCACAGGAAATTTCCCAGAACTTCAAGGACAGCAACACGTTTATTCCAGGCTATCGACCTGGAAAGCGAACTGCCGATTACTTGGAAAATGTGATGGAAAGAATCACGTTTGTCGGTGCAGGCTTCTTGGCCTTGGTTGCAATCGTGCCAACGCTGATCACCAGCTGGTTCAAGGTTGACCCAAATCTCGCCAACTTTTATGGCGGTACTGGTTTGCTAATTGCTGTCAGCGTGGCCTTTGACTTGGTCCAAAAGATCGACAGTCACCTGGTCATGCGGAATTACACCGGTCTGTTGGAATAGGTCGCCTAAGTGTCCGTTCATTGCGTTTAACAATCCCGGCATCGTCCGGGATTTTTTTTGCCTTAGTGGCAGTTTTTCAGAACGGATTGCAATTGCAGCGGGTAATGCAAAATCTGCGACCGGATGTTGGTGTCAGGATGGCCCGACAATGTCGAAATCAAGACCGGAATGGCAGCATTGTTACATGTAAGATTCACATCGGCTGTCTGCTGAAAATCCGCCTGAACTCGGGTATTTTTTTCGGGATTGGTGGAATCGGCGGCCACTTCTCGGTTAAAATCAGAAAGCAATTAAATTGGGGAATTGCCCGACTGGCGGTTGCCAGTTCATCGTGATGTTTCAATTTAAACCAAGGCGTCTCGCATCAATCAGTTTCCGGAAATCAATTCATCGGCCACCTCTCCGAGTCGAGCAGTTTTAGCTCATAGAGACGATCGACGTTTTTTCCAAGCCGGAAGCCAACTGTTTAGCTCCGCCCTGCCCGCAAGAAGTCAACAATTGCCTAAATTATCCACCGGCTACGAAAAGGAACCGTTGCAGAATGAACGCTGAAAATAACCCGTCGTTTGCCATGACCCAAGACGACGTGAAGGCCATGGAACGGTTGAGCAGTGCCTACTCGAAGATTCGAAATGAACTCGGAAAGGTAATCATTGGCCAACAGGCTGTCGTCGAACAGTTGATGATCGCAATTTTTGCCCAAGGCCATTGTTTGCTGGAAGGTGTTCCCGGTTTGGCAAAGACTTTGATGGTCAGTACGCTTGCCCGAACATTAAAATTGTCTTTCAATCGAATCCAGTTCACCCCGGACCTGATGCCCAGCGATATTGTTGGAACCGAAGTGATTCAAGAAGACAAGGCCTCGGGGAAACGCGAATTCAAATTTCTTAAGGGGCCGATTTTTTCGAACATCATTCTGGCCGATGAGATCAACCGTACGCCACCCAAGACTCAGGCTGCCTTGTTGGAAGCGATGCAAGAGAAGCAGGTTACGATTGGCGGTGTTCGCAATCCTTTGCCAGCCCCGTTCTTTGTGTTGGCGACTCAAAATCCGATCGAACAAGAAGGTACTTACACGCTGCCCGAAGCGCAACAAGACCGCTTCATGTTCAAGATCTTCGTCAAATACCCGGGCTACGACGAAGAGTATTTGATCGCCGAGTCGACGACCAGTCAGGTTGCCAAAGAAATCGACAATGTCTTGACGGGTGAAGAAATTTTGCAACTGCAGCAGTTGGTCCGTCGCGTTCCCGTCGCGCCACATGTCATTCACTTTGCGCTGCGACTGGTTCGAGCCACTCGCGTACTGGAACCCGATTGTCCGGCCTTCGTCAAAGAGTCGGTTAGCTGGGGCGCTGGTCCTCGTGGTGTTCAGTATTTGATGTTGGGCGCCAAGGCCCGTGCGGTGCTGGAGGGTCGTTCCTATGTAAAGACCGAAGACATTGCCGCAGTGGCCCGACCGGTGTTACGGCACCGGATCATCACCAACTTCAATGCCGAGTCCCAAGGGATTACTTCCGATGTGGTCATCGATCGATTGTTAAAGGAATTACCCGAGCGAGCGGGGGGGGATCAGGTCGTGCCGGAGATCGCAGCGGCCTTTGCCAAAAGCTAAACGTCCGGCCGCGCAAAAGTGTTTGCACGGCATTAAACTTTTTGCGTTTCCTCGCCACCCGTGGGCAAACTCAAAACCTTTCACCGGTCGCCCCGGCAATTAAACGGAATTCAGTAAGTCACCCTCATGGCCCAACCCAACGAATCTGCAGCCGGACGTTACCTTGATGGGGCGACGTTGGACAAAATCAAACGGCTGGATGTCCGCGCCCGGGTCGTGGTGGAAGGGTTCATGACCGGTAGTCATCGCAGTCCTTACCATGGATTTGCTGTCGAGTTCGCGGCGCATCGCGAGTACGCCCCAGGCGATGACCTGCGATACATCGACTGGAAGGTCTGGTCGAAAACCGACCGGTTGTACATCAAGGAATTTGAGGAGGAAACCAACCTCAAATGCCACCTCCTGCTCGATCGCTCCAAATCCATGGAGTACGGTGCGGAAAAAAAATGGAGCAAGTTCGATCATGCAGCTACGGCCGTGGCGAGTTTGGCCTACCTCATGCAGCAGCAACAAGACTCTGTCGGTTTGACACTGTTTAGCAATGAAATCGATAAGAATTTCAAACCGAGCACCCACCCGTCACATCTGAAATTATTGTTCCATGAACTCGAACAAACTCGTTGTGATCAAAAAACAGAAGTCGCCGATGCCTTCCTGCAACTGGCCAATCAGTTCCGGCAACGGGGCATGGTGCTGCTCGTTTCGGACTTATTGCTGCCGCTGAACGATTTGGATGCGGCCCTTAAGCAATTTCGTTTGCGTCGACACGAGGTCATTGTGTTTCATGTAATGCATAGCGACGAACTGACGTTTCCATTTGATGAAAACACGTTGTTTAAAGGGCTGGAGGTCGAAATTCAACTTCTGACCGAGCCGCGACAATTGAAGAAAGCCTATTTGGAAGCAATGGAAAAACATATGGAAGGTGTGCGGCGGATTTGTTCGCGTGCCGGAATCGACTATTGCCTGTTGGATACGTCCAAGTCTTTGGATGCGACGTTGTCGAGTTATTTGAACTTTCGGCTGAAGTCGCGACGACGACTGACGGGGCGGGGTTAGGTGTCGTTCAGCGAGCGGCAAGGTTGGTTGAATTTTTGAAGAATTCTTGAACAAGGTTAAATCATGGGGTTTTTCGGTTGGATGATGAATCCGGCAATGCTGGGACTGGGAGCCCTGGCAGTGTCGTTGCCAATCATCATTCATTTATTGAACAAGCGGCGATTCAAGATCGTCACTTGGGCCGCCATGGATTTTCTCTTGGACGCCGAGAAAAAAAATCGGCGGCGAGTGCAGCTTCAACATTTGATCCTGCTGCTGTTACGCTGCCTTGCAATGTTGCTGCTGGGTTTGTTACTCGCCCGACCACTGCTGCCATCCTCGATTTCCAAATTGTTGGCCGAAAAAGAGCAAATCGAACGAGTCGTGTTACTGGACGATTCGCTGTCTCAGCAGGTGTTGGTCGACAACCTCCCGGCCTTTCAGGCAGCAAAAAACTCAATTCTAAAGTTGATCTCGGACTTGGCCGGCAATGAGGACACGATCAATTGGATCACCGTGTACGTGACCAGCAACCCCGATCAGCCAATCATTTCCAACGAACCAATTACGGTCGGCACCCTGCCCAACCTGAATGAAACGCTTGACCGATTGGAGTGCTCTGATTTTTCTGCCGATTACCCGGCGGCCTTGGAGGAACTCAATCGGTATGTTTCCGGTCGACGGGAAAATGTAAGCCGCGTACCGTACATTTTTTCTGACCTTCGTGAGCGGGATTGGTTGAGTAAAGATGCAGCACAGGCCACGGGTCCTCCCGCAAAAATTCTGGAAAAGGTTGGCCAGAACATTACCCAAGGGTTCGTCGTCGATTGCGGTTCTCCCAACGATCAAAATCTTGCGGTGGTGGATATTCAAAGTCCGGACCTGCTGGTCGCCAATCGCATCGTTCGGGTGGCCGCCCAAATCGTCAATTTAGGAACAAAAACGGTTTCCAACTTTCGTGTCCTAATGCAGATTGGCGAGCAGGCACCGATCTACGAAACCGTCCAGTCTCTAGCCCCAGGCCAGACCGAGACGATTGTCTTCAGATATCTATTCAAGCCGCGGGAATCCGAAGCTGCGTCCATGCAACTGGCTGCCGAAGGAGCAACGCCTCGCCAAGACCACCGTGTGCGCGTTGAAATTGATCGCTCGAGTTTGGGCGAAAGTCAGCTCGAAAGCGATCAACTACCCAACGACAATTCGCGATTTCTGGCGGCTCGCGTGATGGACAACATCCCGGTGCTGCTCGTCGATGGCGACCCTTCGCCTGTGTCCGAACGAAGTGAAACGCACTATCTGAAGTTTCTCGATGTGTTCGGAACTGGTTTGAAGAACGACACCATAACCGTTTCGGAGCTCGAGACCATTTCACTGGCGAATTATCGTTGCCTGTTTCTTTGCAACGTCGATCAGATTTCTTTGGACCGCGTGAAGACGATTGAGCAATGGGTCAAAGATGGCGGCTCGCTCGTCTTTTTGCCAGGCAACCAGGTCCGCGCCGAGACGTTTAATGAAAATTTCGTACGCGAAGGAGCCGGGCTGTGCCCGCTGGAGCTGGACGCAATTTCTGGCGACCCGACGATGTCGAGTTGGGTTAACTTCGAAGTCAGCCAGCAGGTTCACCCCAGTTTGCGAACGCTTTTGGATAGCGATGCCAACGGCCTGAGCCGCGTTAACGTCTTTAGTTGGTGGACAACCACGGAGCCTGAAAACAACACGGACACAAAATTGACGATCCCTTTGCGGCTCAATGATGCCAGCAATTCTCCGGCGATGGTCGAGCGAAGTTGGGGCAAAGGCAAGGTGGTTCTGTATTCGATTCCCGCCGATGGCGACTGGACGACTTGGCCGGGAATCACTGGAGCATTCGTGCCCGTGATGCTGGATTTGATCGATTATCTCGTGGGCGCTGATGAGAATCGTTCGGAAGTAGCTTTGGGTAGTCCCATCGAATATCCCGTCGATTTGTCCGTTTATCAAAACCGGGTTTCGCTGCGAGATCCGCGTAACGACAAGATTGAAGCGGTCGCTCGACCAATCGATGAAAGCGACGATAGCAAGAAAAATACGTTGTACCGCGTACAATTCGATGGGACGACTCGAGCAGGTTTCTTCGAATTGGGATTAACCAGAACTACCGGTGAACAAGAAATCACGCTTTTTGCAGCCAACACTCCGGCCGATGAAAGCCGCCTCAGACGACTCGACACTTCAAAATTGGAAAATGACTTCTGGGGCAAACAGTTCAAACTGATTGGCTTGGCAGATCTCAACCAACAGAAAATTGCCGGAGCCTCAACCGAGTTCTGGCCGCAAATTGTCTGGATCATCTTGTTGATTTTGGCCGCCGAACAGTTCTTGGGATATTGGTTTGGCAGGAATCAATAACACAGGTGGAATCATGAAACAATTCTTGCTGAATTCGAAACTAAGATTGCGAAACGGCTCTCGCCTGTTGGCAATTTGTTTCGTTGTGCTGACTGCCGTCATGAACCTCGTGCCTTGCTCTGCCGCACCTCAAGTCGTGGTAAGACAACGTGCTGCTGGCAGAGTTGTCATGGCCCAACCCTTTGGGCAGATGAAAACTGGGACGGATCAGACACAAGCGGTTGCCGCGTTAAAAACCGATCCAGATCTGGAAGCGATATTGGAAAAGGCCAACCGCTATCTGGCCGACAAGAATTACACGGTCGCCGCGCAATTGTGGCAGGCAGTGTTAGAAAAATGCGGGGATACGTTGTACTCCCAAGATGAGAAGACCTACTTCTCGATGATCGATCAGGTGGAAGCGATTCTGTCCGGGCTCGACGCGGAAGCTCTAAAAATCTATCGCATCAATGCCGACGCCGCAGCCAAACAGATTCTCGCGCGCTCTGGAAAACCAAATGATGTCGAGGCGTTAAGCCAAGTCGTACGCCGTTACTTCGTCAGCAGTATCGGCGACGATGCAGCGTTCCAGTTAGCGGCGATCCTCATCGATCGTTTTGATTTTCTCGGAGCCCTGCGGCTGTTGGAAAAGGTTCGTGATCGACACCCTGACCCTTCCATTTCCCGCGAGGAACTTGAAACTCGAATTGCGTTTTGCCACATCTTGGTCGGTGACTCCAAGGTGGCGAAACAATTGATCAATCAAATCAAAGAGGCGGAGGGCGAAAGCTCTGACACGACAAATCAAATTGCTGGTCTATTAGAGAAATCGCCTGATGAGTTGTCCAAACAATTTGATTTGACGGCTTTGAGTTCGTTCCGAAATTTCCGCGTTCAGCCATCCTTGCCGGAGAATTTTCTGCGAGGTGATCTGATTGGCGCCTGGCAGTTTCACCACGAATTGCCGACCACCGATGGCGTTTATCGTTATGGTGATATGAAAGGTGCTGTCTCGCAGCGAACATCCGAGGACATCGATTCGCTGAACGAAACGATTTCTCAGGTTGAGCGCGGACTGATCGGCAATTGGCGTCAAAATAATTGGCGTCCCAATGGTTCAGTAATCATCAGCGATGGAAAAGTTTTTTTTAAGTCCGTTGCGAACTTGATGAGTTGGCCTGCGAAATTATCCAGTGAACCGGGTTGGCGCAGCCTTTGGTTGAATCAATTCGAATTGGATGACGCGACCAAGTCCATGGAACAAATCCGCAACAGCTATGGCAATCAAACGAATTTCGACCGCAAACGAGACGGCGTCCGTTTCCCGAATTCTGCCAATGAAATCAGCTTTTTTGGCGACAACATTAGTCCGCAAATGACAAAGATCGGCAA